>SFCP01000007.1 GCA_004558535.1 Bacteroidales bacterium | reverse complement strand
GTCCGTTGCCGCATCGCGTACGCCTAAGTTGCTGCAATCCACCGTCAGTGTGAGTTGCTGGTGTGCGTCGTTGCGGTCGATTTCCGTGTCGGTCGTAGCACTCAGCGTGATGGGGGCCAACTGTTCTGTCACACCAAAGTACACCTCCAGGGCGCGCATCGGCTGGCCATCTTCGTCCTCGCCGTTGATGATCAGCCGGTAGTTCCCCGAAATCAGTGGGCGCATGTCCGCATTGGGGATGCTGAGGGAATAGTGGTTGTAGAGGATGGAGGTGTTCATGCTTTGCGTGTAGCCCTCCAGCGGTAACTCGCTGTCATCGGCCACCATGTATTCGTTGTCAAAGAGTCCCTCGTCCGTTTGGAAGTCTGCGGCAACGTGCTCCAGACGGTAGGTGAAGCGGCGGTAGTCGTGGCGCAGGTCGTCAAAGGACAGGTCGAAACTCTCCCCCTTGCCCAGTGTGATGACAGGGAAATCACAGGATTTTCCGTTCACCGTCATTCGCAGCGTCCGCAGGTCGGCGTCGTAGATCTTGCTTTGCTGTCCCCACAGGGGGGCGGTCAGGAGCAGTAGGCAGAGGATGGAGATGATTTTGTGGGACATAGATGAACAGGGGAATGAGGGGGAGGAGGTAATGAGGTGCTATTTCAGACGTAGCAGCCGCACACCGATGGAGGTGGAAATGCCGGACAGATAGGTTTGCAGCGGCCGTGTGTCTTCGACGACTTTTTTCAGTTGGCTCGAAGCGTGGATCATGTGTAGTTTTCCGTCGGGTTCCCATACGGCAAAGCCCAAGTGGGAATAGTCCAGTCCGGCTTTGGTCGTCACGATGGCCACGATGTCACCGCTGTGTATGGCGCCGAGTTGCTGTCGGCTGAGTCCGGTGTATTTTTGCGGCAGGTAGTTGCCGCCGGGGCCGTTGTATGTTTCCTCCAATCGGCGGATTTCCCGTACTCTGTCGGGATGGCCTTTCAGGAGGGTGTACCTGTCGGGATGGCGGCTCATGTAGAAGTTGTTGACGGTGATGCAGGCCGTGAAGTACTGCGGGTCTGTCACCTCGCCTACCAGTCCTTTCTTGATGTTGTCCTGCATCCACCAGGTGAAGTAGTGCAGGCGTGAGCAGTAGCCGTCCATCCGGCCGTCCATGTAGCGCATCCGTTCCAGGTTTTCGCAGAAGGCGTCAAACGAATCCTTCCCCTGCCGGTGTGTGAGTGTCAGGGCGCAGACCGTTTCTACGAAGGTGGTGCAGTCCAGCTCCCGCAGGTTGACCACCAGGCATTCCGGGTCACTTACCTCCAGTGTATGCGCCACGTAGGGCAATCCCAAGAATTGACGGGCATAGAACAGTACGTCCTCTTCTCCCGTCTCTGTCCGTAGCAACTCCACTACGCGCGCCGAGTCTTGTGGCGTGTAGACGACGCGTGCTGCAGCAGTCGCTGTCAGCCCGAGGAGTAGCATGCAGGTGAGGATAAGGCGGTGCGGGTGCATGATGATGGGATTGGTGGGGTAGGGAGGTTTCATGCGCGCGACACCGCTTTTACGCCACGCACGGTGCGGAGTTTCTTGATCAGGGTGTTCAACACCTGCGTGTCGTCCACCATGACGGTGAGCATGCCGGAGAACAGGCCGTCGTGCGAGTCGATGTTGATGCTGCGAAGCATGATTTTCTCTTCTTTCGAGATGATGGAAGTGATGTTGTTTACGATGCCCAGGTCGTCGTGTCCCACCACGTGCAGTGTGATGCTGTATTTGCCGCCTCCCTTGCCGGCCCAGCGTGCCGGCACGATGCGATAGCCAAACCGTTCGCGTAGGGCCGGTGCATTGGGACAGTTCGTGCGGTGAATCTTGATGCCGCCCGACACAGTGACGAATCCGAAGACCTCGTCGCCATACACCGGATTGCAGCAGCGGGCCATCTGAAAGTCCAGCCCCTTCAGATTGCGGTCGATGACCAGCACGTCGCTGCTTCCCGCTGCATTTTTGTTGATGGCATCGGCTTCAAAACTGAATTCTTCGGCCGATCGTGTGGCTGCCCGCTCTGCCGTTCCCGCTTCCCGGCGGTACAGTTCCTGGTAGGTTTCGATCAGTGCGCCTGCATCCAGCTTCTCATCAGCAAGGGCTTTGTAGAACTCGTTGCTTTCCTTGAATCCCGATTTCTTGATGAGCTGGTTCATCACGCTTTCGTCCCACTCGATTTTTCGGTTCTTGAGCTTTCGTGCCAGTAGTTCCTTGGCCATGAGTCCTTCGCTGGCTTGCAGGTCGCGCACCGCCGCGCGTATTTTGGCCTTGGCGTGGTTCGAGGCGACGATATTCAGCCATTCCGCTTTCGGCTTTTGCGAGGCTGCCGTCAGGATCTCCACCGTTTCGCCGCTGTTGAGCGTTTGTCGGATGGAGACATTGCGTCCGTTGACCTTGGCGCCCACGCAGTGGTTTCCGATAGCCGAGTGGATGGTGTAGGCAAAGTCGAGCACGGTGGACCCCGGGGGCAGGGCATAGAGGTCTCCCTTTGGTGTGAATACGTAGGTCTCGCGCTTCTTGCCCTCCGACGAGAGGCTCTCAGTCAGCAGGCTTTCGTTGCCCGTTTCCAGCGCTGAGCGTATGTCGGCCAACCAGCTGTCCACGCCGCCCCGGCCGGCCCTTACCCCTTTGTAGCGCCAGTGTGCAGCCAGTCCGTTTTCGGCGATTTCGTCCATGCGTTCGGAGCGGATTTGCACCTCCACCCATTTGTCTTCGGGTCCCCGCACGGTGATGTGCAGACTTTCGTAGCCGTTGCTCTTGGGCACGGTGAGCCAGTCGCGCAGCCGGTGCAGGTTGCTTTCATACTTTGCCGTGATGACCGAGAACACCTTCCAGCATTGTGCCTTTTCCTGCTGCTGCGGTACGTCCAGGATGATGCGGATGGCAAACAGGTCGAACACGCCCTCGAAGCCGCAGCCCTGCTTCTTCATCTTTTGCCAGATGGAGTGGATGCTCTTTGTGCGCCCCTTGATATGATAGCGCATGCCCTCGGCGTCCAGCATTTTCCGGATGGGGGCGATGAAGCGCTCGATGTAGGCATCGCGGCTTTTCTTGGTCGCGTTCAGGTTTTCCTTGATGCGGTAGTAGGCATCGTGCTCCAGGTATTTCAGCGAGAGGTCCTCCAGCTCACTTTTCAGTTTGTAGAGCCCCAATTTGTGCGCCAGCGGTGCGTAGACGTAGGCAGCTTCGGTCGAAACGTCCCGTCGGGCCACGTCGTTGTCGCTGTCCTTGATTCTGCGCATTCGATCCACGCAGCCTGCGATCAGCAGCAGCACCACGCGCATGTCGCCCGCCTGACTCACCAGCAGGTTGCGGAAGTTGTCCGTGCGCAGGGCCTCCGTCTTTGCCTCGATGGCCTTCACGCGTTGCAGGGCCTCTACGGCAGCTTTCACCTCGCTGCCAAATTCTGCGGCCAAGGCTACTGCGTCCGCCTCCGTACATACTTCGGAAATCAGGTAGGCAGTCAGTGCCGGACCACGCAGGCCCATGCTTTCCACGGCCAGGGCTATGCTTTGCACCGCCAATACGGCGCGGTTCAGGCCAAATTCGTCGCGGGGTACGCCGGCGCTGGCCGTGTCGGTCAGTCTCGTCAGCAAAAGTCGGGCCGTAGGGCTGTCGGGCTTTACTGATTCGGCCCGCCAAATTCTTCTCAGGCCGCTCATCAGCTCTCTTCTCTCTGCGGGTGTAAACGTGAGGTTATCCATAGGCTCTCCTGTATCTGTATATTTAGGATGGATGGGGGAATTGCGGCACGCTGTGCTGCGACTCGACCCCCAGTGGGCTGCGCGTGGGCTACGCCGGGCTACGGCATGGTAGACCCATGGTAGACCACGCTGTGCCGGGCCCCGGCATGGGAGGACCACGCCCTCCTGTGTAGCGGGGAGGGGGCACCAATCACTTGCAAAAGTAGTAAAACCGATAAATTCCGCCAAGGAAAAAGCCTCGCAGCCTCGCCTTTTTTTTGAGGGAGGTGCAAAAGTTTACCTTTTTGACGCATATAGAGCATGCGGTAATATCGGTGTTATGGGAAAAGACGCAGTAGCCTCGTATCGCTCGTCGTAGCGGGATACCTAAGGACGAAAGTATTCTTCGCAGGAAAACAGATTCCATAAACTCCCCACCGGGACTTGGGGATGGCACTGAGAGTGGGGCGGTGGGTGGAACTCTTTGCGTGAGGACCGGGGGAGGGAGACAGTCTGATAGGTGGTAGATGATTTAATATAAACTTTCTTAAACGATGAAATTGGTCCTATTTTTGACACTTTCGGCCAGCGTGAAGAATTCCCCAAAAAGCGAGTGAAAAAAAATAAGTAGGACTTAATTTCAATTATCTCGGCACTATTTTCAACTACTTCGGACTTATTTTTTTCTAAGTCCAAGGTAGTTGCTCACGATTTAGGCACATAAAAAACGAAGCAGGCCCTGTTTGTTCACGAGTCTGCTTCGTTTCTACGACAAAGATACAAAATAATATCGCAAACTCCAAATTCGCCATTCCCCCTTTTAACATTTGAGGAGGCCTTCCCGTGCCGGGAAAACGAACAGGTTGTAAAAAAATGTAGGAAAAGTTTGGTGGCCCCGAGGGAACGATGTACATTTGCAGCCACAAAGCTGTACCGGTTAGATTGGGAATCTCATCAATTAATCCTTAACGCCGAGAATGCTTGCCTCGCTAATGGCGTGCCGATATGCGCGGTCGACGCGTAGGGTCGGATTACAAAGGCGGGGAGGGCGCTCAAATCCTGTTTTACTCGGAGTTTCATCACATCATCGGTACAGCTTTTTTTGTATTGTCATGTCTGCCCCTCTTCCCTTCCCCCTGCGCCGTACGCCCCCAAAGGCCGGAAAGACCATATTATATATACAGTGAGGAAGTTTTTGCTGCATTGCCGGGGACGGCTCCTTGCCGTTCTCAAGAAAAATGATTACTTTTGCACGCAAATCACCGCAAACCGCAAAATGGCATTATGGAACATTCCACGAAACTTATGAATCAGGCCGCGGACAATATACGCGTCCTGTCCGTAGCAATGGTAGAAAAAGCAAAGTCCGGACATCCCGGCGGGGCTATGGGCGGAGCAGATTTCATCAATGTGCTCTACTCCGAATTTCTTACCTTCGACCCGGACCATCCCACGTGGGAAACGCGCGACCGCTTCTTCCTCGACCCGGGCCACATGTCCCCCATGCTTTATTCCCAATTGGCGCTGATCGGCCGCTTCACACTGGACGAGCTGCAGCAGTTCCGCCAGTGGGGCTCGCCCACGCCCGGCCATCCCGAAGTCAACTTCACCCGTGGTATCGAAAATACCAGCGGCCCTCTGGGACAGGGACATACCTACGCCGTAGGTGCTGCCATCGCTGCCAAAGCCCTCTATGCGCGGACCGGCAATCCGGGTTTCCTGCGTGAGAAGATCTATGCCTATATCAGCGACGGCGGTGTGCAGGAGGAAATCTCGCAGGGGGCAGGACGCATGGCCGGACATTTGGGGCTGAACAACCTCATCATGTTCTTCGATGCCAATGAAATCCAACTTTCCACCGAGACGGCTGCCGTTATCTCGGAGGATACCAAGATGAAATACGAGGCGTGGAACTGGAACGTCATGGAAATCGACGGCAATGACCCCGAGGCCATACGCGCTGCCCTGAAGAAAGCGGGCGAGGAAGCGAACCGACCCACCCTGATCATAGGCCATACGGTCATGGGCAAGGGCGCACGCCAAGGAGACGGCTCCAGCTACGAACACAACTGCAAGACGCACGGCGCACCTTTGGGCGGTGACGCCTATATCAATACGGTCAAGAATTTGGGCGGTGACCCGGAACAGCCCTTCGTCATCCGTCCCGAAGTGGCCGAGATGTATCGCCAGCGGACCGAGGAACTGCGCAAGAAGGTGGAAAGCCTGCACCGCGAAGAGCAGGAATGGGCTGCCGCAAACCCCGAAAAGGCTGCAAAGCTGAAGGATTGGTTTGACAGAAAGCTGCCCGAAATCCCCTGGGAAAGCATCGAGCAGAAGCCCAACTCCCCCACACGAAACGGTTCGGCCAAGTGCCTGGAACTGCTCTCCGAGTATATGCCCAACATGATAGTAAGTTCGGCGGACCTCTGCAATTCCGACAAGACGGACGGCTTCCTGAAGCACACGACTGAAATTACACGCGATAACTTTGCTGGCGGTTTCCTGCAAGCCGGCGTCAGCGAACTGACGATGGCGTGTGTATGTATCGGTATGACGCTGCACGGCGGCTTGATCACGGCGATGGGCACCTTCTTCGTCTTCTCGGACTACATGAAGCCCGCTATCCGCATGGCGGCCCTGATGCAGCTGCCGGTGAAGTTCGTATGGACGCACGACGCATTCCGCGTGGGTGAGGACGGACCGACACACGAACCGGTGGAGCAGGAGGCGCAAATCCGCCTGATGGAGAAGCTGAAAAACCACAGCGGCCGCGACTCGGTGCGCGTCTTCCGCCCCTGCGACGTACACGCTGCTACCAAATGCTGGCAATTGGCTATGGAGAACATGGACACGCCGACGGCATTGATATTCAGCCGACAGAACGTGAAGGACCTGCCCCAGACGACGGATTACAGCGGTGTGGCACGCGGTGCCTACGAAGTTGTGGCCGAGCGCAATCCCGACGTAATATTAGTGGCGTCCGGATCGGAAGTCAGCACACTGGCCGAAGCTGCCCAACTGTTGGCGCAGGATGGCATCAAGGCACGCGTGGTGAGCTGTCCCAGCGAAGGCCTCTTCCGCCGTCAAAGCAAGGAGTATCAGGAAAGCATCCTGCCCAAGGGAGCAAAGATATTTGGCCTGACAGCAGGGCTTCCCGTCACCTTCGAGGGCTTGGTGGGCGGCAATGGCAGGGTCTACGGCTTGGACCACTTCGGCTACTCGGCCCCCTACAAGGTGCTGGACGAAAAATTGGGGTACACGCCGCAGAATATGTACCACGAAATAAAGAAATTCCTGAGCGAATGATAGATTTACAATATTGATCCCTATGATGCAAGAGCAAGAAGTAATAGGCTTGGCAAGCGATCACGCCGGATTTGCGCTGAAGCAGTTCGTACGCGAATACCTGACAAGCCACGGCATTGCCTACAAGGACTATGGCACCGACAGCGAGGAGAGTTGCGACTATCCCGACTATGCCCACGCCTTGGCCCGCGGCATGGAGCAAGGCGAGGTGAAGCAGGGTATAGCCATCTGTGGCAGTGGCGAGGGTATCTCGATGACACTCAACAAGCATCAGTCCATCCGAGCAGCCTTGGTGTGGTGTCCCGAAATAGCCAAAATGACTCGCATGCACAACGATGCCAACGTGCTGGTAATGCCCGGGCGATACATTGATACAAAAACGGCGGCCGAAATCATGGATAATTTCCTGAAAACCCCCTTTGAGGGCGGCCGACATGTGCGAAGAATAGAGAAAATTCCCGTGACTGCGTAAAAATATGCGGGTTTGACTTTCTCAAACCATCTGAAAATTATATCTTTGCACCCGTTTCAAAAAGAAGTACAAACATTAAAACACACTAAGATGACTAAAGCAGACATCGTTTCTGACATCGCCAAGAAAACAGGCATTGATAAAACTACAGTTCTGAGCACCGTGGAGGCTTTCATGAGCTCTGTCAAGGAATCCTTGGCAAATGAGGAGAATGTTTACCTGCGCGGATTTGGGAGCTTCATCCTGAAGAAAAGAGCACAAAAGACGGCCCGCAACATATCGAAGAACACTACGCTTATCATTCCCGAGCACAATATTCCTGCCTTTAAGCCCGCAAAGACTTTCATGCAGGAAATCGCAAAATAAGAAACTCTATATTCATTAACCGTTAAAACAATACAGCTATGCCCAACGGAAAAAAGAAAAAAAGACATAAGATGTCTACGCACAAGCGCAAAAAAAGACTGAGAAAGAATCGTCACAAGAGCAAGTAAGCCCCCTTGTAGATACACTTTCTGTGAAACAAGTGCCAATATGTTTGCCGCTTCACTTTCGTGTTACAAAACATATTGGCACTTTTTGGTAAGAAAAAACCTGCTGCATCCCCCCTGCATCCCGGATGGAAAGGTGATGGGCAGGCTTCAGCACATCGTCTGTCGGAGGACGCGACTGTCCCCGGACGATGGAAAAAGGCAGCAGACATTGCTACCGGTGCTTCCCGCTATAATTATGGGCAAGACGAACCGGTGCGGCTGCCCCAACCCCTTGAAAAACCAACACATTCATCATGACGAGTGAAGTAATTATCGATGTTCAGCCAAAGGAAGTTTCAATAGCCCTCCTCGAAGACAAACGCTTGGTGGAGTTCCAAAAGGAAGGGCGAGCAGAACACTTCTCCGTTGGCAACATTTATTATGCAAAAGTCCGCAAGCTAATGCCCGGACTCAATGCTTGTTTCGTGAATGTGGGATACGAACGTGATGCTTTCCTGCATTATCTGGACCTGGGAAATCATTTCCACAGCCTGGAAAAGTACCTTGAACTGGTGGGTGACGGCAAGAAAAACGTGCCCCTGACCAAATGTGGCGGACAACCGGCGTTGGACAAGGAAGGCAGCATACAAAACACCCTGAAGCAAGGACAGGAACTCCTGGTGCAGATTGTCAAGGAGCCTATCTCGACCAAAGGACCGCGCCTGAGTTGTGAGATTTCATTCGCAGGGCGTTTCCTTGTGCTGATACCATTCCAGGATAAAATTTCCGTCTCTTCCAAAATCAAAAGCGGCGCCGAACGAGCACGATTGAAGCAACTCATCCAAAGCATCAAGCCCAAAAACATGGGTGTGATTATCCGCACCGTGGCTGAAGGCAAGAAAGTGGCAGACCTCGACATGGAAATGAAAATCCTGGTCAAGCGCTGGGAAGATACGATCGAACGCGTAGTCCGGCATCGCAAGCAGGAAAAGACCGCCAAAGCTACACCGAAAGCGAAAACGCCGGAAAATGCCAAGCTCCCTGTGCTTTGCTACGAGGAAACCAGTCGGACCGTAGCCCTGTTGCGCGACCTCTTCAACCCCTCCTATGAAAACATCTACGTCAACGACGCAGCGGTGTTCAACGAAGTAAAGGACTACGTCACACTCATAGCACCCGAGCGGCAGGAAATCGTCAAACTCTACAACGGCAACGTGCCTATTTTTGACAACTTCTCTGTCACCAAGCAAATCAAGACGAGTTTCGGCCGTACCGTCACGTACAAGCATGGAGCGTACATGATTATCGAGCATACCGAGGCGTTGCACGTGGTCGATGTTAACAGCGGAAACCGTTCAAAGGCACCCGAAGGACAGGAGGTCAACGCTCTTGACGTCAACCTTGATGCAGCGGATGAATTGGCACGCCAGCTCCGCCTGCGAGACATGGGAGGTATCATCGTGGTCGACTTTATCGACATGAACCTTGCCGAGAACCGCCAGAAACTCTACGAGCGGATGGTGGAAAACATGAAGAAGGACCGCGCCCGCCACAACATCCTGCCACTCTCCAAATTCGGACTGATGCAGATCACCAGGCAGCGCGTACGCCCGGCCATGGATGTCAATGTGGAGGAGGCATGCCCTACCTGTCGCGGAACAGGGAAAATCAAAAGTAGCTTGCTATTCACCGACACGCTCGAGGAGAAAATCAATACGCTCGTGAACCAACTCGGCATCAAGCGCTTCCGCCTGTATGTACATCCCTTTGTAGCAGCCTATATCAACCAAGGTATCGTATCCCTAAAGCGAAAATGGCAAATGAAGTACGGTTGGGGTGTGAAAATCTACCCCAATCAGCAGTTATCCTATTTGCAGTATCAGTTCTTCGACATGACCGGCGAGGAAATTGATATGAAGGATGAGAAAGAAATGAAATAATCCATACGGGGTAAGCCCCCAATTGGAAAAAATCGTCAGGAAGTTGAGACGTGAACCCTGGGAAAATCTTCGGTTTGCTTCTAAACTTCCTGACTTATCATATTAGGCTGCGGCTCGGAATAGCAAAATGGCAAAATCTTCGAGTTTACCTTTGCTCTTCTCTCGCCTTGCACTAACTTTAGATAATTTAGGCTGCGGCGCGGAATAGCAAAATGGCAAATTCTTCGACTTTGCCTTTGCTCTTCTCTCGCCTTGCACTAACTTTGCAAACGAATGAGTAGATTACTATCCATAGACTACGGACAAAAGCGCACAGGCTTTGCCGTGACGGACCCGGCGAGGATTATCGCCACGGGATTGACCACGGTGCCCACAGCCGGGGCGCTGGACTTCGTGCGTGACTATATAGCGCGTGAACCGGTGGCAGGATTTGTCTTGGGCAAACCCATGCAAACGAATGGGAAACCCTCGGAAAACCTGCGAAGAGTAGAGGCATTTGCGCGAAAATTAAGTTTGGCATTTCCCGATATTCCCTTGGTGCTTTGGGACGAACGCTTTACATCGGTCATGGCCCACCGCACTATGCTGGAAGCCGGATTGGGACGCATGAAGCGACGCGACAAAGCCTTGGTGGACGAAATTAGCGCCACAATCATTCTGCAAAGTTACATGGAGGCTCAGCGCACGCATGGTGTGTAATGCAGATTTCCTCCGGTCTTCTTCCCCAAAAATGGAGGGTATTTGGTGATGCCTCGCAAACATGCTATAATCCTTTTTTATATAATAATAAAATACCATTATGATCTTACCGATTTATACCTACGGCCAGTCTGTCCTGCGCAAGGAAGCTGAGGATATTACCCCGGATTATCCTGACTTGAAGCAGTTGATTGATAATATGTTTGAGACGATGTATAAAAGTGAAGGTGTAGGACTGGCTGCTCCGCAAATCGGACTTAATATTCGCGTAGTAGTCATCACATTGGATGTGCTGAAAGAGGATTTCCCCGAATATGCCGGTTTCAATAAGGCTTACATCAATCCGCATATCCTGGAATATGACGAGAGCGAAACCCAATCCATGGAGGAGGGCTGCCTAAGCTTGCCTGGTATTCACGAACCGGTACGTCGCCCCACTCGCATCCGTGTGCGCTATCAAGACGTAGACTTCACTACGCACGAAGAATGGGTGGACGGCTATTTGGCGCGCGTGATGCAGCACGAGTTCGACCACTTGGACGGCAAGTTGTTTACGGATCGCTTGACGCCCTTGCGCAAACAGATGGTTCGCAGCAAGCTTACAGCCCTGCTCAAGGGAAAAGTGCGGGCGACCTATAAGACGAAATAACGCCTCCTCTGTCGGAAAAATTCCTTCACCACCATTCCCTACCTGCATAAAATATTAAAACAGCCAGGCAGGATAGCCTGATTGATTGCTGCCAATAAGAGGACCCGGCACAGCTGGCGCGGTTGGTACAGGCTTTTGTTCGTAATAAAGCGGCAGAATAATAAGGTGTCAGTACCCCGCAGAAAGAACTTATGATGATACGTAGTCTGAAATGTAGTATATGCGTGCTGCTATGCCTCCTGACCTCGTGGGGCAGGATGGGCGTAGGGGTGGCGCATGCACAGGTCAATACGGACAACGTCATCCTGATGGGGAGAAACGCCCTTGGCGTGGATGATTACCTCGGAGCCATTCGTCTCTTCACAGCTGTCATCGAGAGCAAACCCCACCTGCAGCCGCCCTATTATTATCGTGCTTATGCAAAGTTCTCGCTGGAGGATTACCAAGGAGCCGAAGCGGATTGCAGCACGTCGCTTGCGCTCAACCCCTACATCACGGACGTATATTTACTCCGTGCCCTGTGTCGCATTCACAACGACGATTTCCGGGGAGCCGTGGCGGATTACGACAAGGTGCTACAGGAAAAGCCCGATGAACAGGGGGCGCTCTACAATCGGGCCCTGTGTCACCTGGAATTGCAGCAACCCGATGAAGCCGCCGTCGATTTAGACCGTCTGCTGCGGAAGTGGGGCAACTTTTATCGTGCCTACATGGTGAGGGCGCAGGTGGAGCTGATGCGGGGCGATACCCTCCAAGCCCTCAGGTGGGCGGACTCGCTGCTCCTCCGACAGCCGGAGACGGCAGACGCTTGGAGCTTCAAGGGGCGTTATGCGCTTTCCGAAGAGAATTATACGTTGGCCGACAGCTGCCTGACCAAAGCTATTGCGTATGATCCCGATAATCATGAAAACTATATAGCCCGCGCGCAAGCCCGACACGGACTCAACCGATTCGGCGGAGCTTTGGCGGATTACGACAAGACCATAGAGCTGGTGCCTCAACACTTTGTGGCACACTACAACCGCGGACTGCTACGGGCCCTGCTGGGCGACAACAATCGGGCTATCGAGGATTTCGACTTTGTGTTACAGCTGGAACCCGACAACACCTTGGCGCGCTACAACCGTGCACAGTTGCGTGAAGCCGTAGGCGACCTGCGCGGCGCCGTTCAGGATTACACAGAACTGCTGAGGGAGTATCCCAACTTCACGTATGGATACTATGCACGGGGCGCCCTGCGCCGACGCATCGGAGACACGCGCGGAGCCATTGCCGACGAGACCCGAGTGGCACGTGCGGGACTGGATTTGGTCTATCGTCCCGGTGCGCGGAAATCGATCAGGAAGGTGAGAAAACGAAGCGACCATAGTCTCGAGTCTTATCGTCAGTTGGTCGAGGAGGAACCCGATACGACCCGCAGCTACGTGAGCGAACTTTTCGGGAAAGTGCAAAACAGACCCGCCGACAAAAAGTTACTGCCACCCTTTGCCTTTACCGCAACGAGGGCGGCCGAGGGCGGTTATCACAGCATCTGCTTTATAACCGAAGCCGAGGTGCTCAGTGCTGCCCGCGACCCGTTACCGCTCACCTTGGCGGCAGGAAGGTTGGAGCGCGAACATGCGTCCGTCCTGCCACAGTATAGGGGCGATGGCCCCTCGGAGGGCCGATACGTCGGTGAGTCGTCGGCCATGTCGCCCATAGAGGAGCTGCGTCAGTCTGCGCTCCGGGCAGATGCGTACGATTATCAGGGAGCCTTCGCGATATGCCGCACAGCATCCGATACCTTGCTGTCAGCGGAGAACCCTCCTGCGCTCCAGTCTACACCCGAAATCCGCTTGCTGTTGCTCTTGCAGCGCGGTGCGATGGCCTATCTGCTGGCCGAGACCCCCGTTGTCGTCGAGAATCCGGCCTATCGGGAGGCCGTTCTTCGGGAGGGACAGTATGCGGTGGACCAAGCCTTGGCCCTGCACCCGGATCTCCCCTGCCTGCTCTACAACCGTGCCGTGCTCTACGATGCGATGGGCCATACGGAGGCAGCCATAGCCGATTTGCAAACAGCCCTGCGCTTGGATGCCCGCTTTGCCGAGGCATACTATAATTTGGGAGTCATCTATTTGCGAGAGGGACAGGCGGAGAAAGCCATCCCTGTGCTGAGCAAGGCAGGGGAAATGGGAATTTATAAGGCCTACGCCCTTATCAAGGATGCCCGCCGAAAAAGTGGTGCCAATTAGACGGCCAACAAACGTACTGATAAAAGAGAAAATTCCCGGAATTGCAACGGCGACTGCAATCCCGGGAATTTCCATTTTTGATTTTAGGGCAGTTTGGGGAATTTACTGAAGTCAGGTTTTCGCTTCTCCAGAAATGCGCGGCCGCCCTCCTGTGCTTCGTCGAGCATGTAATAGAGCATGGTGGCGTCGCCGGCCAACTCCTGTATACCCGCCTGTCCATCCAATTCGGCGTTGAGACCGGCCTTGATCATTCGCAATGCCAGGGGGGAATGTTGCATCATGGTTTCGGCCCACTCCATGGCGGTGTCCTCCAATTCCTCGGGTGGCACTACGGCGTTGACAAGTCCCATTTGCAGCGCTTCCCCGGCACTGTACTGCCGACAGAGGAACCAAATCTCGCGCGCCCGTTTTTGTCCCACAATCCGGGCCAGATAGGATGCACCAAAACCAGCATCAAAAGAACCTACCCGCGGTCCGGTCTGTCCGAAGCGCGCGCCCGTTGAAGCGATGGTGAGGTCGCAGACCAGGTGCAGGACGTGTCCGCCGCCAATGGCATAGCCGTTGACCATGGCGATGACGGGTTTCGGCATGCTCCGGATTTGTTTTTGTACGTCCAGGACGTTCAGTCGTGGTACGCCATCGCCGCCCACGTAGCCGCCTCGCCCTTTCACGTGCATATCGCCGCCGGCACAGAATGCTTTGTCGCCCGCGCCGGTCAGGATGATGACGGAGATGTCGGCGGCTTCGCGAAGCAGGCGCAGTGCATCGCTGATTTCGCTCACGGTGAGGGGTGTAAAGGCGTTGCGGTAGCGCGGTCGGTTGATGGTAATACGTGCCACTCCGCCGCAGGTGTCCAGCAGGATTTCCTGGTAGGACTTCATGGGTGTCCAATTTCTTTTAGCCATAATTTTCGGGTTTATGTAGTAGCTCGGTAAGCGGTTTCCATCCAATTTTCCAGCGAAATCCGCTCCTCTTCGTTGTCTGTGGGCCGGGTGCATACTTCCAGCAGCATGGCGGCGGGACTTTCGGCCCCCGGCGGTGCGGTCATTGCCGCCAGTCCCTCCTGCAATTCGTCATAACGCTTGGCGGAGAAGTAGCGCAGGCCAAAGCCTCGGGCTATGTCGCTGGCGCAGTGCGGATGGGCACCGGCAATGTACTGTGTGAGGGCTGGGGATTGCTCCAATCCGGGCAGACGGTGGAAAATCTGTCCGCCATGGTTGTTGAACAGCACGATTCGCAGCGTAGGAGGCAGGGGCGAGATGCCAAGCGCATTGATGTCGTAGAAAAGGCTGAGGTCGCCTATCATGACATAGACCGGCTCGTCGCTGCCCATGGCGTGTCCTACGGCGGTCGACAGGGAACCCTCGATGCCGTTCACGCCGCGGTTGGCAAAAATCCGATGTAAGCCGGCCGAGAATAGCAGCGCTGCATGTCGGATGGAGGTGCTGTTGGCTGTATGTAGAATCGAGGGGGTGTCTGCCAAGTGCTTTGCCAAGGCCTGCATCACCCCGAAATCGGAAAAGGTCCGTGGGTGGTAGGCCGCAATGCTCCGGACCGCCGCATTCAGTCGGCGGTGGGCTGCTTCTACCTCCGGGTTGACCGGTAGCGCCGCTGTCAGCGCAGGAAGGGCCTCCCGGATGTCGCACTTTTCCACCCTCGCGAGGTGGTCAAAGGTGTCGATAAACTCGCCTGTGCTGTCCATGCGTATCACTTGCAGGTTTTTCTGTCGGCGCAGGTAGAGCTTTATTTGCTTGCCTACGGCATTTCCGCCGACGTGGAGCACGACATCGGGAACGGGGAGGTCCGCCGGACAGGACTTTCGGCCCAGTAGCAGGTCGAATACAGCCGTCATTTCGCTACCGCCCTGTCCGGAGATCACCTCCGGGAGCACCAGCATCTTGTGGCATTGGCGCAGTACTGTCACTTCGGGTAGTTCGCCCGCTTCCCATTGCCCAAAGACCAAGGCGGGGAGGCGTGCCTCGCTTATCATCCGCAGGGTCTCGGCAGACATGCCCGGCACGGGAGGATTTTCGGCATAGGAAATGTGGCGAACGGGCTGGAGCGAAGCGCGTGTGAAGCGGAAAAGCGGTTCTTCGATTCTGAGATTGATGTGAACGGGGCCCCAAGGTTCGGCGCAGAGCCGGCTGAGTGCCTCGTTGAGTAGTCGGTTGTTGGCAAGGGTGTCCGCGTCTGTCTTTTCCTCCGTTAGGTTGTAGGTCCGGGCGTATGGTTCCAGTGCTCCCTCCTGCGGCAGCATCTGTCCCTCCAGTTGCCCTAACCGATGGAGTGGGCGGTCCGCGGAAACAATCAGCAGAGGACTGCGGCGGTAGTACGCCTCTGCCACTGCCGGGAGTGTGGCCAGCAGGGCCGAACCTGAGGTGACGCATACGGCTACGGGACCTGCTCCGGAGGCTTGCTCCGCCAGTCTCAAGCCCAAGGCCACAAATCCTGCACTTCGCTCGTCGGTGACGGGGTGTAACAGGAATCCGGCTTCTTGTAGATTGTGCAGAATCGGTGCATTGCGCGAACCGGGGCAGGCTACGACGTGGTGGATGCCATAATCCTGCATCAGGAAGGTGAGTTGATGTATGGAGTTCTTTTCTGAGAAAGGCATGGTGCAAGTGTGGGGGGCTGGTTGTTAGGGAAACGCAACGCGCGTTGGAATTTTCCCGGGATGGTGAGGCTTGAGGCCTACGTATTTGTAGGGCGCAACAGGCTGAGGATCGTTTCCATCTTGCGCGACGTCTCCATCCATTCTGTGCCGCAGGTGCTTTCCCGCAGGATGCCGCCGCCGGCAAAGAGCGTTGCCGTCTTCCCGTCCGGTTCGAAGTGGGCGCATCTGAGCGTGACGTACAGGTGGCTTCGTCCGTCCATATTCAGCGGACCACTGTAGCCGGCATAGTAACGGCGCGGTGTCGCTTCGGCTTGGCGTATCAGTTGTGTGGCCTTGTCCGTTGGTATGCCGCAGACAGCCGGTGTGGGATGCAGCGCATCGACCAGTGCGGACAGGTCCTGCTCGCATTGCATGGTAAAGGTGAAGTCTGTGCGCAGGTGGGCCAGTGCGCCGGCACGAATGGGGTAGGTGGGCGATACTTCCAGCTGGAGGGCAAAGGGGGCGAGGCGTTGGCGGATGTAGTCGGCCACATACTTTTGCTCCTGTTGGTCCTTGTGGCTCCAATAAGCCCTTCTACCTGCCGGGGCACCGGCTTCCCAGGTCATGGTACCCGCCAATGCCATTGTGTGCCACAGGCCGGGGGGCCGATGTTCGAGCAGGCATTCCGGCGTACATACCAACCACATTCCGCTGGACGGTGTGTGCCAAAGTGCTACAAACGCACGTGGATAGGCATGGCATGCCTTGTAGAATATTTCCAGGGGATTGACGCTTGTCTCCTCCGGGAATTTCAGGCACAGGCGGCGCGATAGAACCACTTTCCTTACCACGCCTTTGCGCAAAGCGTCGCTGATTTTTTGAAAGGCCGAATCGTAGACCGTCCGTTGCTCCGTTTCGTCGGTCGTATAGGGAACGGCGAGCTCGTGTTCTGCCGGCAGTTCCTCCATACGAACACTGACTATGCTCTGGGGAGGGATGAGGACCGTAGGTGTAGATGTATCACTGAAAAAAGGGGCTATCAGAAAGCCCCTTGTGCGCATGGCATCCGTAGGAAATCCGTTGCTTTCCGCCGCCGTGCCGCTTATCGCCACTACTTCTTCCGATCCGGGCAGGTGATAGAGGGCACAAGCCGCGCTTGCATCGTCCCATACAGACTGCAGTATATCTGTCGCGTGCTGCATAAAGCAATAAATGTAGGTCTGCCCGGCGCTATTAATAGGTGTACTTCACGGAAGCCACTTCGCCAGCCGGTGTGTGATAGTTGCAGAGCACCGTGTTGCCGTTTTTGTTGTTATATTCAAAAGTGGTACTCGAATTCTTTTCCGGCAGGGTGGGATAGGCTATGTCAATCTGGCCCACTAAGTGTGTGGTGGGGCGTCCCAGCAGACCGGCGTAGTAGAGGTGCTCGTAACCCAGCACACCCAGTTCCTTGCCAATCGTCTCGGGCAACAGGCCGTTGCGGTTGGGAATGGTGGTGGGCGTCAGTGTCAGCACCACGGGCGGATTACCCGTCTCGGTGTAGGTAATCGTAGATAGGTCGCCGTCCTTGTATTCGATGGTGGCTGATGAGCGATACTGCATGGCGCCGCCGAAGTTGTTTTCGAAAATTGTCTTTTCCCATCCCTTGAGTCTTCCGTCCATATAGTAGAACTGGTAGATGTCGCGGTCTACGGTCATTTTTTCGATATATCCCGAACCGTTAAGCGTTACGGCGATGGATTTGTCGCCCGAACTGCTTACGGTCACGCGGCGGTCGCCGTAGCCCAATCGGCAAGTGTAGCTGTAGCTCATGTCAATGTCGGCGTAGGGGTCGCGGAGTTGTCCGACGGCTTTTGTCAGTCGGCCGTCATCGTAGGTGAACTCCCAATCATACGTGGAGGTCACGCCGCCCAAATGTTCCACTTTCTTGAGAATGCCGCCCTCGTTGCCCGGCAGGGTGGGGCGCAGGGCCGGTCCGTCGTCATCACTGCAGGCGGTACAGAGAGAAATTGCAGTCATGCAGCCGGCCATGAGAATTGTAGAGAAAAGGTGAGTTGGTTTCATAATAAGCAAAAGTTAGAGTGAATGAAAAGTTAGATAGGACGCATATCTATAAGTTAAGGAGTCGTATACCCGACTCAACCTATCACTGCATGCCCAAAAAAATCACGCAGGGTTCTCTGTGCGTTTGGCTTCTTCCCAGATTTCGTCCATTTCGGCCAAGGTCATGTCGGCCATATTCTTGCCCAAATCCCTGCAGCGCGCCTCCAGGAAGTTGAACCGCCGGATAAATTTCCGGTTGGTCCGCTCCAGTGCGTTGTCGGGATTGATGTGATAAAGGCGTGCAGCGTTGATCAGGCTAAACATGACATCGCCAAATTCAGCTTCCGCCTTGTCGGTCGACATGTTTTCCACTTCGGCTTCGAATTCCGCGATTTCCTCCTTTACTTTTTCCCATACTTGGGAGCGCTCTTCCCAGTCAAAGCCCACACCGCGGGCCTTGTCCTGTATGCGATAAGCTTTGATCAGTGTGGGCAAGTGTCCGGGCACTCCGCTCAGCACCGAGGTGTTGCCATCCTTTTCCCGCTGTTTGATTTTTTCCCACTGTTCCAGCACCTGTTCCTCCGTCTTGATGGCCACACTTGCTTTTTGGGCGGTTTCCTCGTTGGGCGGAAAGACGTGCGGGTGGCGGAATATCAGTTTGTCGCAAAGGCGGTTGCAGACGTCGGCCATATCAAAGCGGCCCTGCTCGGAAGCAATCTTGGCATAGAACGCCACATGCAGCAGCACGTCGCCCAATTCCTTGCAAATATCCTGCGCATCGTCATTCATCAGAGCGTCGCACAGTTCGTAGGTTTCCTCAATAGTATTCGGACGCAGCGAAGCGTTGGTTTGTTTGCGGTCCCACGGGCACTTCACGCGTAGTTCGTCGAGCACGCGCATCAGTCGCTCGAAGGCCGCATTTTTCTCCTCGTAGGTATGTTCTTGGTAATCCATATTATCTCCGTTTGTACATGTTGGTGAGGTTGCATCCGGCGTGAGTCTTGGCCGAAGCTACTCTGCAAAGTTAGTGCAAGGCGAGAGAAGAGCAAAGCAAAAAACGCAGTTTTTTAGATTTGCTCTTCCGAGCCGCAGCCTAAGGATGGAAAATGGTTATGGACAGGAGACATGTTGGCCTCAATGTAAACGGATTTATAGGTCTCTCGCGTGCGTGTATGTACGCGTATTACGTATTATATACCTTGGTTTTTGCCGCAAACTATACACCGGATATGATAAATGCTTGTGCTGTAAATTATTGTGAGGTGTATAGTTGGCGGTTCAAACTATACACCAAACCCTTCACCAACCCTTCACATGCGGCGGCTCCTTTGCGCGGTTCGTGTATACTTCGAGCTATGTGGTAAAAAGAAGCAGCTCACACACCGAAGTCGGCGTGTGAGCTGCGCGCTCTTTTTAGCGTTCAGTTGGATTAGGCAAACCAACGCACGTAGCAGAAGTCCTGGCGGTTGGCCAAGTCTTTGGACTTCGGGAACATACGGTAGGCCACCTTGAACGAGCCGGCGATATCGATGCTGGCTTTCAGCGTGAAGGTGTAGAGGTTGCCTTCGTGCTTCACCACGTTCATGGGGAATACCTGGTAGATGCTGTCGCGGCCGTCGGTGCCGGAGGTCATTACGACGAGTTCTACGCCAATGGCATCGTCGAGTCCCTGCTCGTCGATGACGTGGGTGACGGTGAATTCCTTGTCGCTGATGAGGTTGGCTTGTGCGATGTTTTCGCTGCGTTCGCTCGAAACGACGCGGATGCTGTCCCAGCGCTCTGCCACGCTCTCTTTCCAGCTTGCGATATTCTTGGCTTTCTGGTTGTTGTTGGCAGCGAGGTCGGTGTAGCGTGCAGCGAGTTTGCAGTAGAAGCGGTCGAAGTAGTCGTCGAGCTGGCGCTTCATCGTGTACTGCGGGGCAATCTGTGCGATGGAGTTCTTGACGGTGCGAACCCAGTTTTCGCTGTATCCCTTGCGGTTGCGTGCGTAATAGAGAGGAATGATTTCCTGCTCAAGCATGGAGTAGATCGTAGAAGCGTCGAGCTTGTCCTGGTGTTCCTGATTCTGGTAGGTGCGGCGGTCCGTAAGTGCCCAACCGGCTCCTTCGCGATAGCCTTCGTACCACCAGCCGTCGAGGACGGAGAGGTTTACTACGCCGTTCATCAGTGCCTTTTCGCCCGACGTACCGGAGGCTTCCAGCGGACGGGTGGGGGTATTCATCCAAATGTCGACACCCGAAACGAGGCGGCGGGCCAGCTGCATGTCGTAGTTGTCGAGGAAGAGGATTTTTCCGATAAATTCAGGACGCTGCGAGATTTCGTAGATTTTCTTGATGAGGCCCTGACCTGCGCCGTCGGCGGGGTGTGCCTTACCGGCAAAGAGGAACTGGACGGGGTAGTCGGGATTGTTGACAATCTTGGCCAAGCGGTCCAGGTCGGAGAAGAGCAGGTGAGCGCGCTTGTAGGTGGCGAAGCGGCGGGCAAAGCCGATGAGCAGGGCGTTGGGGTTGATCTTGTCCAGCAGGCTGACTACGCGCGATGGATCGCCTTGGTTCTTCAGCCAGTTCTCGCGGAAGCGGCCGCGGATGTACTCGATGAGTTTGGTCTTGAGCTGCACGCGCGTATTCCATACTACTTCATCGGGTACTTCGTAGATCTTTTCCCAAATCTTTTCGTTGCTTTGGTCGTGCATGAAAGCCTTGTCAAAATACTTGTTGTAGACAGCTTTCCATTCCTTGGCACACCAAGTGGGGAAGTGTACACCATTGGTGACGTAGCCTACGTGGCTTTCCTCTTCGTGGGGATTGTAGACGTCGAGCCACTCGTCGTGGTTGCGGATAGCGTGGTCTTCGCGGCCTTCAGCGGGCAGATAGCCGGGCCAGATGCCCTTGAACATTTGCTGGCTGACGCGGCCGTGAAGCCAACTTACGCCGTTGACTTCCTGGCAGGTCTTGCAGAGGAAGGTAGACATACAGAATTTCTCGCCCTTGTCCTCGGGATTGGTGCGGCCGAGGCTCATGAAGTCGTCCCACGAAATGCCGAGTTTGGCGGGGATGCCGCCCATGTATTTTCCGAAGAGGCCTTCCTCGAAATAGTCGTGTCCGGCGGGAACGGGCGTGTGGACGGTGTAGAGGGAGCTGGCCCGAACCAGTTCGAGAGCTTCGTTGAAAGTGAGACCGCTTTCCACGAAGTCAACGAGGCGCTGTACGTTGCAAAGTGCGGCGTGGCCTTCGTTGCAGTGGTACACGTCCTTGGTGATGCCGAGTTTCTTCAGAGCGAGCATACCGCCGATACCGAGGAGGTATTCCTGCTTCAGACGGTTTTCCCAGTCGCCACCATAGAGGGCGTGGGTGATGCGACGGTCGAACTCAGAGTTGAGATCGTTGTCAGTGTCAAGCAGATAGAGGGCGATGCGACCTACGTTGACTTTCCACAATGCGGCGTGTACCATGAAGTTGGGGAAAGGTACGTCAACGATCAATTGGTTGCCGTCCTTATCAAGAACTCGCTCGATGGGCAGGCGGTCGAAATCCTGTGCTTCATAGTTGGCAATCTGCTGACCGTCCATGGAAAGCGATTGGGTGAAGTAGCCGTATCGATAGAGGAAGCCGACGGCGCACATATCCACGTTGGAGTCGGAGGCTTCTTTCAAGTAGTCACCGGCCAGAATACCGAGACCGCCGGAGTAGATTTTCAGAATGTGATTGAGACCGTACTCCATACAGAAGTAGGCCACCGAGGGACGCTTGTCGTTGGGCTTTTCGTCCATGTATTTGCGGAAGCTGTCATAGACTTTGTCCATCTTGCTGATGAGTTCTTCGTCTTTCGACATTTCCTCCAATCGCGTGTAGCTGATGCGACTCAGCAGTTCGATAGGGTTCTGGTCGACTTTGCGCCACAGTTTGGGGTCGAGGCTGCGGAAGAGCTCAATGCCTTCGGTGTTCCATGTCCACCACAGGTTGTGGGCGATTTCGTCCAACTTCTTCAACTTTGCCGGAATACGACTCTTTACAGTAATCGTTTTCCAGTTCGGCGTGTTTGCATTACTGACTTTAACGTTCATTGGTTTGTAGTTTGAGCCGTGGCGGATGGGCTTTGTCTTTTTGCGTCACGGCCGGTTTTTATGGATTTTATTGTTTTGTCTCAGTTTTCTTCAGTGCAAAGGTGTAGGCATCAAAATAGTGGCGGATGAAATTCTTCCACAGCGCTTTTTGTGCCAGTTTTGCAGCGGCCCGTCCCAAGGCTGTGCGCTCTTTGGTGGGAGTCTCAAGCATTGTGCGAATGGTTTCGCAGACTTTACGGGCGGATTCGAAGTAGTTGGTATCCGTCCGATGGATGACGCGTACGCCGTCCTCGATTTCGCCGTTGTGTCCCAACACTTCGTTTACCCATTGTCCGAAGCCGGAGAGGTCGGTGGTGACGCAGGGTGTGCGGAATGCGCAGCTCTCCAGCGGCGTGTAGCCCCAGGGCTCATAGTAGGAGGGGTAGATGCACAGGTCGTTGGCTGTCAGGAAATCGTAGTAGGGCATATTGAAGATGCCATCGTTTCCGTCCAGATAGCAGGGGATGAGCAGGACTTTGACAGGGTCGCTCGCACCGGCAGTCAGCCCCAGATGCCTCATCATGCCGAGGATGCGGTCCTCGTCCATATTGTGAAGCGTATGCGTTATGTAGGGGTTAGGCAATGGTTCTTCAAAGGCTTTTTCCTTTCCGTTCAGCCTTTCCTGCAAGTCGCTGCGCGGAGCTTCCATCCAGCAGGGCACTTCAATCAGTGCAAGGACTTGGGTGGCGGAGGCATCGGCCGGGCCGTCTGCTTTCAGTCGGGCGTTGAGTTGGGCCAAAGCTTCCATATATACGTCGAAGCCCTTGCATCTGAAGTCATTACGCCCGCTGGTCGAAACTATCAGCACATCGTCCTTGATGGCTGTGCCCGTCAGGGCTTCCATGGTGCGGATGACCTTTGCCCTTGCGGCTTTGCGCTTGCGAGTAAACTCTACCCCTTTGGGCACAAATTCCGCTTCAAATCCGTTGGGCAGGACGATGTCGGCAGATTTATCCAATAGCTGTGCGCATTCATGGTCGGTAAACTTGCTCACTGTGGTGAAGCAGTCTGCCCCGTGCGCGCTTTGCTTTTCGATGCTGTGCTTTGCCTCCATGTTGAGCTCTGCGGCCATTTGGTCTCCGTTGTAGCCGTGGAAGTATTCGTAGAGCAACTTGTTGTTGCCGGCAATGGAGCGGCCGATGCTGGTGGCATGGGTGGTAAAGATGGTCGCTACTCCGGGGCATTGGTGCTTCAGGAACAGCATACCCAGACCCGACATCCATTCGTGGGCCTGATAGACTACTTTGCTCTTTTCAGGGATACAGGACTTTACAGCGATTTCGACAAAGCGTCCTGCAGCATAGCTGAACATGGATGCTTCGTCGTAGTCGCCATAAGCGTGAAGGGAATCTACATGGAATTTTTCCCAAGCCTGCGCGTAAATTTCGTTTTTCTGATCAAAGAAAGGCTGAAAATCCACCAGGGCGCAGATAGGATTTCCCGGCACATCCCATCGTCCGATGCGTACCTGCAGGTCCTGTGCTGCTGCGGCTGCTTTCCAATCCGGCAACAGGCTGTTGTCTTCAGTAAATCCGTGGGATTTGTTGCCCAAATCCGGTCCAATAAAAATAAGGGTTCCTCGGAGCTGCTGTTGCAATGTGTGTGCTCTCGAAGATAGTACGGTAAAAATTCCGCCCACTTTGTTACAAACTTCCCAGCTTGTTTCGAAAAGGAAGTCGGGGGTTATGCCATTTTTTGCCATTATCATTTTTTTTCCGGCTGCAAAGGTAAGCATTTTTTCTGAGATGCCAACTGCCGGCTGTGTGATAATCATGACAAAGCGTTGAAAACGTGTAATAAAGCCGGATTTTGCTTACCTCGATTGGCAGCTTCCCTTGAAAAGTATCTGATATACTTTCCAGGCGGCGCGGCGCGGATAGCGACACCAAGCGGCAAAAAACTTCCACTTGAGGCCCGGATGCTGCCGCATGACTTCCCGGCGAATGCGATTGGCGGCTTCGGTGGCGCCTTCGTGGTGCAGGTGGCCGGACAGGATGAGTCGTCGGGCTGCAACTGCGTCGCAGAGGGCCGGATGTCCACTTACCTGCGTTTCCACCGCCCGGATAGCGTACAGCAAATCGTCAGTATTTGATTTGAAGTCCTTTCCGGTGATGCTGTCGGGGTGGGCAAGTATGGCGTGATAGGCTTTGGGGGTAAGTGTAATCATGCCGGGTTGGCGGAGCAGCAGGCGCAATCCCAGTTCCCAGTCGTTCCAGCGCTTCAGGTCTGTGCGCCAGCCTCCTGCTTCTCGCAGAAACTCCGTGCGGATAATCATGCTTTGCGTGGAGAGCATGCCCGTCAGGATTTGTGTCGTCGGCGACAGGGCGGGGCGGGGCGTGCGGGTGCGCAACTTGCCTCCGGGGTAAAGGATGCGGGTGGTGGATGCGATAATGTCGGTTTTTTCTGCGGTTTGCCTTGTATTGCTTTGCAACAGTGCCGCGGCGTCGCTGAGGAAGTCCGCACTCATACGATCGTCGGAGTCAAAAAAGTAAACGTAGGGCGTGCGGACGAGGCCCAGCCCGCGATTGCGGGCGGCCGATGCACCGGGCTGCGGTTCTGAGGTCAGTGTGATTTCAAAATCCGGTGCGCTGTGCTTTTCTATAAATGCCCTGCACACAGCCTGTGAGCTGTCCGTTGAATTATTGTCCACAAGCACCAGGCGGAGCGGGCGGTACGTCTGTCCTAAGACGGAGTGCAACGTGTCGGGCAAGTACTTCTCGCGGTTGTGAAAGGGGATGACGATGGTGAAGAGCATGCTGTTTTCCATTAGGCGCGCGATTCTTGGTCCGACGGAGCTTTCGGCTCCTTTTTTATATATAGGATGCCCTGCCACATGTTTGCCAAATAGCGGCATCGCTCGCACAGGCTGCAATGACGGAGGGTCAGTGCGAACTTCAGGCATCGCAGGGCGGCCGAGGGAGCGCCGTGCATGATGGTGAGGACGGCTCCCTTGCTCCTTCTGACGGCTTCGCTTTCGCGAAACCGGCTGCCGGTGGTGCCGGGCGGTACGGTGGCTACGGGGATGGGGTGATATTCTATGCGGATGCCCTGCCGGTAGGCTTCGTGCAGGAAGACTTCCTCCTCGCCGCAGGCCAGATGGGAGGAGCCCAAGCCGAACCGGATGTCAAATCGAAGCCTTGAGGTGGTCTTGCGGCGTAGGGCGATTTCCCACGATGAAGGATAGTAACCGCGCGGGCAGTGTGCGTAGTTGAATGGTTGTGCTGGATAGTTGGGCTTGAAGAGTTGCCCCTCGGGCGTGAGGGCCTGCAACAGGAAAATATCTGTTTGCGGATGCTGGGCAAATGCTTCCTTTGCGCGAACGAGGTGACTGGTGTCAAAGTGTTCGTCGTCGTCAGCTATCAGCAGGTAGTCGCCGCGTGCGTGTTCAAGGGCAAAGTTCCGGTTGGCCGACAATCCTCGTCCCTTGCAGGTCAGCAGCCGCACGTCCTCTCGTGGTGTAAAGTTTTCCGGCAGGCACAGTCCCTCTTGGCTTTGTTGCCAGGAGATCAGGTAAGTCACGCCCGGGCACGGTTTCGCCGGCACTTGCAGGGCGTGGGTTATCCGTTCGTCTATGGTGCAAATCAGTATTTCTATTTCCATCTTGGTGGGATGCGCCTTGAGCCGGCCGCTTACTTTGTGCGTTCCATGTAGCGGATGCCTTCCGACAGCCGCTTCATCATGGGCCAGAAGTGGCAGTAGCCCTTTCGTGCCGATTGGGCGGCAAAGCGGAAGCACAGCCACCAGGCCCGCCGGCCGTACAGGTAATAGGTGAAGGCACCGCGGCTGCGCTGTACGCCCTCATCGACATAGATGAGTGATTTCTTCAGCATGGTCGAGGTCTCCACGGTCTTTATCGGGAAGTAGCGCATTCGCAGTCCTGCGCGCAGGGCATCCTGCATCCAGATTTCCTCTTCGCCGCAGGTCAGGAATTTTGCTCCTAAGCCGAACCGCTCGTCAAATCTCACCTTTCCCTGCACCCCGCTGCGCCTGCATACCATTTCTATCGTAGAGATGGAGTAGGTCGTAGGGGCTTCGCGGATGTCGAATTCTTCGGTGGGATAGTTCTTCAGTGGTTTTCCCGTGTAGGTATCGGCGCGAAAGAAGGCTACATCGAGGTCGGGGTGCTGTTCAAACACTTTCGTGACCGTCTCGGGCAGGTCTGCGCTGATGCGTGTATCGTCGTCGGCAAACATGACCAGCTCGGAGGTGGCCCGCTCCAGCGCCAGGTTGCGATTGGCGGCCAGCCCCTGTCCTTTGTATTTGTACAGGGCCACGTCCTCTCTGCGTGCCAGCGAGGCGGGTATCAGGTCCAGGTAGCGCTCGTCGGTGTATTGATAGGATACGATGTACCGTATGTCGGGTGAGGGAGGGAGTAGCACGTCCTCGATCCTTACGATACCTTTGTTGATGGTACAAATCAGGATGTCAAGCGTCATAGTCAAATTGATTTATCAGTGTAGCAATGGTATGGGTCTCTTCGGCCGTTTGCACCGGACTGATGGGCAGGCTCAGGCATTCGGCTGCCACCTGTTCGGCCACGGGGAAACTGCCGGGGCAAAGGCCGGCAAATGCGCCCTGCCTGTGGATGGGGTGGGGGTAGTGCACCAGTGTCTGCACGCCGTGCGCACTGAGGTGTTGCTGAAGTGCTGCCCGGTGCTTGCACAGCACGGGATAGATATGGAATACGGAGCTGTCAGTTGCTCCTCCGTAGGGGATGCGGACCGCAGGATGCTTGATTTCACGGCTGTAGATGGCGGCAAGGGTCTGGCGTCGGGCGTTGTCGGCGTCCAGATGCGGCAGTTTCACCCGCAGTGCGGCAGCCTGCACCTCGTCCAACCTGCTGTTCATGCCGTGAAAGCGGTGCTCGTATTTCTGCTCGGCACCGTAATTGGCCAGTGTCCGGATGTGGCGTGCCAGGTCGGCGTGGCGGGTGACCACGGCTCCGCCGTCGCCCAATGCTCCGAGGTTTTTCCCGGGATAGAAGCTGAAGGCGACCACTTCGCCCGAACCTACGCGGCATCCTTTGCTTTCCCATGCGCCGTGGGCCTGTGCCGCATCTTCCACCAAGGCCAATCCGTGGCGTTCGGCGATGGTCCGGAGTGCCTGCATGTCGCAGGCCTTTCCGTACAGGTGCACGGGGATGATGGCGCGGGTGCGCGGGGTGATGGCTTGCTCGGCCGCAGCGGGATTTATCAGGAAATCGGGCGTGATGTCGCAGAGTATGGGGTGCAAACCGGCCCGTACCACAGCTTCGGCCGTAGCCACAAAGGTCATGGCCGGCAGGATTACCTCATCGCCGTCCTCCCATTTGCGCAGTTGTTTCAGTGCCAACAGTGCCAGCGTCAGGGCATCCAGTCCGTTGCCCACGCCGACGCAGTATTCCGCGCCTACGAACGCGGCAAATTCCCGTTCGAAGCGGGCCAATTCCGCGCCGTTCAGGTACCAGCCGGAGGCCACGGTGCGCGCTATTGCGTCCGAAAGCATCGGTTCGTAGGCAGCATTTACGCGCTGCAGGTCCAGGAATGGGATGGTGGGGACAGTTTGGGGCATTCTTCTTTTCTTTTTCAGGGGGATTATATGGGGCAGCATTCCGGTGCAAGGCGAGCGCAGAAGGCAACTTTACTTGGTTTATGCCGAGCTGCCGCCTGTAATATGCAATTCCGGTGCAAGGCGAGTGAAGAGCAAAGGCAAAGTCGAAGAATTTGTCAATTTGCTATTCTGAGCTGCCGCCCGTAATATGCAATTCCGGTGCAAGGCGAGTGCAACAAAGCTTGCTTTGGATTCCGACCCGCCGCCCGTAATATGTAATTTGTGGAATAATTCATGGACATTTATGGGAATTCATGTTATTACAACACAAGCTCCATCAATTATCCACAAGCTTGCTATTCCGAGCCGTCGCCCGTAATATATAATTCGGACCAAGGCCGGCACGCCCTATGCTTCTTGGCAGCCGGCGGAGGACAGGTTTAGGGTGTAGGCATCATAGCAGATGCTACGTGCACCAAAGCCCTCTTTTTGAAAGGTCAGTCCCTCGTTGAGCACGCTGCCGCCTTGTTCGGTCGAGATGCCGAAGTCGAAATAGCGAAATCCGCGCTTGCGATAGGCGGCCGTAAGTTCGTCGAACAGGGCGTCCAAGGCACCGGTTTCCCGACCCTCCTTGCTGCCGGATATATACTGTGCATGTGCCACGTGTCCGCATTCATAAACCACCGTTCCCGCCAGGCATACCTCGTCCCGCCAGGCGGTGTAGAGCCGTATGTGCGGCGCGTTGTCCATGGCAAGGCGCTGCATTTCTGCCATCGTGTGTACGGGAGCCACGCCGTGCCGCAGGCGGAGCACTTCGGTCAGGATCGGCCAAAAACAGGACAACTGCGCCCAGCCTTCCTCCATACGCCATCCGCAGGCGCGGGCGCGGCGTACTTTCCTGCGGCGCAGCGTCGAAAAGTGCATCTCCGCGTTTCCCAGGTCGATGGTCTGCGAGGCCGAACGTGCCGTCAATTTTCCGCCCAGCCGGTTCAGCCAGTACAGTTCCTCTTCGCAGGGCGCCGCGGCATAGATGTGTGGGACGGGCTTCACCACCAGCCGGGCAAATCCCAGTCGGGCATAGTAGGAGCAGGCCTCCCCGTACATCTCGCCGAC
>SFCP01000121.1 GCA_004558535.1 Bacteroidales bacterium | reverse complement strand
CTCCTCCTTCAAGGTCCTCGGGTCCGAGATGAAGCTGGTCGCGTCCCAGTTTGATAAGAACGACAAATCGGTCGACGCGCTCACCTCCCGGAACACGGTACTGAACAAGGAGATCGAAGCGCAGAAGCAGAAGATCGAGGTCCTACGCGCCGCGTTGCAGAATGCGGCAGAGTCCTTTGGCGAGAACGACCGCCGGACGCAGGCGTGGCAGATCCAGCTGAACAATGCGGAAGCTGCGCTCAACGACATGGAGCGTGAGCTTGCCGATAACAATGCTGCCTTGGATGAAGCCAACGCCGGATACGGTCGGGCCGAGGATGCGCTGGACGGCATGGACCGGGAGATGGACAACGTCACCGACAGTGCAGACGACATGGGTGACGAGATCGATGAAGCCGGGGACGCCGCCAAGGATTCCGAGAGCAAGTTTGAAAGCCTCGGCAACGTTCTGAAAACGGTCGGAGCCGCCATGGGTGCCGTGCTCGTTGCCGCAGGTGCTGCCGCCGTGAAGCTGGGCAAGGAGGTCATCTCCGCTTTTGCAGACTATGAGCAGCTGGTCGGCGGCATCGACACCCTGTTCAAAGACTCCTCAGGGAAACTGCAGGAGTATGCCGAAGGCGCGTACAAGACGGCAGGTCTTTCTGCCAATGAGTACATGGAGACGGTCACGTCCTTCTCGGCCAGCCTGATCTCGTCCCTTGGCGGGAACACGGAAAAGGCTGTCGAGTATGCGGACATGGCCATTACGGATATGTCGGACAACGCCAACAAGATGGGTTCCGATATGTCCGCGATCCAGTCAGCCTATCAGGGGTTTGCCAAGCAGAACTACACCATGCTGGACAACCTTAAGCTGGGCTACGGCGGCACGAAGACCGAGATGGAGCGCTTACTTAAGGATGCGCAGGCCATCTCAGGCATTGAGTACAACATCGACTCCTACGCGGATGTGGTCGAGGCGATTCACGTGATCCAGACGAGCATGGATATCACCGGCACCACCGCAAAGGAAGCCGAGCACACGATCTCCGGGTCTGTTAACTCGATGCAGGGTGCAATCAAGAACCTGATCACCGGCTTTGGCCGTGCTGACGCAGACATGGGAAAGCTCTGTATGGACGTGATCGACGCCTTCAAGAGCGTAGTCAAAAACATTACTCCCGTAATCCAGAACATCGTAGCCGCGCTGCCCTCTGTAGCCGGTGCACTGATCGAAGCGGTCGGAGAACTGCTCCCCGTGCTGCTGCAGACGGTGACGGGTCTCTTTTCCGAGGTGTTGACCACCATCGTAAAGCTGCTTCCGAGCCTGATCCCGGCAGCAGTACAGGCGATCATGACAATCGTGAACGCAATTATAGAAAACCTGCCGCTGATCATTGATGCGGCAGTCCAAATGATCGCGGCTTTGGTTCAGGGAATCGCAGACGCACTGCCTACGCTGATCCCGGCGGCGGTGCAGGCGATCGTGACCATTGTGCAGGGACTGATCGAGAACCTGCCCATGATCCTCGATGCGGCTTTACAGCTGATCGAGGGGCTGGTGCAAGGCCTCCTTGATGCGCTGCCTGTACTGATCGACGCACTGCCGGAGATTATTTTGGCGATCGTCGATTTCCTCCTCGACTCCATTCCGGAGATCATCGACGCTGGAATCAAACTGCTGACCTCGCTGGTGAACGCGCTGCCGCAGATAATTACAAAAATTGTCGAGGCGATCCCGAAGATCATTGACGGCATCATCAAGGCGGTCATCAATGCGATCCCGCAGATTATTCAGGCGGGCATCAAGCTCCTGGTAGCACTCATTCAGGCACTGCCGGAGATTATTACCACCATAGTGAAAGCCATCCCGGAGATCGTTTCCGGTATCGTAGATGCGTTCATCGGGAACATCGACAAGATCATTCAGGCGGGCGTCGATCTCTTTGTAGCCCTGATCGAGAACCTGCCCACGATCATTGTGGAGATTGTAAAAGCGGTGCCGAAGATCGTGACCGGCATCGTGGATGCGATCGTTGGCCTGACCAGCAAGATGGCCGACGCCGGTGCCAGCCTGCTCAAAGGTCTGTGGAACGGTATCAGCAACACGGCAAACTGGCTGTGGAACAAGGTGAAAGGCTGGGCAAACGGGCTGCTCAAGAACATCAAGGGTCTCTTAGGTATCCACTCCCCGTCCACGGTGTTTGCCGGGATCGGTGAAAACATGGGGCTCGGCCTTGGCGAGGGCTTTGTCGACGCCATGGAGGATGTGGAGAAGGAGATGCAGAACGCGATCCCAACCGACTTTGATCTGGAACCGGTGCGTGCTGCAGCGAACTTCGATGCGTCTGCGGTACTGCCCTCTGCGAACCTGTCCGTGGCCGCTACGGTCTCGGCCATGTTCGACCTTATGAAAGCATACCTGCCTCAGCTGGGCGTAAGGCAGATCGTGACGGATACCGGCGCTGTGATCGGGTGGCTGGCTCCTGAAATGGACAATGCGCTCGGACAGATGCAGAAGCTGAAAGTGAGGTACGCATGAGCTATATCCTGTTTGGAAACAAGAACACGCATACGGATTACGGGCTCATCGTAGCCCCGTATGAGATCCCCATGCCCACGGCGCAGACGAACTTCGTGCCCGTTCCCGGGCGAGACGGGTCGTTGGACCTGACAGAGGCTTTTGATGCGATCCGGTTCAACGACCGCATCATCCTTCTGACCTTGTATGCGACCGGCGAATACGACGCGCGGGTCTCCGCTTTCGTGAACACGGTCCACGGCAAACGGATGCAGATCGTATTCAGCAAAGACCCGAATTATTACTATACGGGCCGTGTGGATGTGACATCCATATCAAAGCGCGACGGGTATTGCGAGATTGCCGTCACCATCACGGCAGAGCCGTTCAAAATGGATAAGCAGGAAACCGCTGTCACCGTGACCGGCAACGGAACCGCGATCCTGAGAAACGCGAGGATGCCGGTCGTCCCGTTCGTGAGCAATACGGAGCAGGCTACATTGACATTCACTGCTTCCGGGAACACGGTGCGTCTGCAGATGTCCCCGGGCGGCCATTTGAACGGCCAAATGTACCTGCCCGGTGATGAAACAAGGTCTGTGACGGTCGAGTCCACAGGGACGACCATCTTCACATTCCGGAAAGGACGGCTATGATCTATACCATGTATTCGGATTCGGATATCCTGTATGATCCGAAGTTTCCCAGATATCTTGTAATCGACCCGATTCTTGACCTCTCCGTCAACGAACCGGGTCTTTTAACGTTTTCAGTCCCGGACACTCACCCGGCAGCGTCTCGGATACGGAAGCTGGTTAGCTGGATCAAGGTGTACCGTGACGGGCGGGTGATTTTCAGAGGCCGGGTCATTAAGGACGAGCGGAACCTGTCCGGGCAGACGAAGTACACCGCCGAAGGGTGCCTTGCGTACCTGATCGACAGCGTGTGCGACCCGTATGAGTTCACTGGAACACCTGCGGAGTTCTTCGCGTTTCTGATCAACCGGCATAACGCATCCGTTTCTGCAAACCAGCAGTTCCTGATCGGAAACTGCACGGTGACGTCGGACTCGGAGCTTGAGTCGCATTCCGTACTTTACGACTCCACATGGCAGGTGCTCAAGGAACGGCTCGTCAAACGGTATGGCGGATACCTTTACGTCACGTACAACTATCTGGAAAAACCGGTCCTGAACTGGCTGGCGGACCCGCCGGACACTTCGACACAGACGATCCGGTTCGGGGAGAATCTGATCGACATCGCTGTCACAAAGGACGCCGATGAAACCTACACGGCCTGTGTCCCCTTGGGTGCACGGATGTCGTCGATCGATCCGGCATACGAATCGGATGCCCGGCTCACAGTGGCAGACGTCAACGATGGCGATCCGCATCTTATCGATACAGCAAATGCTGCAATCTACGGAACCATCTATGCACCGATGTCACTCACCACGTGGGACACGATCAAAACGCCAACGAACCTGCTCCAGAAAGGATTGGCGTGGCTGGCCTCCTCCGGCGCACGGCTGAAGGAGACGATCTCGCTCACAGCCGTGGACCTGCACTCACTGGATGCGGATGTCGAGTGCTTCCAGTTTCTCGACCGGGTGATCGTGACCTGCGGGGATATCTGTCCGCAAGCTGAGTTCGTGCTGACGAAGATGACGATCCCGCTGCAGGAACCGGCGAACATGCGTATCACGCTGGGCGACAGCCGCATCTCGCTCGTTACGGAGAATACGGGCAAGATCGCAGACGCAGTCGACCGGATCGAGAGCATTGAGGCGGATTATGTGACAAACAGTGAAGCGACCGAGATCGTACAGCACGAGATCACGAACAACACCAGCATCCTGCAGTCGGCACAGCAGATCCTGCTTTCCGCGCTGGAGGACTATGTGACAACCTCCGATTTCAATGCGCTGCAGAGCTCGATCGAAACGACCCTGTCCGTTATGGCCGGGACCATCGAAGCGAACTTCACCGAAACGACATCGGACATCTCTATCCTCAACGGGGATGTTTCTCAGCAATTTGAGGTGATCCGGGGATTCATACGCATGATCGCATCGGGCATCGTGATCGGCAAGAGCACATCGCAGATCAAGCTCAAGCTGGAGAACGATATCCTTTACTTTTTCACAGGCGATGAAGACTCTGTTTCCACGGAAAACGCGATCGCGTACTTCTCTTCCGGAAAGCTGTACGTGAATACCGTGCAGATCCTGACAGGTATGCGCATCGGGCCGTTCGCATGGATGCCGGAGTCGGACAACCTGAACTTTAAGCTACTGGAGTGATGATATGGCAACAATCTCAACCCCGATTCATTCGGGTTACACGATCATAAACGG
>SFCP01000120.1 GCA_004558535.1 Bacteroidales bacterium | reverse complement strand
AAAAGTGACGGAAATATGGCAAAATGACTTAGATTACCAAAAATAATAGTCCATTTACTTGGACTGCAACATAGAAAAACCGGAAAAACCCCTTGCGCTGGATGCAATGTCTCTTACGAGCCATGGACGCTGTGGCCGGCTGAAAATCCTTCGAGCAAGCTCGGGTATTTTCAGCCGGCTACAGCGTCCACCCTGACGGGTTTTGCATCCAGCACAAGGCGATAAACATAAATAAACCATTCTTCGGTGGCAATGATGTTCCACTCAATCCATCCGCGTAATCCGTGGTTGCTCTTTCTCCGCGGTCCTTTTACCCCGCGGTCCTCTTTCCCCATGGCCGCTCAAGCCATCCGCGTAATCCGTACAAGCCTTTTACCCCGTGGTCCTCTTTTCCCGCGGTCGTTCAAGCCATCCGTGTAATCCGTACAAGCCGTTTAATCCGCAGTCCTCTTTCCCGGTGGTCGTTCAAGCCATCCGCGTAATCCGTGGTTGCTCTTTCCCTGCGGTCCTTTTACCCCGTGGTCGCTCAGGCCATTCGCGTAATCCGTACGATCCGTTTAATCCGTGGTCCTTTTACCCCGTGGGCTTGTTTTGCTCCTCCTGCCGGCCTTGCAGGGTGGGGCAAGGGATTGCAGGACAGAGGACTTGCCGGGACATAAAAAATCCGGGTACCATTTTCACAAACAGCTCCCGGAAAAAAACAAACTATGAAAAAACTGTATCTTATACTAACGCTCTTCTTTGATTAGGTTGATTTGATTTGCAGATGGTCCTGTGGACATCCTATAAGCGTTGTATCCTTGAACCGAGGGCAAAGGTAGGTATTTTTCCGCCTTTCACCAAGCCCTTTTTGCGAGAAATCGACAAATAATCCCAACTTTTCGACCAATGCCACGCTTTTGCCAACGAACGGATAAGGCCCTAAACCACAAGTCCGTGCGACCACTTCCGGCTGCGCGGGGCCGGAAAAAAACGAAACCTTTTCCTTCGTCCTTCGGCGCCCTTTTCTTAACTTTGTAGCCAAATTTAACCGTAGGCGGGCGCAAGGCCCTTTTGCCCCGCCTGCCCGAATAACATCCACCGATATGATTCTGTTTTTTAGAACCCCGCAGCAGAGCATCATTGCCACGCAAGCGGACCATCAGCTCACGGAAGAAGAAATCAAGGAATTGTGCTGGCTCTACGGCGATGCCCAGCCCGTGGAGGGCGACTGCCTGGAGGGACACTTCATCGGCCCGCGCCGCGAAATGATCACGCCATGGAGTACCAATGCTGTCGAGATAACGCAGAACATGAACCTGGGCGGTATCACGCGCATCGAGGAGTACTTCCCCATCAAGGACGAAAATGCAACTGTCGAGGGCGCATTCGACCCCATGCTGCAGCGCCGCTACAACGGACTGGACCAGGACATCTTCACCGTCCACATCACCCCGGCTCCTATCGTCTATATCGAGGACCTCGAGACCTATAACGAACAGGAAGGCCTGGCCCTGTCGCCCGAGGAAATAGAATACCTGCACCAAGTGGAGCAGCAGTTGGGCCGCAAGCTGACAGACTCCGAGGTCTTCGGCTTCGCACAAATCAATTCCGAGCACTGCCGCCACAAGATCTTCGGCGGAACCTTCATCATCGACGGACAGGAAATGCCCTCGTCCCTCTTTGCCATGATCAAGAAGACGACCCGCGAAAATCCCCACAAGATAGTCTCTGCCTACAAGGACAACGTGGCCTTTTCGGCCGGTCCCGTGGTAGAGCAGTTCGCCCCGGCCGACCACTCCACCAGCGACTGGTTTCGCATCAAGGACATCGAGAGCGTCATCTCGCTGAAGGCCGAGACGCACAACTTCCCCACAACCGTCGAACCGTTCAACGGCGCATCGACCGGCACGGGCGGCGAAATCCGCGACCGTATGGGCGGCGGCGTCGGCTCATGGCCCATCGCCGGTACGGCCGTCTACATGACCTCCTACCGCCACCACGATTCCGACAGCACGGCACCGGGCGCTATGCCGGCCCGCGAATGGCTCTACCAGACACCGGAGCAAATCCTCATCAAGGCATCCAACGGCGCCAGCGACTTCGGCAACAAGTTTGGCCAGCCCCTCATCACCGGGTCCGTACTGACATTCGAGCATGCCGAAAACGGCGAGCAGTATGCCTATGACAAGGTCATCATGCTGGCCGGCGGTGTAGGCTACGGCACACGGCGCGACTGCCTGAAGGGCGAACCGCGCAAGGGAAACAAAGTCGTGGTCGTCGGCGGCGACAACTATCGCATCGGACTGGGCGGCGGCTCCGTCTCGTCCGTCGAGACAGGACGCTACTCCAGCGGTATCGAGCTGAATGCCGTACAGCGTGCCAACCCGGAAATGCAGAAGCGCGCCAACAACCTGGTACGCGCCCTCTGCGAGGAGGATGTCAACCCCGTGGTCAGCATCCATGACCACGGCAGCGCAGGCCACGTGAACTGCCTCTCGGAACTGGTCGAGGAATGCGGCGGCCTGATCGACATGAGCCGACTTCCGGTGGGCGATCCTACACTCTCGGCCAAGGAAATCATTGCCAACGAAAGCCAGGAACGCATGGGACTGCTCATTCAGGAGGAACACCTGGAACACGTGCGCCGCATCGCCGAGCGTGAACGCGCCCCGATGTACGTGGTGGGCGAAACGACCGGCGACGCGCACTTCGCCTTCCAGCAGGCCGACGGACAGCGCCCCTTCGACCTGGACGTAGCGCAAATGTTCGGCCACTCGCCCAAAACGGTCATGGTCGACAAGACCGTCAGCCGCACCTATGCCGATTTCCCCTACGACGACGATTGCATCGCCGACTATGTGAAGGGCGTGCTCAGCCTGGAAGCCGTGGCCTGCAAGGACTGGCTGACCAATAAGGTGGACCGCTCCGTCACCGGAAAGGTGGCACACCAGCAGACACAGGGCGCGCTGCAGCTGCCGCTGGCCGACTGTGGCGTCGTGGCCTTGGACTACCGCGGCCGCGCCGGTATCGCCACCGCGCTGGGCCATGCACCGCAGGCCGGATTGGCCGACCCGGCCGCCGGATCGCAGCTGGCCGTGGCCGAAAGCCTGACCAACCTGGTGTGGGCGCCCCTGGCCGAGGGCCTGGACAGCGTAAGCCTGTCCGCCAACTGGATGTGGCCCTGCCGCGCACAGGAGGGCGAAGACGCCCGCCTCTATAGCGCCGTCGAAGCCCTGTCGGATTTCTGCTGCGCACTGGGTGTCAACGTGCCCACAGGCAAAGACTCGCTCTCCATGACCCAGAAATATCCCGACGGCACGAAGGTAGTGTCGCCCGGTACGGTCATCGTGAGCAGCGGCGGCGAGGTGAGCGACATCCGCCGCGTGGTGGGTCCCGTCATCCGCAACGGCGTGGACGGCGGCTCCGTCCTCTACCACATCGACTTCTCGATGGACGAGCTCCGATTGGGCGGTTCGGCACTGGCACAGCACATGGGCTACGTCGGCAGCGACGTGCCCCACGTCAACGACCCCGAATACTTCCGCGATGCCTTTCATGCCGTGCAGGAAGCCGTCCATCGCGGCCTCCTGCTGGCCGGCCATGACATTTCGGCAGGCGGTCTGATCACCTGCCTGCTGGAAATGTGCTTCGCCAACGTGGACGGCGGCTTGGACATCGACCTCAATGGTTTCGGCGACGTGGACCTGACGCTCAATCTCTTTGCCGAAAATCCTGCCGTAGTCGTGCAGGTAGCTGCAGCCCACGAACAGGAATTCCTGACGCTGATGAACGAAGCCGGCGTGGCCTGCTGCAAAATCGGAACGCCCGTCGAGGCGCGCACGCTGACCGTACGCAAGGAAGGACGCAGCCTGGCATTTGACATCAATGCCCTGCGCGATGACTGGTATGCCACTTCCCACGAACTGGACCGCAAACAGAGCTTCCACGGACAGGCGGACGAACGCTTTGCCAACTACAAGCAGCAACCGCTCTGCCTGCACCTGCCCGAACACTTCGACGGCAGCTTCACCTCGCTGGGCGTCAGTCCCGACCGCCGCACAGAGAGCGGTGTCCGCGCCGCCATCATTCGCGAGAAAGGCACCAACGGCGAGCGCGAAATGGCTTACGCTCTCTACCTGGCCGGATTTGATGTGAAGGATGTCATGATGACCGACCTCATCACAGGACGCGAGACGCTGGACGAGGTGAATATGATCGTCTTCTGCGGAGGTTTCTCGAACAGCGACGTATTGGGCTCGGCCAAAGGATGGGCCGGTGCCTTCCTCTTCAACCCGAAGGCCAAAGCAGCCCTTGACCGATTCTACGCACGTCCCGACACGCTCTCGCTGGGTGTCTGCAACGGCTGCCAACTCATGATTGAACTCGGCCTGATCAACCCCGAACATACCGACCGCGCCCGGATGCTGCACAACACGAGCCACAAATTTGAAAGCGCCTTCCTCGGCGTGGACGTTCCGCGCAACGAAAGCGTGATGTTCGGCTCGCTCTCGGGCAGCAGCCTCGGCATCTGGGTGGCCCACGGCGAAGGCAAATTCCACCTGCCCCTGCCCGAGGACCGCTACAACGTAGTCCTGAAATACCACTACGAGGGTTATCCCGGCAATCCCAACGGCAGTGACTACAACGTGGCCGGCATCGCCAGTCCGGACGGCCGCCATTTGGCCATGATGCCCCACCTGGAGCGCGCCTTCTTCCCCTGGCAAAATCCCTACTACCCCGCCGACCGCCGCAACGACGACGCCACCCCCTGGCTCGAGGCTTTCGTCAACGCCCGCAAGTGGGTGGAGGCGCACAAGCAGTAGATCGCGACAACACCGCAGGAGGGAGGTCCTCTCCCTACCTATTAATATTAAGGACACGAGGCAGCTGTTTTCCA
>SFCP01000119.1 GCA_004558535.1 Bacteroidales bacterium | reverse complement strand
GGTGCCGTCAAGAGTTATGCGCAAATTAGTTTGCAGATTCTGGCTGAATGAAGTCAGCCGGCAATAGAAGCGTCTTCCAGAGCCGCCTCCAAGTGCTTCATATTCATGTACTTTTTGTTGCCCCACTGGGTGCCAGCCACATGGCGCAGCCGGGCGCAGACCAGCATCAAAGCAGAGTTGCCGTCCGGGAAAGTTCCCACCACGCGTGTTCTGCGACGGATCTCCCGGTTCAGCCGCTCAATCACATTGTTAGTGCGGATCCGGGTCCAGTGCTCATAGGGAAAATCACAGTAAGTCAGCGTTTCTTCAACACTGTCCTCCACCTTCTTAGCAGCCTCTTTCAGCTTCATTTCCCTCAGCTGGGCCACTACAGCTTTGGCCTTTTCTCGGGCAGCTTTCTTGCTTTCCTGGGCATGGATCGCCTTGAGCATCTTGGCCACTAACTTCACCTTGGAGCGAGGAACAACGGAAAACACATTCCGGTAAAAATGGACTGTACAGCGCTGGTATTTGGCGTCGGGAAACACTTCTCCCACGGCTTCAAGCATTCCCAGGCACTTGTCCCCAACAATGAGTTTCACGCCGTCCAGTCCACGGCCTCTAAGCCACTGGAAGAAACTCACCCAACTGGCCTTGTCCTCTTTCATACCTTCGGCAGCGCCTAAAACCTCGCGGTATCCGTCCTCATTCACCGCGATTGCCACGAGAATCGCAACATTTTCATACTCTCCGCCCCAGTTGCGCCGCAGGTAGATACCGTCCACATAGACGTATGGATATTTGCCGCCCTGCAAAGGGCGGTTCCGCCAGTCCTCAATGTGGACATAGGCTTTCTTGTTCAGCTCACTGATGGTGGCTGGAGATACCTTGCTGCCCCACAGGGCCTCAGTAATGTCCTCCACCCGGCGCACAGAAACGCCAGCGAGGTACATCTCAATGAGGGCTTCTTCCACGCTGCTCTCCCGGCGGCGGTACCGCTCGATGATGGCCGTTTCAAAAGAGACACCCTTGAGACGAGGCACATGGAGCGTGACGTCTCCGGAGGTGGTGGTAAGGTTCCGATCATAGTGGCCGCTGCGGTAGCCCTGGCGGGCCTCATTACGCTCGTAACGGGCAGCCTGGGTCAGCTTCTCTGCCTCCTGTTCCAGCAGTTCATTCAGCGTTTCTTCGACGCTGCCTCGAACCAATTCCTTAAGCTGACCCTTGATTACTTCTCTCAGAATGGTGTGTGGTAACTTCATTCTACCAGAGGTCTGCAAACCATGTCTATTTTTATCCTTTTTCAATTTGCGCAACTTATTGTACCTTATCGGTGAGTTACTTGGAACAGACATTCGGCAGCTTCGTTCGGGAGAAACGGCAATCTATCGGATTGTCTCTGCGCACACTGGCGGCAAAGCTGGACTTATCGCCAGTCTATCTGAGCAACATTGAGAACGACCGCAGACCGGCGCCGACGCGCGCATATTTGGAACGGTTGGAGCAGGAACTGCATCTGAGTAAGGTGGAAACCGAGCAGATGCTGGATCTTGCCGCCAAGTCCCAGAATAACCGGGTATCCGCAGACCTGCCGGACTACATCATGGATCGGGAGATCGTCCGGGCCGCGCTCCGCACGGCGAAGGAGGCAGATGCCACAGACCAGGAGTGGCAGGAATTTATCGACCGGATCACCCAGCGCGCAAAGAAATCCAAAGAGGGCGGTGAAATAGACGCATGAAAAAAGCATATTACCGCGAACAGGCGCTGGAGCGGATCGCCCGCGATGTGATCATCGCCTATGACCCCAGACTTTATTACGGTTCCCCCGCAGCCATTCCCATTGAGGACATCATCGAGGCACAGGGGCTGGTGCTGGAGTATCAATATCTGCGGAATAATGGGCGGGTTTTGGGCGAAACCATCTTTGACGACGGTCTCACAGCGATCTATGACTGGGAAAACCACCGCTATGATCTTCTTCCCGTCAAGGGCGGCACCATCCTCATCGACTGCTCTCTCTGCGAAGAGGAAGCATCTACCGGGCGGCTGCGCTTTACCTGCGCCCATGAGCTGGGGCACTGGCTGCTCCATAAGAAACAGTTCAGCGGGACCGGCGAAAACGCGGCGCTCCGTTCCGGCGATGAGAGCGACAACACATTGGAAGTGCAGGCGAACCTGCTGGGCTCTATCCTTCTGTTGCCGCTGCCGCAGGTCAAGCGCTGTTTCTATCAGCTGCGCTCCGGACGGACGAATCAACAGCTGGTGACGGATATGGCAGGTATCTTTCAGGTATCCAAGCAGGCCATGCGCATTCGGTTGGAGAACCATAACCTGCTGTAAAAAATTTTCATGTGCTGTTCTCAAAAAAGAGAACAGAGAAAGAGAGGCGCTATGTCAAAAACCAATTCCCTGCGCTGTCCGCTGTGCGGCAAGGGCCGTATCGCGGATATCCCCAGTGGTGCGGAGCAGTCTCAGTACAGGCTGTTTGCTCTGCACAGAGCGGAACACCCTGACCTGATCGCCAAATGCCCCAAGTGCGGCGAACAGATCGGCATCACGGTGCTGACACCGGATGCTCACCCCCTGATCCACACGCCCATCCACTTTATGGGATATGTTCAGGCATAAATTAAAAATCCAATTGATATGACTTCGTCAAGCGCACCAGCCACCCATCATCGAATATGGGAACATTGAGTTAGGAGCCTTACAAGTAGCTTTTCAGCTATGCGTAAGGCTCTTTTTTTGCGCCTTTCTTTGGCTGAAAAGCGGAAAGGCACACAATGCGCAGACGCTGGCAGCCCTATATCGCTAAATATCCGTGACCCAATCTCAGACATTTCAAAAAAATCTGAGATTGGAGTCATGAATCATGAAAAAATGGCAGGAAGAACGCAACTATCGGCGCGTTCTAAACGAAGGTGGCGAAGTCATCGCCAATATCATCACTGTAGACGGTATGGACGTAGAGGTGCCGGAGGATGTGTATCTGGCCTACTCCCAGGCAGACCGCCGTGAGCGCTACATCACGGAGGAACAGTCCTCCGGCAAGCTGCTCTCTCTGGAGCAGATGGAGGAGGACGACCTGCTTCCGGACTATGTCGGAGCGGAAACGGCCCCCAGTGCTGAAACGGAGGCACTGGAGCGTGAGGAACTTCGGAATCTGGCAGAGCAGAAGCAGATCCTTTTGCTGGCGCTGCTGTCACTAAAGGATACCGACCGGGAACTCATCAACGCCCTGTTCTTCGACGGCGCGTCTACACGGGAATACGCCCAAAGAATGGGCGTCAGCCAGCGGGCGGTCATCAAGCGGAGAGACCGTATCCTGCGGGATCTCAAAAAGTTTTTTGAAAATTCCTCGAAATAAGGGTATTCACCGAACGCAATTTTCGGGAGGACAGTGAGGGGCTCCGAATCGCCCCTCGCTGTTCCTTGAAAATTGCATACCAGCAATACGGATAACCACCCGGACAGAAGAGCGATCCGCGCAGTGTGCGCCACGACCCGTGGGAAGCCTTGCAGCTTCCCGCGGCGAGCGATTTTACCTGCGCAGGGGCGGCGTTGGCAGCGCCGCCCGCAGAGACGCTGTCCGGGCAGATAATGAGACACAATGCACTGGCCAGCATGAAGAGGCTGGGCTGCTCCGGGATTGAAAGCAGTAGAGATCCCGGAAATACGCCCGTGAAGGTCTTGCCGGACCTTGTCCGTATTGTTCCCTTTTCCCACCGGGGCGCGCTGCAAATACGGTGGAAACGAAAACAAAGCATGACAGGAAAAGAGGTAATTATCGGATGAATACCAACGATAACAGGCTGAAAGCCCATAAACTGATCGACCATATTTTTCAGGACCTTCTTCCCGCCCACGGTATGGCGCAGCGTCCGGAGCAGATCCAATTGAGTCACCGGATGCTGGAAGCCATGCAGGACGGGAGGATCGCCTTGTGCGATGCCGGGACGGGCATCGGCAAGACCTACGCTTATCTGGCGGCTGCCACGGCAGCGTCTGCTTTCCCGACAGGGCAGATCGCCCGCCCCATCATCATTTCCACTTCCAGTATCGCGCTGCAAAACGCGGTGCTGACGGAGTATCTGCCGCTGCTGTCCTGCGTCCTAATGGCGGACGGGATTCTTACCAAGCCACTGAAAGCGGTCATCCGCAAAGGCAAAAGCCATTATGTCTGCGACGAGCGGCTGGACAGGCGGCTGCGTCAGGTATATCCTGCAAAGAAAAATCCGGAAGCGCTGACGGCGCTCCGGACTCTTAGGGAAACGCTGGACATGGACAGAGTTTCTCATCTCAGCGGCTATGACCGGGAGCGTGTCTGCGTACCGCAGGTCTGCGACTGCAAGCAGAGGGACTGCCGATATCAGCGGTTCCTCAAGACTTGCGACAAAGATCAATTTTTGTTTCAAATCTGCAATCATAATTTGCTGGTGGCAGACGCCATCCACCGCAGCGAGGGAAAACGCCCCATCTTCCCGGAGCACAGCATCATCATCGTGGATGAAGCCCATAAGCTCCCGGAAACCGCACAGCAGATGCTGGGTGTGACGTTGGCGGCCGAAGAGATACGAAACCTTATCCTTCAGCTAAAAGAGGAACGGTACTTACTGGCGGCAGAAATGCTGGAGGACAGCACAGGTCCTTTGCTGCGCAAGCTGGCACAGCCCAGAGAGGAAGCGGAGCCGGTGGAAGCCTGTTTGCGATTGCTGACCGCGCCATCCTGCACACTGCCCATCATCCAGCGGCAGATCGGCAGCCTGCTCTCCCCGCTGGGAAGCCGCCAGCTGAATACGGTGCTGGACGCGGTCAAGCTGTTCACCAGTTCCCAGACAGATATGATTTTTTACACTGCCGAAGATGTCAGCACAGGCGGCGCCATGCTGTGCGCCGCAGCCGGCGATATCACGCAGCGAATAAAAAAGATCCTGTGGCAGCCGGATCAGGCGTTTGTTCTGACCTCCGGCACCATGGCGGTGGGCAGCGATTTCCGCCGTTTCAAAACGCAGGCAGGATTGGAGAAGGGGCACCGTGTTATGGAATCCGTTTCTCCATCCCCCTTTGACTACCGGAACAACTGCCTGCTCTACCTTCCGCAAATCCCGCCCCGCCAGAGAGCGGAGGATACGGATGTGTACTTTAATGAGCTGACTGCCGAGCTCGTCGGACTCATCAAAGCAGCTTCCGGTCACGCACTGGTGCTCTTTACCTCCTACGCAGCCATGTCGGCTGTGAAGGAGCGGCTGCGGGAGGAATCTCTCCCATTCCCATTCCTGACGCTGGGCCGCAACGCGCCCCACATCATTGAACAGTTCCGGCACACGCCGGGAGCGGTGCTGCTGGCCACCGGCGCGGCATGGGAGGGCTTTGATTTCCCCGGCGACTGTGTATCTCTGCTGATCATCCCACGCCTGCCTTTCGCCTACCCAGACGCACGAAAGGAACGGGAATTGGAGAAGTATTCTTCCCTTCACGCATTCATCCGTGAGGTAGCTGTACCGGAGATGCAGATCAAGCTGCGCCAGGGCTTTGGCCGGGCCATCCGCACGGAGAGCGATACCTGCGTCATCGCCATTCTGGATGAACGGGCCTGCCGTGGCCGCAGATACGCCCAGGCTGTGAGTGAGGCATTGCCGGAAATGCGGAGGACTGGCAGCCTGCGGGAAGTGACAAGGTTTCTGCGGGAGAAAAAGCCGGAGAGCTATTTTGAGGTAGAAAGATGATCGACGCAAAGAAAGAATTGCAGTATCGGCTGGCAGTCAGGATGCTGGAGCATCTGGCGGAAATCGGCCTGCTGAGCGCGGAAGAGCTGGTCTATGCCAAAAGGCTGGCCGGAGAAAAATACACCCCGCAGACTGTTTGGGAATAGTGCTGGATATTCTGCGGATCGTGTGGTAGCTTGTGTGTTGACAAAAAAGATACAAGGAAGTGAAAAACATGGCACAGGTAAAAATCATCGCGCCGCAGACGCGGGAAGCGGAACATCTGCGGGTGGCAGCCTACTGCCGGGTCAGTTCGGACTCCAAGGATCAGCTGCATTCCTACGCCGCCCAGATCCGCAGTTATACGGAAGAGATCGCCCAGCATGACGGCTGGGAGCTGGTGGATGTGTATGCCGATGATACAGCTATACTTGGACTAAAGTCAGAACTCCAATAACGGGGTGCGAGTTTAGTCCAAGTTTTTTTATGCGCTGAAACAGCGTAAATC
>SFCP01000118.1 GCA_004558535.1 Bacteroidales bacterium | reverse complement strand
ACCCGCCTTGACTACCAGCAGGAGGCGGGGCTGATGTCCTCTGTTCCGCTGGGCGAGAACCTGATCCCCATCCAGCGGGGGCTTACCACATCAAGCACTGCGATTTTTATTCCCTTTATCACGCAGGAGCTTTTTCAGCAGGGCGCGGCACTCTATTACGGGCTGAACGCCCTGTCAAGCAATATGATCCTCTGTGACCGCAAGCGGCTTAAAAACCCCAACGGGCTGATCCTCGGCACCCCCGGAAGCGGCAAGAGCTTTGCGGCGAAGCGGGAAATCACAAACGCTTTTCTCATTACCGACGACGACATCATCATCTGCGACCCGGAAGCGGAGTATTACCCCCTTGTGCGCCGCCTGCACGGACAGGTAATCCGCATTTCCCCCACAAGCACACAGTATGTCAACCCTATGGATATTAACCTCAATTACAGCGAGGACGACAACCCCCTTGCGCTGAAAAGCGACTTTCTCCTTTCCCTCTGTGAGCTTGTCATCGGCGGCAAGGAGGGGCTGATGCCCGTGGAAAAGACCGTCATTGACCGCAGCGTAAGAAACGTGTACCGCCCGTTCCTTGCAAACCCCGACCCGGCGAAAATGCCGATCCTCGGCGACCTTTACGACGAGCTTTTAAGACAGCCGGAGCCGGAAGCGGCGCGGGTGGCGGCGGCATTGGAGCTTTACGTTTCGGGCAGTCTGAATGTCTTTAACCACCGTACCAATGTGGAGCTTTCAAACCGCCTTGTCTGCTTTGACATCAAGCAGCTTGGGAAGCAGCTTAAAAAGCTGGGGATGCTCATTGTGCAGGATCAGGTGTGGAACAGAGTAACCATAAACCGGGCTGAAAAGAAATCCACCCGCTACTACATGGACGAGTTTCATTTGCTCCTCAAAGAGGAACAAACCGCCGCCTATTCCGTGGAGATTTGGAAGCGTTTCAGAAAATGGGGCGGTATTCCAACCGCTATCACGCAGAATGTCAAAGACCTTTTGAGCAGCCGCGAAGTTGAGAATATCTTTGAGAACAGCGATTTTGTCCTCATGCTCAATCAGGCGCAGGGCGACCGGGAAATCCTTGCAAGGCAGCTCAATATCTCCCCGCAGCAGATGAAATACGTTACCCATACCGAAGCGGGCGAGGGGCTGATCTTCTACGGAAACGTGGTGCTGCCTTTCCTTGACCGTTTTCCGCAGAATACCGAGCTATACCGGGTAATGACGACCCGCCCGGAGGAAGTGGGCGGCACATGAGATTAGACACCATCATCAACCGCGACGCGCTGTGCGCCCTGCGGGAGCTGCCCGCCGAGAGCGTCCATTGCTGCGTCACAAGCCCGCCCTACTACGCCCTGCGGGATTACGGTATGGACGCGCAGATCGGGCGGGAGGACACGCCGGATCAGTACATTGCAAGGCTTGTCGAGGTTTTCCGTGAGCTGAAACGGGTGCTGCGCCCGGACGGTACGTTTTGGCTGAACATTGCCGATACCTACTGCGGCACAGGCAGCAAGGGCGCCTACACCGACCCGAAAAACCCGAAAGGCAGAAACGGGCAGAGCCTGTCCCTTGCAAGACGGGCGGCAGGCTGCAAGCAAAAGGATTTAATCGGTATTCCGTGGCTTTTAGCCTTTGCCCTGCGCTCTGACGGGTGGTATCTGCGCAGCGCGATTATTTGGCAGAAGGACAACCCCATGCCCGAAAGCGTGCGGGACAGACCGAGCCGCTGCTATGAGAACGTCTTTTTGCTTACGAAGTCCAAGAACTATTACTATGACGCCGCCGCCATTGCGGAACCCATAGCCCCCACCACGGCGGCGCGATACCGGGGCGGGCGCAGCGCGGGACACAAATACGACGGCGAGGTACCCGGACAGGGCAAGGTGCAGGGCATCAACCGGGCGCGGACAGGCGGCTACTACGATGAAGCCCTCATGCCGACCACGCGGAACAAGCGGGACGTGTGGCATATCAACACCGTACCCTACAAGGGCGGGCATTTCGCCGCGTTCCCGCCGAAGCTGGCGGAAACCTGCATTTTGGCGGGCTGTCCCAAGGGCGGCGTTGTCCTTGACCCGTTTTTCGGCAGCGGCACGACGGGGCTTGCGGCAAAAAGCCTTGACCGCCATTACATCGGCATTGAACTGAACTATGACTATTGCACCCTTGCAAGGGCGCGGATCGGAGGTGAAACGAATTGAGCAAAAAGCTGAAACCCCGCGATAAAATTACGCAGAAAATGAGCCGGGACGGGCTTATCGAGGTCAACGAAACCGCAGGCACCGCCGAGCTGGTCAGCGGGCGCGAGCAGGACGCGGATTTTTCCAAGAAGCCCGAACAGGCGGCGCAGGAAGCAGCGCAGCAGCTTCCGCATCCCTCCGGCGGCGCGGCAGCTCGTCCCCATACCCCGGAGCTTTCCCCGAAGCGGGACGACGCCGCAGCCGAGCGTGTTTTGGAGCATATCGACGCTGCCCATACCCGCGCAGCATCCAAAAAGGCGATAAAGCGGGTGCAGCGGGAAGCGGCGGCAAAAACAAAGACCTCGCGCCTGCAATTCACCGAGGAAGAACGGGCGACGCCGGAGCTTCAAAAGGCGATCCGCAAATCGGAAAGAGCCGCCGACCGCTTGGACGAAGCGCGGGCGGCTATTCCGAAAAAGAAAGTCTTGACAAAAGAGCGCACCTTTGACGAAGCCGCAGGCAAGGGCAAAACCCGCCTGCGCTTTGAGGAAAAGGAAAAACCCATACCGGGCGGCAGGCAGCAGCATAACCCCCTCTCCCGCCCTATGCAGGAGGTCGGCGTTTTCGTCCACAATAAGATACATTCCGTTGAAAAGGACAACTCCGGCGTGGAGGGAGCGCACAAGAGCGAGGAATTAGCCGAGCGCGGCATCCGGGCGGGGGCGCGGCAGGTGCGAAAGAGCCGCCGCAGCCGCAAGCTGAAACCCTACCGGGCGGCGGCAAAAGCGGAAAAAGCCGCGTTCAAGGCTAACGCCGATTTTCAGTATCAAAAGGTGCTGCACGACAACCCGCAGCTTGCCGCGTCTAACCCCGTTTCCCGCTTTTGGCAGAAGCAGCAGATCAAGCGGCAGTATGCAAAGGCGGTACGAACGGGCGGCGCAAAATCCGCAAGGAAAGCCGCAGAAAACACCCGCAAGGCGGCGAAGAAAACCGCCGAAGCGACGAAAAAGGCTGTCGCCTTTGTAGGGCGGCATTGGAAAGCCTTTCTGATTGCCGGGTGTGCGCTGTTGCTGTTCATAATGATTTCAGCCGGGATCTCTTCATGTTCCAGCCTGTTTTCCGGCGGCATTACCTCCGTTATCAGCACGTCCTACGTTTCAGAGGATGCGGATATGCTTGGTGCGGAAGCTGACTATGCAGCCCTTGAAGCGGAGTTGCAAAGCAGGATAGACAATATCGAGCGCGACCATCCGGGCTATGACGAATACCGCTACGACTTGGACGACATTGAACATGACCCGTATGTGCTGACATCTATCCTTACCGCGCTGCACCTTGAATACACCCGCGCCGAGGTACAAAGCACCCTTGCCATGCTCTTTGAGCGGCAATACACGCTGACGCTCACCGAGGAAACAGAGGTGCGCTACCGGACGGAAAGGCGAACGGGCAGCTACACCGATGCAGAGGGCAACACCCAAACCTACACATATACCGTCGAAGTTCCCTATAATTATTACATTCTCAACGTCAAGCTGGAAAACTTCAATCTGTCGCATCTGCCTGTCTACATTATGACCGAGGAACAACTATCCATGTACGCTGTGTATATGTCCACCCTTGGCAACCGCCCCGACCTGTTCCCGCACAGTGCATATCCGAACGCTTCCACCCTGCGGGAGCCAACCTATTACGAAATACCGCCCGAAGCATTGGAGGACGAAACCTTTGCGGCGATCATCGCCGAAGCGGAAAAGTATTTAGGCTACCCCTACGTCTGGGGCGGCAGCAATCCAAACACTTCCTTTGACTGTTCGGGTTATGTGTCTTGGGTTATTAACCATTCCGGGTGGAATGTGGGGCGGCTTGGAGCGCAGGGACTTTGCAATATCTGCACTCCCGTAACAGGCGCACAGGCAAGACCGGGCGACCTTATCTTTTTCAAAGGCACTTACGACACCCCCGGTGTTTCGCACGTTGGTATTTATGTGGGCAACGGTATGATGATACATTGCGGAAACCCCATATCTTACGCCAATGTCAACACCACCTATTGGAAGAACCACTTTTACGCCTACGGGCGGCTGCCGTAAAAAATGAAAGGAGTATTACGAAATGACAAACAGTAAAATTGACCGCATTGAAAAGGAAATGCAGAAAACACGGGAGAAAATCACCGAGTATCAAAACAGGCTGAAAGAGCTTGCAATGCAGAAAACCGAAGCGGAAAACCTGCAAATCATCTCTCTTGTGCGCTCCATGCGCCTGACCCCCGCAGAGCTTACCGCCCTGCTTTCCGGCGAGCCGATCCCCGGCATTGCCGCCGCAGGGACAGACTACATGGAACAGGAGGAAATCGAAAATGAAGAATAAAGGCTTTTTCAAAACAGCCGCCACCCTGCTTGCCGCCCTTGTCCTCTTGGGCGGCTTTTCCGTTACCGCCTATGCGGATGGCGGCGATTACTACGACTATGAGGACGAATATAGCGAGGAAGTCACGGGCGGCATGGAGCCGCAGCCCCTTACGCCTGACGGTAATCTGTCGCTGATTGACGACATTGAGGGAGAAGCCGCCGAGGACAAGCAGTTTATCATTGTGCAGAGCAAAAACGGCAACTACTTTTACATCATCGTTGACCGCGCCGCCGAGGGCGAAAACACCGTACATTTTCTCAATCAGGTGGACGAAGCCGATCTGATGGCGCTCATGGAGGACGGCAGCGACAAGGCGCAGGCTCCCGCCGTTTGCACCTGTAAGGACAAATGCAAGGCGGGCGCAGTCAATACCGTTTGCCCGGTATGCTCTGTCAATATGACCGAATGTGCAGGCAAGGAAGCCGT
>SFCP01000117.1 GCA_004558535.1 Bacteroidales bacterium | reverse complement strand
CTTTGCTCTTCTCTCGCCTTGCACTAACTTTGCACTCTCATAATCATCTATTAATACATCCCCATCTATGCGCATACAGCAATTCCTCGGCCTCGTCGTAGCCCTCGTGCTCGCCTTGCCCGCCTTCTCCCAAGAACCGACATCCACCAACGGCAAATACATGGCCGGTAGCGTGCCCGTGGTCGACGGACAGGTACGATTCAGCGAAACCTATACCGCGGAGGGACGTAGCGCAGGCCAAATCTACGCCGCACTCAAGGACTTCACGCAAAAGACATTGGTCGAGGGCAAGGACGCACTGCCCAAAGCACGCATCACCGAAGCCGACAGCCTGGGCGGTCAGCTTGTGGCCAGTATCGAGGAGTACCTGTACTTCAAGCGCAAGGCATGGACGATGGACCGCGTGCGCTTCTCCTATCAGATAATCTACCACATCAGCGACGGCAGCTTCACCGTGGAAATGCGACGGCTGCGCTACACCTACGACGACGTGCCCGAACCGGAGGAACTCTATGCCGAAGACTGGATTACCGATGCCGAAGCGCTGACCCGGGACGGCAAGGCACTGACCAAAAAGGCCGGAAAATTCCGCCGCTTCACCATCGACCGGAAAGACGAAATCTTCCGCGGCGCACAGGAAGCCGCCTTGCGGGATTAAAACCAAAAAAACACCACACCTAAATAAAATACACAAAAACCCATGGAATTAGCCAGTAAATACAATCCCGAAGAAGTAGAAGGGAAATGGTATCAATATTGGACGGAGCACCACCTGTTCAGCTCCAAACCCGACGGACGTGAGCCCTACACCATCGTCATCCCGCCGCCCAACGTGACCGGCGTGCTGCACATGGGACATATGCTCAACAATACTATCCAGGACATCCTGGTGCGCAAGGCACGACTGGAGGGCAAGAACGCCTGCTGGGTGCCCGGCACAGACCACGCCTCGATAGCTACAGAGGCCAAAGTGGTGAACCGCTTGGCCGAAAAGGGCATCAAGAAGCGCGACCTGACCCGCGAACAGTTCCTGGAGCACGCCTGGGACTGGACACACGAGCACGGCGGCATCATCCTGAAGCAGCTGCGACACCTCGGCGCTTCGTGTGATTGGGACCGCACCGCCTTTACGATGGACGAAAAGCGAAGCGAGAGCGTGCTCAAAGTCTTCGTCGACCTCTACCGGAAAGGGCTCATCTATCGCGGCCTGCGTATGGTCAACTGGGACCCCAAGGCACAGACGGTGCTCTCGACCGAAGAAGTGAAATACCGCGTAGAGAAAAGCCACCTGTACTACCTCCGCTATTATATAGCCGACGCAGACACCAACCCCGTATGCCCCACCGGCGCAGAGGGAGAAGTGGTACACCGGGACGCCGACGGACGCTACTATGCCGTAGTGGCCACCACACGGATGGCTGCGCGGACACCGCGTCATCGTCCCCTTGGTAGGCCGCGACATCCCCGTCATCGAGGACCGCTACGTCGACGTGGAATTTGGTACGGGCTGTCTGAAGGTGACGCCGGCGCACGACGTCAACGACTATGCCCTGGGACAAACCCACCACCTGGACAGCATCGACATCTTCAACCCCGACGGCACCCTGTCCGAAGAGGCCGGCCTCTACGTAGGTCAGGACCGGATGGACGTACGCGCCCAAATCACCATCGACCTGCAGCAGGCAGGACTGATGGAACGGGTGGAGGACTACGAAAACAACGTGGGCTACTCCGAGCGCAACCCCGATACCGCCGTCGAACCACGCCTGTGCAAACAGTGGTTCCTGTCGATGAAGCACTTTGCCGACATCGCCCTGCCGCCCGTGCTCAACGGCGACATCAAATTCTATCCCACCAAGTACGTCACCACCTACCGGAACTGGCTCGAGACCATTCAGGACTGGTGCATCTCGCGACAGCTGTGGTGGGGACACCGCATCCCGGCCTGGTTCCTGCCGACGGCCGAGGGCGAAGAGGAGAAATTCGTCGTGGCCCTCACCATCGAGGAAGCGCTGGAGCAGGCAAAAGCCCTGCCGGGCTATGAATGTGACAGCCCCCGACATCATCTTCTTCTGGGTGGCCCGCATGATTATGGCCGGCGAGGAGTACATGCACGACGTCCCCTTCCGCAACGTCTACTTCACAGGTATCGTGCGCGACAAACTGGGCCGCAAGATGTCAAAGCAACTGGGCAACTCGCCCGACCCCCTCGACCTGATTGCCCGATACGGTGCCGACGGCGTGCGCATGGGTATGCTGCTGGCAGCACCGGCCGGCGCCGACATCCTCTTCGACGAAGCCCTCTGCGAGCAGGGACGCAACTTCTGCAACAAGATATGGAACGCCTTCCGCCTGTTGCAAGGCTGGCAGACGTCCGCCGAAGCTGCACAGCCCGAAGCATCGCGCCTGGCCGTAGAATGGATGGAGGCCCGACTGCGCGACCGCGCCGCCTACGTGGCCGACCTCTACACGAAGTATCGTCTGAGCGAGGCACTGATGGAGGTCTACACCCTCTTCCGCGACGATTTCTCGGGATGGTTCCTCGAGGTGGTCAAGCCTGCCTACGGCTGTCCCATCGACGCCACCACCCATGCCGCCGTACTGTCTGCCTTCGACCACCTGCTCCACCTGCTCCACCCCTTCATGCCCTTCATCACCGAGGAGCTTTGGCAGCACTTGGCTGAACGCAAGGAGGGTGAAAGCCTGATGGTCAGCCCGCAGACTATCGGCGGGCCGCAACCCGCCGATGCCGACCTGCTCCGCTGCATGAAGATGGCAGGCGACGTGGTCACCGGCGTACGCGCCATCCGAAACGCCAAAAACATCCCGCAGCGCGAACAGCTCCACCTGCAGGTGGTGGGCAGCAATCCCATACCGGCCTACGACTGCATCATCCGCAAGATGGCGGGCGTGGACAGCGTGGAGGAAATTCCCGCCAAGGCGGAAAGCAGCGTCAGCGCTTTCATGGTGGGCACGACGGAATACGCCGTACCTCTGGGCGGACTTGTCGACACCGACGAGGAGATTGCCAAAGCCGAAGCCGAACTGAAATACCTGGAAGGCTTCTTGGCCAGTGTGGAAAAGAAACTTTCCAACGAACGATTTGTCAGTCATGCCCCCGCCGCAGTCGTCGAAATGGAACGCAAGAAGCAGCACGACGCACAAAGCAAGATAGCCATCCTGCGCGAGACCCTGACTGCCCTGCGCAAGTAATCACAAAGAAGCGCTGCCGGGCACCCATCCCGACAGCGCTTCTTCTTTTCCCTTTTTCACCCTCAGACAATTGTTAATATGAAGATAACTTCCGCCACCTTTACCGTCAGTAGCGCAAAAGTGGAGCAATGTCCCGAAGTGACGCAGCCCGAATACGCCTTCATCGGACGCAGCAACGTGGGCAAAAGCAGCCTGATCAACATGCTGACCGGGCGCAAGGGACTGGCCATGACTTCCTCCACACCGGGCAAGACCATGCTCATCAACCATTTCCACATCAACGGCGAATGGTATCTGGTCGACCTGCCCGGCTACGGCTATGCCAAGCGCAGTAAGCAGGCCACCGAAGCCCTCGGACAGCTCATCCGCCGCTACGTCCTTGAGCGCAACGCACTCACCTGCCTTTTCGTGCTCATCGACAGCCGGCTGAAACCGCAAAAAATCGACTTGGAATTCATCCGATTTCTGGGCGAAAACGGCGTACCCTTTGCCATCGTCTTCACCAAAGCCGACAAAATCAGCGGCTCGGCCTCGGCAGGAAATGTAAAAGCCTTCCTCGACACCCTGTCCGAGGAATGGGAGGAACTACCGCCCCACTTCGTCACCGCTTCGCCGACCGGACGTGGTCGGGACGAGCTCTTGGACTACGTGGCAAGCATCAACCTTGCACTAAAGAACGAAGCCTAATCCGAAGAGAGCGTGAGACGTTGGAAATACAAAGCCGCCCCATCGTGGACGAATAGCATGCGCACGGTCAAAATCGTCCTGACCGTTGCCGCCCTGCTCATCACCGCGCTCTCGCTGTGGGTTTCGCACCGACTGACCCGCGACTTGGAGCAGGAGGAACGCAACCGCATCCGCATTTGGGCCGACGCCATGCGCTCGCTCACCGTTGCCGACGAAAATACCGACATGACACTCGTGCTCAGCGTGCTGGGCGAAAATCACTCCATCCCCGTCATCGTCACCGATGCCGACGGCAATGTGATGGAGACACGCAACCTGCCCAAACGATTTAGCGACACCTCTGACCCGCAGGTCGCTGCGGACATCCGGAGGCAGGCTCGCGAGATGAAACAAAAGGGGCGCGTCATCCGGATCAACCTTACGGACGACGGAGCGCACACCGCTACATCCGCCGAGGGACATATTTACGTTTGCTACGGAGAATCGCTCATGCTGCGCCGCCTTGCGCTCTACCCCTACCTGCAATTGGGCATCGTGGCCCTGCTTGTGGGCATCGGCATCTATGCCCTGCTATCCTCAAAACGTGCCGAGCAGAACAAGGTATGGGTGGGACTCTCGCGCGAAACGGCACACCAGCTCGGCACTCCCATTTCCTCGCTCACGGCATGGAGCGAACTGCTGCATGCCGCCCACCCCGAGGAAACACTCCTTGACGAGATGGACAGCGACCTGGAGCGATTGCGCCTCATTGCCGACCGCTTCTCGAAAATCGGCTCTGCGCCCGAACTACAACCTACCAATTTGCCCGAAGTAGTGGACCGCGTGGCACAATACATCAGCCGCCGCACCAGCGACCGCGTGCAGATGCGATGCAGCTACCCCTCGGCCGAAATCAGCGCCCGGCTCAATGCCCCGCTCTTTGAATGGGTCATCGAGAACCTCTGCAAAAACGCCATCGACGCCATGGCAGGAGCCGGCCGCATAGACCTGTACGTATTCCGGAGCGGTTCGCACGTAGTCATCGAAGTCACCGACACCGGCAAAGGCATCCCCGCGCGCCACGTCCGCGACGTGTTCCGCCCCGGCTACACCACCAAGCAGCGCGGATGGGGACTGGGACTTTCCCTGGCCAAGCGCATCGTGGAGGAGTACCATCGTGGCCGCATCTACGTGAAGCGCAGCCAGCCCGGCGTAGGCACCACTTTTGCCATCGAACTGCCGGCGTAGTCACAGGCTGCCGGACAAGAGGGCAAAAGGGCAACAGGGTCAAAGAGTCGAAGGGACAAAAGAGTCAAAGGGGCAAAAGAGTCAAAGAGAGAGGCAAGAATTATCTACCATTAAAAATTTCATCAAGCTTCGCCTCCAATTCCTGTTCGCGAAGCCCCGTCGCAATAATCTTCCCGTCGGGATCAATCAGTACTATTTCGGGAATGGCATTCACACCGTATATTTCGGATGCAATGGACTCCCACCCCTTTACGTCGGACAGGTGAATCCACGGCAGGTCAAGGCGGCGGATAGCGGACAGCCATGCCTCCCGCGTACGGTCGAACGAGATGCCTATAATTTGCAGGCCGCGGCCCGCATACGTGTCGTACAATTTCTTCATCATAGGCATGGAGCCGACACAGGGAGCGCACCACGAAGCCCAAAAATCAAGCAGCACATAATGCCCGTGCCCCACATATTCCGAGAGGCAGTGCAGGGAGCCTGTCGTATCGGGCAGCTCTATATCGTGGTAATCCTGACCGGGCAGCCGTTTCTGCATGGCCCGATAATACCTCCACACGCACTCCATGTCGGGGTGATGGACGAAGGCGTATTCCTCCTTCATACATTCGCTGAGCTGCTCGGGGGAAATCATACAGAACCGCCCTATTAGGGAAAGGTAATACACCGGGATGACATTGTCAAGGTTTTCCGCGATGGCTTTCCACAACAGTTCCTCCAACCGCCCCTCCAATGAATCGCTAACGGTACGGTCAGCGTCCTCTTCGTGCAGTTGCAATTCGCTTTCTATGCTGTCACGCGCCAATTGGTAGCGGCGGAAACGCTTATTAAGCAGCGATCCCTCCACCACCGTGTTCGTACGGAAATCCACCGTCACGTGATTGGGCTGGTTGTCCACGATTAGTACCATCCATCCGCCCTTTCCGTCCTCTATCTGTATGAACTTGTGCAGCGGCTGGTGGACGACAATGCGGAAGCGGCCCTTGTGCACCGGATACATTTTTCGGTCCGTATAGGGTCGTTCCTGAAAAATGATGGAATCCGCGCCATCGCTGGCCCTACCCTCAATGACAAATTCAATCCGCTCGTCCGCAGCGAGCGCAATGTCCTGTGCCCGTCCCGCCACAGCAAGGACGAGGGCAAGCAGCACTATAATAATCCCCTTCTTTTCCATAGTCTTTTTCGTAGCTGATAAACTGAGGGCAAAGTTAGTGCAAGGTGAGAGAAGCACAAAGCCGAAAACGCAGTTTTTGAGCTTTGTGCTTCCGAGCCGCAGCCTAACTTATGCAAAGAGGTAATAGAAACGAGTGGGGCGGCCGGTCCCTTCTCTCCCCTTCCTTTTTCTCTGTACATATCATTTTCGTACGTATTTTCTCTCGTACGCGTGCGTGCGTATTACGCGTTTAATACCCCGATTTTTGCTGCAAACCATACACCGGGGCAGATAAACTTCTCATTCACAGCGGACTGCCGGTGTATAGTTGGGCGCACCAACTATACACCAACCGTTCACCACAATTTGTAAATTTTAGCCAACGTATCCGTGCTGAATGCAGGGTAAAAAGTCAGTGTGAAGGGTTGTGAAGGGTTTTCAGTGCAAACCCTTCACACGAATACGCTGATACACAACATGAAATTTTCGCGGTGAAGGATGTGGAGGATTTTTCGGACCCAAAAAAAAGCGTAATAAGATCGCGTGTCCCCTGCCCTTTTCGGTCTAAAAAGAGGCCCCGGGAAACTGTCGGGTCTTTACGCGAAACTAAGTGCCTTGTAGTTTGAACTAAGTACCTTGTAGTTTGAACTAAGTGCCTTGTAGTTTGAGCTAAGTGCCTTGTAATTCTATCGGAAACCGCTGGTGTCTTGTACTGAAATAGGTTGACCAAAAAATCATCTAATTTTAGTACAATGCCATTATCAAAATTCAGTCGTGCGGAGAAGAACCGCATTGTGGA
>SFCP01000006.1 GCA_004558535.1 Bacteroidales bacterium | reverse complement strand
CAACTACCTCTTTGCCAACCTGCCCGTGCTGCACCGCCCGCACCAAAGCCGCCCCTGGAAACAACTGAAATACAAGAATCCACTGCTCTACTACTGGAAGAAATTCACCAAGGGGCTGGACAAGATTTAACCGAAGCCGCCACCCGAAGCCCGGAGCAAACAAAAACACTACAAGGCACTTAGTACCCCCAACTGCCGGCCGCGCAGTCAAAGGTCTAAGTGCCTTGTAGTTTTTTCTAAGTGCTTTGTAGTTTTTCCTAAGTGCTTCCTAATTTTTTCCAAGTGCCTTGTAGTTTCCGCCTGCCGCGGCCCACGCCGGACAGGCGGCAGGCACCCCTCGGACACAGGCTTACAAAGACTGCATCGCGAGCAACTGCCGGCGCAGTTCGGCCGTGCCGGTCGAGGCCACGTCGCGGATGACGCGGATGTCGCGGTTTGCAGGCACCTTCACCTCCTTGGGGTCGATGAGGAAGACGGGCGCGCCCTCCGGCACATAGCGCACCAGTCCGGCAGCGGGGTAGACATTGAGCGACGAACCGATGATGGCAAAGGCGTCGGCCTGCTCCACCTCGGCCGCAGCGTCGGCCAACCGCGGCACCGCCTCGCCAAACCATACAATCCAGGGACGCAGCAGCGAGCCGTCGCCGGCACGTTCGCCGTGGGCCACCTCGAGGTGGTCGGGCGGCAGGGTGCGGATAAAGAAGGGGTTGTCCGGGTCGCGCGAAGAGCAGACCTTCATCAGTTCGCCGTGCAGGTGGATGACGTGCGAAGAGCCTGCACGCTCGTGCAGGTCGTCCACATTTTGCGTGATGACCGTCACGTCGAAGTCCGCCTCCATCTCCGCCAAAATCTCATGGCCGCGGTTCGGCCGCGCCTCGACCAGCTGGCGCCGCAGGCCGTTGTAAAAGTCGGTAACCAAATCGGGATCGGCCTGCCACCCCTCGGGCGTGGCCACCTTCTCTACGGGATAACGCTCCCACAGCCCTCCCGCATCGCGGAAAGTGCTGAACCCGCTCTCGGCGCTCATACCCGCGCCGCTCAAAACGACCAATTTCTTCATACCTCTTGCTTCTTTATAATATTATATGGTGTAGCTCGGCCCGTGTGCCGGCTTCTATCTTATGCAAAGATAGTGCAAGGCGAACGCAATAGAGCTTGCTCTGATTGCTGAGCCGCCGCCTATCTTATGCAAAAATACCAAAAAAGCAGGCACGGCGCGTACGCTATGAAAAGAAAGTTGTAATTTTGCGCCCGAAAATCAAGTAATTAATGGGCCGAAGCCGCTTGGCGGCGCCACTGTGCCGCCCCTTCGCCCGACCACCAACACCACAAACGAATACCACTACCATTATGGAACAACTCAGCTATGCGCTCGGAATGGTTATCGGCAACAACCTGAAGGAAATGGGCATCAATGAACTGCACGAAGGCAAGTTCGCCAAAGCCGTACAGGACGTACTCCAGGGCCACACGCCCGAAATGCCCCTGCACGAGGCACACGGCCACGTGGCCGCCCACCTGCAAGCACGCGAAGCCGAAAAGGGAAAAGCCGCACGCGAAGCCGGTGAAAAATTCCTGGCCGAAAATGCACAAAAGCCCGGTGTCACAGTCCTTGAAAGCGGACTGCAATACATCGTCCTGACCGAAGGCAGCGGCCGCAAGCCCAAAGCCACTGACAGCGTGAAGTGCCACTACGAGGGACGCCTGACAGACGGCACCGTCTTCGACTCCTCCTATCGCCGCGGCGAGCCCGCCACCTTCCCCCTCAACGGTGTTATCGCCGGATGGACCGAGGGCGTGCAGCTCATGGCCGAAGGCAGCAAATTCCGCTTCTTCATCCCCTACAACCTGGCCTACGGAGAGCGCGGAGCCGGCGCTTCCATCCCGCCCTACGCCGCACTGGTATTTGATGTCGAGCTGATCGAAGTCCTCTAAGCACGCACCGAGAGTAACTCACTACACAGAATATCACTCAAAAAAACTCAATAGTAAAATGAAAAAAATCCTGCTGGCAACACTCGTTGCCTCGACGGCACTCTTCAGTGCCTGTAACAATGGTTCGGACCAAGCCGAACTGAAAACCGACACGGACAGCATCACCTATGCCACGGGTGCAGTCTATTGCGCCAACTCCGTTGGCAACATGCAAAGCCTGAAAGACGCACTCATGCAGATGGGAAGCGACTCCGCCTACGTCGATGAATTCCTGCGCGGCGTGCGCGACGGATTCGAAAGCGCCGAAGAGAAAAAGGAAGTAGCCTACTATCTCGGCGCCTCGCTGGGTGTGAACCTCCGCACCAACCTCAGCAAGAGCTGCGACAACCTGGTCTACGGCGATGACAGCACCAAGCACGTCGAAGTGGCCAACATCCTCACCGGATTCCTCGATGCGCTCAACGATACCATCGCCCTGAAGAACGCCGAGGGCAAGCCCATGAACCAGAACGAAATCATGGCCTTCTACCAGCGCAAGGCACAGCAGATCTACGACGACCGCATGAAAAAGACACACACCAAGGAAATCCAGGCCGAGCAGAACTACTTCAACAACCTGAAGAAGAAGCCCGGCGTGAAGCCCCTCAAGGACGGCGTCTACTACAAGGAAATCACCGCCGGCACAGGCGCCAAGGTCGTACCTGGACAATACGTGGAAATCGAGTACACCGGCACACTGACCAACGGCACACAGTTTGACTCGAACGTAGGCAATCCCGCCAAAATGCCCGCCGGCGTAGGCTACTTCGTACCCGGATTCGACGCTGCCGTCTGCGCCATGAGCGTAGGTAGCGAATGGGAAGTCTACATTCCCTCTGCGCAGGCCTACGGAGCGCAGGAACGCGGCAACATCAAGCCCTACAGCACCCTCGTATTCCGCATCAAGGTGCTGAGCGCCGAGGACGCTCCCACAGCTCCCCAACAGTAATCACACACAAACCACGGGGACGAGCAGGAAAGCCACTTCCGCCAATCGGCCGACAGCACATGGCAGCTGCCAGACGGCCCTTTGATAATCGAAGTCGCCTGCCTGCTCGTCCCCCTTTACCACCCCCTTCATACTACGGTGCCGGCCGCGCCACAACGCCGACCCGCGCAAAGGCATTGAACCTATGAAAAGATTCATCTACCTACTGACCATACTCCTCTGCACGCCACTGCTCTACGCCTGCTCGGGCGAAGGACAAAAAGAGACCGACCCGCAGGACAGCGTGAAGCAACTCACCACATTCCGCCCCGGACAGGAGCGCGCCGTGGACTCGCTGAGCTACGCCCTGGGACGCGGCTACTCGGCATCAAAAGCCGATATGCAGGCCATGCTCATCGAAGCAGGCAGCGACTCCGCCTATGTGGCACAACTCGTCGAGGGCATGCGCGCCGGTTTGCAGAACGACCCCGAAGCCCTGGCCTACTTCATCGGCTACAGAGCCGGACTCGACATGCGCACCAACATCCTGACGCGCGCCGAGGAAATGGTCTTCGGCAACGACACCACGCACCATCTGAGCATCGGCAACTTCCTGGCCGGCTTCCTCGGTGAAATGTTCGGCACCAGCGACTTCCGTGTCAACGGACAGCCCCTGACACAGCAGAACGCCGGAGACTACGTCAACGAATTGGTGGCGCGGCTGAGCGACGTCTACATGGGCAAGCAATATGCCCGTGAGCGCAAGGCCGCCGAGGACTTCATGGCGAGCAAGGCCGCCGAAGACGGCATGGAAAAGCTCGACGGCGGCGTGCTCCGCCGCGTGATCAAACCCGGCAAGGGACCCCACCCCACCGACGGCAACCTGGTCACCATCACCTACGAGGGACGCCTGATGGACGGCACACGATTTGACGCCTCGTCCGAACCCATCGAAGTGCCCCTCGAGAGCTTTATCAACGGAGTCGCCACCGCACTCAAGTGCATGCCCGTCGGCGCCGAATGGGAAGTGGTCGTGCCCTGGCAGGCCGCCTATGGCAGCCAGGGAAGCGACGGCATCCCGCCCTATGCACCCCTCGTGTTCAAGCTCCGGCTCATCAGTTTCCGCTGACGGCTGACCGGTGCCAGACAACCCCAACCCTTATCCACAAATCCGTAACACACAAAAAAACTCATACAATGAAATTCAAAACCCTATTACTCGTAGCACTGGCTGCCCTGCTCTGCGTAGACGGCAGCGCCCGTGCCCGCAAGAAGAAACTCACTCCGCAAGTGACCGAAGTCAACCCCGTGAAGCCCGTACCGGCCGATTCGTTCAGCTATGCCATGGGCGTGGCACAGTCGGAAAGCCTGAAGCAATACCTCATGATGCGCGAAGGCGTGGACAGCGCCTACCTGGCCTTCACCCTGCAGGCCATCCGTGAATACCAGGGACTGACCGAGGAACACCGCGCACAGGTCCTGGCCTACGCAGCCGGCCTGCGCATCGGCGAAATGAACGAAAAGAACGTCATCCCCTCGCTCAACCTCCAAGCTACCGGCCAGCGCGACACGACCTACACCAACCCCGCCAAATTTATCGAAGGACTGGTCGACGGCATCAACGGCACCAGCGCCCTCAAAGCCGACAGCGCACTGAAAGTGGCCGAGCGACAGATCGAATTTCATCAGAACGAGCTCCGCATAGCCAACGCCCAGTGGCTCGCAGCCAATGCCCAGCTGAAAGGCGTCAAGGTTCTGCCCAGCGGACTGCAGTATCGCGTGCTCACTGCCGGCTCGGGAATTTGCGCTGCCGACACGAGCGAAGTGGAAGTACACTACGAAGGCCGACTCATCGACGGCACCGTGTTCGACTCCTCCTACAAGCGCGGACAGCCCGCCACCTTCCGCTGCAACCAAGTCATCAAAGGCTGGACCGAAGCCCTGCAGCTGATGCCCGAAGGCTCCACCTGGGAACTCTACATCCCCTACGACCTGGCCTACGGCGAGCGTGGCAACCAGAGCATACCGCCCTATGCCACCCTCATCTTCAAGGTGGAGGTCCTCAAGGTGAAAACACCTGAATCCACAAAGCCCGGCGCAGCCATCACTCCGCGCCAGTAAGCCATATGTCCCACCTACAGAGGGAGCGATGCGCGCAGCGCTCGCTCCCTCTGCCATATAGAACGGTATGCACTTAGTCATAGACGACAAGATCCCCTACATCCGCGAGGCCGCCGCCCGTCTGGGCGAAGCTACCTACCTGCCCGGCGCAGCTATCACAGCGGCCGACGTGCGTAGCGCCGATGCCCTCATCATCCGCACCCGCACCCGCTGCGACGAAGCCCTGCTGGGCGGCAGCAGCGTGCAGTTTGTGGCCACCGCCACCATCGGCCACGACCACATCGACACGGCATTCATGCAGCACGCCGGCATAGGCTGGACCAACTGCCCGGGCTGCAACGCCGGCAGCGTGGCACAGTACGTGGCCTGCTCGCTGCTCCTGCTGCGCCGCGAGGGACTGCTGCCCCCGCTGCGCGACTGCGTAGTCGGCATCGTCGGCGTGGGCCACGTGGGCCGACGCGTCGAGGACCTGCTCCACAGGATGGGCTGCCGGGTGCTACGCTGCGACCCGCCGCGGGCCGAGCGCGAGGGATGCGAGGGATTTGTCTCGCTCGACGAGGTGGCACGGCGCGCCGATGTCGTCACCCTGCACACCCCACTCACCAGCCAGGGGCCGCACGCCACGTTCCACATGGCCGACGCCGCCTTCTTCGCCGCCCTGCGCCGCCGCCCCGTCTTCATCAACAGCAGCCGGGGCGAAGTGGTCGACACCCCCGCCCTGCTGCAAGCCATCCGCCTGGGCCACGTAGGCCCCACGGTCATCGACACCTGGGAGGACGAGCCTTGCATCTCGCGCGAACTGCTGCGCCTGGCCCACATCGCCACGCCCCACATCGCCGGCTATTCCGCTGACGGCAAGGCCCGCGGCACCCAAATGGCCCTCAGTGCCGTGGCGCGCCACTTCGGCCTCGCCCCGGACTTCGACATCGCGCCCCCACCCCTGCCGGCGGACTTTTCCGCCCTGCCCGGCGGCGATGCACGTCCCCTCTCCGAGCCCTTAGGATGGTACGACCCGCGCCGCGACACCGAAGCCCTGCGCCTGCATCCCGAAGCATTCGAACGCCTGCGCGGCAACTACCCCCTGCGCCGCGAATGCGCCGCCGAACTTTACGAAAACTTGCCACTTTAAGGGGATGCAATTGCCACCGGAAGCCTCCAATTTATAGTCAACCCTTTGCATATTGTGAAATTTAATGTAATTTTGCAGTCATATATACCTCCCTGCAGAGCCGGCAGGGCATACAGCCTATTGCCCCAAGCGCATCACAACCGCCCCACCCGCACCTGCCGGAAGCAGCTCACCATTATCAAGCAATGAAGAAGTACGCACTCGTCACCGGCGGCTCGCGCGGCTTGGGGAAAGCCGTTTGCCTGAAACTTGCCGCGCTCAATATCCCCGTCGTCATCAACTATCAGTCCAACCGCGAAGCCGCCCTCGAGGTGCAATCCGCCATCCAGGCTGCGGGCGGCACGGCCGAGCTGCTGCCCTTCGACGTGGCCAATGCCACCGAGACCGAGGCCGCCCTCGACCAGTGGGAGAACGCACACCCCGAGGACTACATCGCCTACCTGGTCAACAACGCCGGCATACGCCGCGACAACGTGCTCTTCATGATGCCCGCCGAGGACTGGCACGCCGTGCTCGACACGAGCCTCAACGGCTTCTTCCACGTCACCCGCAGGCTCATCTCCAAAATGATGATGCGCAAGCACGGCGGCAGCATCGTCAACATGACCTCGCTCTCGGGACTGAAAGGCATGCCCGGCCAGACCAATTACAGCGCCGCCAAGGCCGCCCTCATCGGAGCCACCAAAGCCCTGGCACAAGAGGTGGCCGTGCGAAACGTGCGCGTCAACGCCGTGGCCCCCGGCTTCATCCTTACCGACATGACCCGGGAACTTCCCGTCGACGAGCTGAAAGGCATGATCCCCATGCAGCGCTTCGGTCGCCCCGACGAGGTGGCCGAACTCGTGGCGTTCCTGCTGTCGGACGCAAGCAGCTATATCACAGGCGAAGTCATAAGTATCAACGGTGGCCTGTACACCTAATTCATCCCAAAGCTACACAAGAGAAATGGTCAGAAGAGTTGTCGTCACAGGCATGGGCATCTGGTCCTGTCTGGGCACTGATTTAGAGACAGTCAAGCAGTCACTCCGCACCGGCAAGTCCGGCATCGTGCTCGAAGAGGCACGCCTGAGCTACGGCTACCGCTCGGGGCTGACCGCCCTGGTCGAGAAACCCGTACTCACCAAGCGCGACCTGGACCGCCACACACGCGCCGGACTCTCCGAAGAGGCCGAATACGCCTTTATGGCCAGCCGCCAGGCCTTCGCACAGGCCGGTATCGACGATGCCTACCTGCTCCAGAACGAAGTAGGCTGCATCTTCGGCAACGATTCCTCGGCCAAGCCTGTCATCGAGTCGGCCCGCATCATGGAGGAAAAGCACGACTCGGCCATGCTCGGCTACGGACTCATCTTCCAGTCGATGAACTCGACGGTCAATATGAACATGAGCACCATCTTCCACCTGCGCGGCGTCAACTTCACCATCAGCGCAGCCTGCGCCAGCGGCAGCCACTCCATCGGACTGGGCTACATGCTCATCAAGCAGGGACTGCAGGACACCATCCTCTGTGGCGGCGCACAGGAGACCAACTACTACTCGATGGCCTCCTTTGACGCACTCGGCGCATTCAGCGTGCGCATGGACGAACCCACAAAAGCCTCGCGCCCCTTCGACAAAGGCCGCGACGGACTGGTGCCGAGCGGCGGCGCTGCCGCACTGGTGCTCGAAGAGTACGAGCACGCCGTGGCACGCGGCGCAAACATCCTGGCCGAAGTCGTAGGCTATGGATTTTCCTCGAACGGCGGCGGCATCTCACAGCCCAGCGACGACGGCTGCTGCATCGCCATGCAGCGCGCCATGGACGACGCCGGCGTACGGGCCGACGACATCGACTATGTCAACGCCCACGCCACCAGCACACCACAGGGCGACATGTACGAAGCCAAGGCGCTCGACCGACTCTTCGCCGGAAAGCACGCACTCATCAGCAGCACCAAGGGCATGACCGGCCACGAATGCTGGATGGCCGGCGCCAGCGAAGCCGTCTACAGCATCCTCATGATGCAGCACAACTTCGTGGCACCCAACCTCAACCTCGAGGAGCCCGACGAATGTGCCGCCCGGCTCAACCTGACACCCGTCACCGTCGACACCGAGCTCAACCTGGTGCTCAGCAACAGCTTCGGATTTGGCGGCACCAACAGCGCGCTGGTCCTCCGAAAAGTGTGAGGAAAACTAAGTAGCACTTAGAAAAAACTACAAAGCACTTAGAAAAAATTACAAAGCACTTAGTTTTTTCTACAAAGCACTTAGATGTCCTCCAAATCAGCACTTGGTTTTGCACTACAAAGCACTTGGTCTCATCCATGTACAATCCTGCTAAAAACACAACTATATGATCAAACGAAGCATACTGAGCCTGTTGCTCCTCCTCGTGTCGGTCACCCTCCTTGCCAAGCCCAAAGTCATCTTCGGCACGTTTGTCGGACTGATGGGCGAGCAGCACGCCCTGGTGGAACTGGACTACTCCAGGACCAACTTCGGCGTAGGCCTGACCGAAGCCGAGGTGGTGGATATGGAGAAGTTTCACGACTCGTGGAAGGACGACCTGCTCGGACTGTTCTGCCGATATAGTAATGAGGAAACCCAAAATAGGGGCTTCCTACTGACGACCAACAAGCAACTGAAGGACATCCACTACCGCATCGTGATTTGCCCGCAGCAAGTGGACGACGACGGCGAAGTGAAAGGCGTCATCTGCCTGTACAAGGTCGGCGGCGAAATGGCCGTCACGGGCCGGAACGCTCAGTCCGACACCAACGGCTCCCAGCTTGTGGGCAAGGTAACCTTTCACGGCGAGGGAGGGCGCATCGGCACCCGCCTCAACCTGATGGGCGACGGCATGAAGCGCTCCGGCAAGGAGTTTGGCAAATTCCTGAAAGGCCTCCTCTGAAAAAAGGCAAAGCCCACCATACCCTGCGGCCTGTGCCACAGGCGGCACCGGCGGCACTCCCCCCATCCACATATCACCCAGAAAAAACATCCTGCATGAAACTATTTCCGGCCTTGGAAAAGGCTTATACAAAGGAGACCCTCAGCGCGGTCGAAGCACAGGCCAAGGCCGAGTTCATCGCTTGGGGACCGGTCGTCTTCCAAGCCTCGCGCCTGATGATAAAGTTTGGCATCCTCGACCTGCTTCGCGATGCCGAAGGCGGACTGACGCGCGCCGAAATCTGCGAAGCCACCCACCTGTCGGACTATGCCGCCAAATGCCTGCTCGAAGCCGGACTGTGCATCGGCACCGTGCTCGTCGACACTGCCGGCGAGCGATACACCCTGTCCAAGACGGGATGGTTCCTGCTGACCACGCCCTTCACCCGCGCCAACATCGACTTCAACCACGACGTCAACTACGAGGGTTGGTTCCATCTGGAGGAATCGCTGCTCCACGGCAAGCCCGAGGGACTGAAGCACTTCGGCGACTGGCCCACGGTCTACGAGGGACTCTCCTCGCTGCCGCCCCAGGTGCAGAAGAGCTGGTTCGGCTTTGACCATTTCTACAGCGACGTGTCCTTCCCCCACGCCCTGGAAATCGTATTCGGCCGCTACCATGTGCGCTCGCTCTATGACGTGGGCGGCAACACGGGAAAGTGGGCACTCAGCTGCGTGGCCCACGACAGCGAAGTGGAGGTGACCGTACTCGACCTGCCCCAACAGATCGAAATGATGCGCGCCAACGTGGCCGGCAAGCCCGGTGCCGCACGCATCAAGGGGCACGCCATCAACCTGCTGGACCCCAATGCCCCCTTCCCCCGCACGGACGACGGCCCGGACGCCATCTGGATGAGCCAGTTCCTGGACTGCTTCTCGATGGACGAGATTGTCAGCATCCTGCAGCGCGCCAAGGAGGCCCTGACCACCGACCGCTCGCGCATCTTCATCATGGAGACGCTCTGGGACCGCCAGAAATATCCCACAGCAGCCTTCTCGCTGACCATGACCAGCCTCTACTTCACCGCCATCGCCAACGGAAACAGCAAGATGTACCATACCGAAGACCTGGAAACCTGCATCCGACGGGCCGGCATGGAAATCGAAGCCATCCACGACGGACTCGGACTGGGCCACAGCATCGTGGTGTGCCGCTGAAACGAAAACAACCAAAACGAATTACTGAAAAATAAAACACTTATACCCCTATGAACAGAGCAGAAATCGAAGAAAAAGTAAGAAATTTCCTTATCGAAGAACTGGAAGTGGACGAAGACAAGATCTTCCCCGAAGCAAAGCTCAAGGAAGACATGGGCATTGACAGCCTGGACTTCGTCGACATCGTGGTCATCGTCGACAAGAATTTCGGATTCAAGATCAAGCCCGAGGAAATGGTGGGCGTGCAGACACTGGCCCAGTTCTGCGACTACATCGAAAGCAAAGTCGGATAACCCCATCCGCCTATGATCGAACAACCGCAGCCACAACAGTGGACCGGCAAGACCGGCGGCACCCCCTGGATGCAGCGTACGCTCATCGCGTGCCTGGGCTGGATGAACCTGCCGTTCGTCTATGCCGGCATGTCGCTGGTCGTCCCGTTCTACATGCTCTTTTATCGTCCGGGCTACCTGGCACAGTACCGCTTCTTCCGCCATCATATGCACTACGGCCGCATCCGGTCCTTCCTCAATGTCTATGCCAATCACTTTCTCTTTGGCACGGCCATGCTGGACCGCTTCGCCGCCTACGGAGGTGCCAAGTTCAAGATAACCATCGAGGGCAACGACTACTATTGGAAGAAGCTGTCGGAGCCCGGTGGCTTCCTGCAACTGAGCAGCCATTTCGGCAATTTCGAGATGGCCGGCTATATGCTCTCGCAGGACCTGAAGCAGACCAACGCCATCATCTATGGCGGCGAGACGGATACCATCACCGAGCACCGCAAACGCCTGTTCCGCGAGATGAATATCCATCCCATCATACCGCAGGCGGACCTGTCGCACATCTATGCCATCAACAGCGCACTGGAGCGCGGAGAAATCGTATCCATGCCCGGCGACCGCAAACTGGGGTCGCAGAAACAATTCCGCTGCCGCTTCTTCGACGGCTACGCCAACTTCCCCATGGGGCCCTACCTGCTGGCTGCCAGCAAGGAAGTCCCCCTTGTCAGCATCTTCGTACTGAAGGAAGGCATCAAGCGCTACCGCATCTTCGTGGAGGAGGTGACCCTGCCGGACGAATACCGACAGAAACCCACCCGCCAAAGGGCTGCCGCACTGGCACAGGCATTTGCGGAAAAATTAGAGTACATGGTCCGCAAATATCCGCGGCAATGGTTCAACTACTACGACTTCTGGGAGGAACAGGCCGCAGCCGAGAGCAAGTGACTCCCGCCACAGGCACTCCCCCCGCCCCCGAAAAATCCCTACCGACATGAACAACAGCACCGAGCAAGACCTGCGCGCCATTCCTCTGGACCGGCTGCTGCCGCAGCGGGCGCCATTCCTGATGATCGACCGCCTCGTGGCCTTCGACCCCGTCGTGACGGCCACCGAACTGGAGGTGCGCGCCGACAACCTCTTCGTGGAGGACGGCAGACTCTCGGCGTGCGGACTCATCGAGAACATCGCGCAGACCTGTGCCGCCCGCATGGGCTACATCAACCTGGTCAGCGGCCGCCCGGTCGTGCTGGGATTTATCGGAGCCGTACGCGGACTCAACATACACCGCACACCCGCATTGGGCGAAACCCTCCGGACCTCCATCACCGTGCGCGAAGAAGTATTCCAGATGACGCTGGTCGATGCCGAAGTGTGCAGCGGCAATGAGCGCATAGCCGAGGCCGAAATGAAAATAGCCCTGAGCGACATCCGCGCACAGGATTAATCAATACTGACACCATGAAGGAACTGTCGGAAACCCTGGATTTTGACATCCGCTTCAGCGAAGTGGACTCGATGCACATAGCCTGGCACGGCTCCTACGTACTTTATTTCGAAGACGCACGCGAAGCCTTCGGCCGCAAGTACGACCTGGGCTACCTGCTCATGTTCGGCAAGGGCGTATATGCCCCCCTGGTCGACCTGCGCATACAGTACAAGAAACCGCTGACCTATGGCATGAAGCCACGCATCACCATCACATACCGCCCGACCACTGCCGCCAAAATCATCTTCGACTATTGCATCCGGGACAGCGCCGACGACTCCGTGATAGCCACCGGCTACACCATACAGGTGTTCCTGGATCATCAACACAAGCTCATGCTGTACAATCCGCCCTTCTACGAAGCGTGGAAACAAAAGTGGTTGCAATGATACACGTCTTAGCTGACAACATCACCTCGCCATTGGGCTTCGACACGGCCGAAAACCTGCGCCAGGTCAGCCTGGGCCGCAGCGCCATCGCCCGCCACGAGGGCATGTGGGACTTGCCCGAAGCCTTTGCCGCCTCGCTCTTCAGCCCGGCGCAATGGGAGCAGCTGCACCTGCCCGGACACTCGCCCTTCGAGGCTCTGGTGGTCCGCTCCATACGCGAAGCGCTGACCCATACGGCCGCTGATGTCGTCGCAGGGCGCACCTGCTTCATCCTCAGCACGACCAAGGCCAACATCGAGGCCCTGCAGTCCGGCACACCGGCCGACATCCTGCCCGCCGAGGCAGCCCGCCACATCGCCGACAGCCTCGGCCTCAAGGCCACACCCATCGTGGTGTGCAACGCCTGCATCTCGGGCGTGACGGCACAGGTCCTGGCAGCCCAAATGCTCGAGAGCGGACAGTACGACTACGCCATCGTGGCCGGCTGCGACGTGCAGAGCAAATTTATCGTGTCGGGATTTCAATCGCTCAAGGCAGTCAGCGACGCGCCCTGCCGACCCTTCGACCTGGAACGCCGGGGACTGAACCTCGGCGAGGCCGCTGCCACAATCATCCTGGCGGCCGGACAGCCCGCCGAGGGTGAATGGGTCTACGAGGGAGGCGCCATGAGCAACGACGGACTGCACATCACCAATCCCTCGCCCAAGGGAACCGGCAGCGCGGCCGCTCTGACAAAGGCACTGGGCGACCTCGACAAACGGGACATCACCTTCATCAACGTACACGGCACAGCCACCCTCTACAACGACCAGATGGAGTCAAAAGCCATCGAGGCAGCCGGACTGGCCGACGTACCCGTCAACGCCCTCAAGGGATACTACGGCCACACCATGGGAGCCGCGGGCATCCTCGAGACCATCCTGTCGCTCCATGCCGCCGACAGCGGCACCGTGCCGGCATCGCGGGGCTTCGAGGAAGCCGGCGTGTCGGGCAAGGTACGCATCGCGGGCCATCCGCAACCGGCCAAGGGACACCACGTCGTCAAACTGATTTCCGGATTCGGCGGATGCAACGGCGCCGTGGTCTACGGGAAATTCCCGCAGGCCGCCGACACCCGCTGCCTGCCGCCCGCCACCGCCCCCCGGGCCGAGCACCGCGTGCGCATCCTGCCCGGTCAGCTCTACGTGGACGGTGTGCGCCAGCCGCTCCCGACGACGGAGGGCAAGATGCTCACACAGCTGTACAAGGCACGCGTCGGCGACTACCCCAAGTTCTACAAAATGGACCTGCTGGGCAAACTGGGATTTCTGGCCGCCGAACTCCTGCTGCAACGCAGCGAAGGCGAAGACCGCTTCTGCGAGTGCGACGACACCGCCGTCGTCCTGTTCAACCACTCCTCCTCGATCATGGCCGACAGGGAGTACCTGGGCAGCATTGCCGACGCCGGAAACTTCTTCCCCAGCCCCTCGGTCTTTGTCTACACCCTGCCCAACATCGTCACCGGCGAGATTGCCATCCGCAACCACTACCATGGCGCCACCGCCCTCTACATCCTGCCCGACAAGGACGAGGCGCTGATGCAGCAAATCGTCGACGCCGCCTTCCGCGACGGACATACACGACGGATGATTGCCGGATGGGTCGACGCCATGGACGAGGAAAACTTCGAGGCAGACCTGCAGCTGCTCACACTGCCTCAGTAGCCCATCCCGCCAGCCGGCCCGACGCGACTACATACGCATCACATAAAATTTCAACACCTATAAAATATTATTACGATGGAGAGCCTCATCTTAGAATTAAAGCAACAGATTATCGAAGCACTCAACCTGGAGGACGTAACGCCCGAAGAAATCGACAACGATGCCAGCCTGTTTGGCGAAGGTCTCGGTCTGGACTCGATCGACGCACTGGAACTCATCGTCCTCATGGAGAAAAACTACGGCATCAAGCTCAAGGATCCCGCCGAAAGCAAGGAGATCTTCAAATCCATCAACGTGATGGCAGACTACATTGCCAAGAACCGAAAGAAATAACGGCGTGGACACGACCATATACGTCACAGGAAGCGGCATCATCTCGGCCATCGGCGTGGGAAAGGCGCAGACACTCGACGCCCTGCTTGCCAAACGCAGCGGGATAGGACCTCTGTGCCACCTGGAGACCTGCCACAAGGAACTGCCGGCGGGCGAGGTGAAGCTCAGCGACCGGGAAATGCTCACCATGCTCGGCCTGGCCGACGACATGCCCGCCAACCGTACGTCGCTGATGGGTTCCATCGCCCTGCGCGAAGCCCTCAGCGACGCCCACCTGCTCCCCGAGGACCTGCTCCGGGCGGGCTACCTCATCTCCGGGACCACCGTGGGCGGCATGGACTACACCGAGCGCCACTACCTCGACATGTTGGCCGACGATACCCACCTGTCGCTGCTGCGCACCCACGAATGCGGCGCCACCACCGAGGTGATGGCACGGGCCGCAGGCCTCGGCAACGTGCGGATGACTACCCTCTCGACGGCCTGCTCGTCGGCAGCCAACGCCATCATCATGGGCTGCAACCTGATCAAGACGGGACGCGCCGACATCGTCGTGGCCGGTGGGTCGGAATCGCTCAGCAAATTCCACTTCAACGGATTCAATTCGCTCATGATACTGGACAGCCGGCCCTGCCGGCCCTTTGATGCCGACCGCGCCGGACTCAACCTGGGCGAAGGGGCTGCCTTTGTGGTACTCGAGAGCGAAGCCTCGGCACGACGCCGCGGCGCGACACCGCTCATCCGCATTTCGGGCTACGGCAACGCCTGCGACGCCTTTCACCAGACGGCTTCGTCGGACAACGGCGAGGGGGCATTTCGCGCCATGCGGCAGGCACTGGAAACGGCCGGACTGACCACCACCGACATCGACTACATCAATGCCCACGGCACCGCCACACCCAACAACGACGTGAGCGAAGGGACAGCCCTGCAGCGTATCTTCGGCGAAGCAGTGCCGCCGGTGTCGAGCACCAAGTCGTTCACAGGCCACACCACCTCGGCCTCCGGCTCCATCGAAGCCGTCATCTGCGAACTCGCACTGACCCACGGATTTATCCCGGCCAACCTGGGATGGACCAAGCAGATACCGGGCGGCATCACGCCCACCCCGGGCAAGGCGGAAGCGGACCTGCACCACGTCATGTGCAACAGCTTCGGATTTGGCGGCAACGACTCCTCGCTCGTCCTCTCGAAGGTGACGACTGCGACGCACCCGCTGCCCGCCACCCACCACTGCGAGGTCTACGTCAGGGCCGTCAGCCTGCACAAAGCCGGCGAGCCCTCGGCCGATGTCGGGAAATATTTGCCCAAACTCGAAGCCCGGAGAATGTGCAAGCTCCTCAAATCCGCCATCTTCACCTCCAAGCAAGTCCTGGAAGCGGCCGGCATCGAACGCCCCGACGGCATCATCACCGCTACGGAGTACGGCATGCTGGAGAACAGCGAGAAATTCCTCACGCAGATGTGCCGCGATGGCGAGGAACTGCTCAAACCGACCCTCTTCATGCAGTCTACGCACAACACCATAGGCGGCGTGCTGGCCATCCTCACCAAATGTCACGGCTACAACGTGACCTTCTCCCACGGACGGCAATCCCTGCGCGACGCCGTGCTCGATGCACGCCTGCAGTTCGAACAGGGCAACGCCCGCACCCTGTTGGTGGGCTACCACAACGAACTCACACCCACCTTCTCCGACATGGAGCACCGCCTCTATGGGACCCGGCGCCAAGCAGGCGAGGCTTCCGTCGCACTGCTCCTGACCACGGAGGCCGATGGTGCCGTGGCAAAACTGGAGGAGCTGGACCTCGACGCACTGCTGCGGGATGTGTCGGACGGGAGCAAGCCGGAAAGCAACGACTAAACACCCACACCATGCCACTTCTCTTCTTCCTTTCCATCCTGTTGGGCATTTTGCTTTCGGCATGTCAGGTCCTGCTGAAAATCGGGCTCGATCAAATGGGCGCCTTCAGCTGGAGATGGGCCTACTGGTCGCAGATAGCCTCCAACTGGTGGCTGATAGCCAGCGGCATCTGCTTTATCCATAGCTCCATCCTCTGGACCTACCTGCTCAAGAACTACCCATTCAGCATGGTCTACCCGATGATCAGCCTGTGCTACGTCTTTGGCATGATAGCAGCCATATTCATTTTCAACGAGACGGTACCTATCTATCGCTGGATAGGGCTGGCGCTCATCCTTGCAGGCTGTTTCCTGATTACGAAATAGGGAGGCGCATGCCTGTCTCAACACAAGAATTTCATGAAGCGACTACTCTTCCTCTTAACGGCTGTACTGACAGTCCTCCTCTGCCCGGCACAAAAGCCCGTCAGTGCGAGCGAACAGGCCCAAATGGTGCGTAGCATCGAGCAGGCCGCCGCCGGCATCAACAGCCTGGAGTGCGATTTCGTCCAAGTCAAGGAACTTTCGCTCTTGGGCGACAATATCACTTCACGCGGACATATGTATTTCAAGAAACCCGGCAAACTGTGCTGGCAGTACACCTCGCCGACACCGTTTGCCTTTGTCGTAAATGGCGACAAGGTGCTGATACGCGCCAACGGGAAGCAGAACGTGATGGACGCCGGCAGCAGCCGCGTCTTCCAGGAGGTCATCCGCATCATGATGAGCAGCGTCACGGGCAGCTGCCTCACGGACAAGTCCTGCTTCTCCGTCACCATGGCCAAGGACAAGGGCCTCTGGGTGGCCAAACTCGTACCCGTGAAGAAGGAACTCAAGCGCATGTTTGCCTCCATCGTGCTGCGTATCGACCCGCAGCGCAAAATGGTCAAGCAAGTCACCCTCGTCGAAAAATCCGGCGACCGCACCGACATCACCCTGCACAACACGAAGCTCAATACCGCCATCAATGACCAGGTATTCAGGATTCATTAGCCTCCTCCTCGCCCTTGCCTTTGCCGCAGCAGCCGCCGGACAGACACCGCCGGACCTGCGCAGCCGCCTGTCGGCAGGCCAGGCGTGCCGCTTCCGCTCCGAAATCACCTTTCGGGGGAACGAGCTGACCGGATTGTGCGTCCTGCGCGAAACGGAGACCGCCTGCACGGGCGCACTGGTCAACGAGTTTGGCGTGAAAGCCCTGGACTTCGTCTTCGACAAGCGCAGCGAAAAGGTGAAGCTGCACAACGTCATCTTCTTCCTCGACAAATGGTACATCCGCCGCGTGGTGCGGGCCGACCTGGCCGTGATGCTGCGCGCGCTCAGTGCCGACGATGCTGCCGCAAAGCCCGCCGGAAAGCGCGAACTGCTGATCACGCCACAGGGCGAAGTACGGCTGACCAACCTGAAATATCACATTTCCTACCACCTAACTCCCCTCGAAACGGATGCAGTTACTGAATAGCTTTTTCCACATACAGTCGCGCAGCGACGAGGGCGGCGCGCCGACCTTCGACGTCGTGCTCGACCCCGCACACGCCATCTTTCGCGCACACTTCCCCGGCAATCCCATCGTGCCGGGCGTCTGCCAGGTACAGATGACCCGGGAACTGCTCGAAACGGTGCTGGACGAAAACCTGGCACTGGTCCGCGCGAAAAACATCAAGTACCTCACCGTCATGACGCCCACGCAGCAGACGGAATACAGCATCGCGTTCAGGAAAATCACCACCGAGGGCGACACCCACAGCATCACCGCCGACATCACCGCCGGAGGCACGACCTACACGAAGCTGTCGCTCACCTTCCAACGCGTCCCATCCACGACCATCAAGCATGACTGACCAGATCTGTATCGTCATACCGACCTACAACAACGCCGGCACCATCGGCCGCGTCGTCACCGAAGCCCGCCAATCCGGACTTCGCGTCATCGTGGTCGACGATGGCTGCACCGATGCCACGGCCGACATCCTGGCCGGACTGCCGGACGTCCACACGGTGAGCTATACGCCCAACCGCGGCAAGGGCTACGCCCTGCGCGAGGGCTTCCGCGAGGCCCGGCGGCTGGGATTCGACTACGTAATCACCATGGACGCCGACGGACAGCACGCGGCCGCCGACCTGCCCGCCCTCCTGCAGGCACACCGCGAGCACCCCGACGCTCTCATCGTGGGGAGCCGCGACCTGCATGCCGGCAATATGCCCGGCAAAAATACCTTTGCCAACAAATTCTCGAACTTCTGGTTCACACTACAGACGGCCCGGCGACTGCCCGACACGCAGACCGGCTACCGCCTCTACCCGCTAAAGCGCATCGGCGGCCTGCGCTGGATGACCCGCCGCTACGAGGCCGAACTCGCCCTGCTGGTCTTTTCCGCCTGGCGCGGCGTGCAGCTCCTGCCCACACCGGTCAGCGTCTACTATCCGCCCCAAGATGAGCGCGTCACACACTTCCGTCCCGGCCGCGACTTTGCCCGCATCAGCTGCCTCAACACCCTGCTGTGCTTCCTGGCCGTCGTCTATGGCTACCCCATGATGCTCTGGCACAAACTGCACCCCCGCAGTTAGCCGCGGCAGCCGGACAAAAGGCCATCACCGCCCCCGCCACCCCGACGGACGGACTGTACACCACCCACCAAGACCCTACACCCACCACCCACTCATGACCCGATTTTTCCTGCGCATCTACGATGTCCTTTCCCGGCGAAAGCGGACAGCATGGTCGATTACGGCCGTGCTGACACTGCTGTTTGTGGCACTGGCCTGGCAGCAGGATTACAGCGAGGACATCTCGGCCTTCCTGCCCCGCGACGGGGAGAGCGCGAAGTACGCCTCCGTCTATGCCAAACTGGGCGGCGAGGAGAAAGTGATGGTCACCCTCCGCTCCGCATCGCCCGAGCGGCCCGCATCGGTGTCCACGCTTCAGGAGGCCATGTCGGACTTCGGCGCCATCCTCACGGCCGCCGACACCGCCGGCTGCGTGAAAAACCTGCAGGTGTGCTTTGACGAGGAGTCCGTGGCCGGCATGCTGCAGTGTGTGTGGCAGAACTATCCCCGCCTGTTGCAGGCAGCGGACTATGCCCGTATAGACAGCGCCTTGGCGGAGCCGGCATTCCTGCGCGAACAGATGGAAGGCAACCGCCAGATGTTGATGCTGCCCACCGGCGGCATGATGGTCGAAAACGTACGCCACGACCCCCTGCACTTCAGCACAGAGCGCACAAAGGGGCTGGCCGGCATGAACGCCAACCGCAACTTCCGCCTCATCGACGGCTACCTGTTTTCGGCCGACGCCACCCGCGGCTACATCCTCTTCGACTCCCCCTATGGCATCAGCGAGTCCGGCCGGAATGCACAGTTGGCCGACCTGCTCGACGAAGCCATCGACCGCTACCACCGCGAGCATCCCGACAGCGAAGTGCAGGTCAGTGCCGTCGGCGCGCCCCTCATCGCCGTGACCAATGCCCGGCAGATCAAGCACGACAGCATACTGGCCCTGTCGCTGGCCTCGCTGCTGATCCTGCTCATACTGGCCGTGGCTTTCCGCAAGCCGAGCCACATCTTCTGGATCGGCTTCAGCATCCTCTTCGGCTGGCTCTTTGCACTGGGCTGCCTGGCACTGCTGCGCGACGGCCTCAGCCTCATCGTCATCGGCGTCAGCTCGGTGATTATCGGCATCGCCGTCAACTATCCGCTGCACTTCATCGACCACCTGAAGCACAGCAGCGACAAGCGCGAGGTGCTCAAGGACATGGTGCAGCCCCTGCTTATCGGCAATGTGACCACCGTGAGCGCCTTCCTCTGTCTGGTCTTGCTCGATGCCGAGGCCATGCGCGACCTGGGACTGATGGGCGCGCTGCTGCTGGCCGGCACCATCCTGTTCGTACTGGTCCTGCTGCCCGTAGTCGTCGCTCCGCTGAAAGCTACCGCAGAAAACCGGAAGTCCCGGCTTTGTAAGTGGATAACTAAGTGCTTTGTAGAAAAAACTAAGTGCTTTGTAATTCAAACTAACAAGCACTTAGAAAAAACTAAGTGCCTTGTAGTTTTGGCCCTCTCCTGCCTGTTCTTTTACTTCAGTCTGGGCACCTCGTTTGATGCCGACATGATGCACATCAACTACATGACCGAATCGCAGCGCACCGACTTGGCCGAACTGCAGGCAGGCATGGCCGACACGACCGGCACACGCACGCTCTACGTCGTGGCCGAGGGACGCACGCTCGAGGAGGCGCTCCGCTGCAACGAGGACCTGGAGCCCGGCCTTGCCGCCACACCCGGCGTGAAGCACGTCAGGGGCATCGGTCCCTACGTCCCCTCGCAGCGCCGGCAGCAGGCCAACCTCGAGGCATGGCGCCAATTCCGCGAAGCACATCCCACCCTGGCCGCAGATTTCCGCACCGCCTGTGCCGACGCCGGCTTCTCCGAGAATGCCTTCACACCCTTTACGGCCTGGTGGACCGACACCGCTACGGCCAAAAGTCCCGACGAAATGGCCGAAGCGATGCAGGTGGTGGCGCACCACTTCATCCTGACGGAGCCGGACAGGGTGCAGGTCATCAGCTTCGTCGACATAGACACAGCCCGCTACGCTGCCGCGAAATCCTCGATACGTGGCGCGCTGCCCGCCGAGGCCTTTGCCTTTGACGGAAGCGATGTGTCGAGCCACCTGGTGACGACCCTGTCGGATTCGTTCGACTACGTAGGCTTCGTCTGCGCCTTTGTTGTCTTTGCCTTCCTGTGGCTGAGCTTCGGCCGCTTCGAGCTGAGCATCGTTTCGTTCCTGCCGCTGGCCGTCGGGTGGGTGTGGATATTGGGCGGCATGAACCTGCTCGGCCTGCAGTTCAACATCGTCAACATCATCTTGGCCACGTTCATCTTCGGACAGGGCGACGACTACACCATCTTCATCACCGAGGGACTGATGCACGAGTACGCCTACGGCCGTCGGGTGGTGCAGGCCTACAAGCGCAGTGTGGTGCTGTCGGCCCTCATCATGCTGGTGGGCATCGGCGTCCTGGTCTTCGCGAAGCATCCGGCGCTGCGCTCGCTGGGCCAGGTGACCATCATCGGCATGGCCGTGGTGGTGTACATGGCGTTCCGGCTGCCGCCCGTCGTGTTCGGCTGGCTGACCACGGTGCACGGCCAAGTGCGCGAATACCCCCTGACGCTGGGCCGCATAGCCCGCTCGTTCTACGCGCTGTGCGCCTTTTTCCTGGCATTGGGTCTGAGTTTCCCCATCATCTTCGTCTATGCCGCCTTCGTGCGGAACCAGTCGAAGCGCAGCCTGTTTATCCATAAAATATTGGAGCGCTTTTCGCGCTTTGCCATACACCGGGTGCCGAAAGCTCCCCTCCGCGTGGTCAACAGCGTGGGCGAGGACTTCCGCCGGCCCGCACTGATCATCTGCAACCACCAGTCGCAGCTCGACCTCATCGCCGTGATGGCACTGCACACCCGGATTACCATCCTGACCAAGGAGTGGGTATGGCGCAACCCGTACTACGGGAAAATCATCCGCATGTCGGAATTTTATCCCGTGACCAACGGCGTGCAGTGCTACGAGGAAGGCTTGCGCGACCTGGTGCGCCGCGGCTACTCCATCGTCGTCTTTCCCGAGGGGACACGCTCGGCCGAAGGCATCCTGCGCTTCCATCAGGGCGCCTTCCTGTTGGCGCGCCAGCTGGAGCTGGACATTCTGCCCCTCTACCTACATGGATTCAACGATGTGCTGCCGCGCCACGACTTCATGCTGCGCGAGGGCCGCATGACGCTGGAAGTCGGCGAGCGAATGCCCGCCGCCGAGGTGATGCAGCACAGCGCGCTGGAGCTGCGGCGACACTTCCACCGCCTCTACGTGGCCCACTTCGACGAAATGTGCCGGCGCTATGCCGACTCGGCCTACTACCTGCCCTTCGTGCGCTATAAGTACATGTACAAGGGCGCCGGCATCGAGCGCCGCGCGGCCCGACTGCTGAAAAAGCGCGACTATATCAGCTCCATCGTCGACCGCGACTTCGCCGGCGTGGAAAGCTACGTCTTCGACGACCCCGGACAGGGCGAAATCCCCTACATCATGGCCAAGGTACACCCCGGGCTGCAGGTCTACGCGGAATTTTCCGACGAGGACGACTTCCTGGTGGCCTCACACCTGCAGGGACTCCCCGAAAACCTACATCTCTCACTCAAAGAAGCTCATCCATGAAGCACGTCATCATCATAGGCAGCGGCTTGGGCGGGTTGACCACCGGCGTCTTCCTGGCCAAGAACGGCTACAAAGTCACCATCCTGGAAAAGGAGCCGACCATCGGCGGCTGCCTGCAATGCTTTACGCGCAAAGGCAAGAAATACGAGACGGGCATGCACTTCATCGGCAGCGCCGCACCCGGACAGTCGCTACGGAAACTGATGCGCTACCTGGAAATCGACGATCAGATACAACTCAGTGCCCTCGACCCCACAGGCTACGACGTGGTGAGCATCGACGGCAAGCAATACCGGTTTGCCAACGGGCGCGAAGCTTTCATCCGCCAGATGTGTGTCGACTTTCCCCACGAACGCGAAAACCTGGAACACTACTTTGACCTGATTGATCGGGTGGCCGCGGCCTCGAACCTGCACTCCCTGAAGCAAAACGACAGCAACAGTCCCATCGACATCGAGTGCCAGTTGCGCAGCATCGACGATGTGGTAGGCTCGATCATCCACGACCCGCTGCTGCAAAAGGTGCTGGTGGGAAACCTCCCGCTCTACGCCGGCGAGAGGGGGAAGACCCCCTTCTCGACCCACGCCTTCATCATGGACTTCTACAACCAGAGCGCCTACCGCATCGTCGGCGGCAGCGACCACATCGCCACGGCCCTGCAGCGCACGCTCGAAAAGTACGGCGCACAGGTACTGCCCCGCAGCCAGGTCACCGAAATCCTGTGCGACGACCGGCGCGCGACGGGCGTCACGGTCAACCACGACACACAGATAGCCGCCGACTACGTCATCTCGGCCATCCATCCCCAACAGACCCTCGAGATGCTCCACTCGCCGCTCATCCGGCCGGCTTACCGCAACCGCATAAAGAACATTCCCAACACGGTGTCGTGCTTTGTCGTCTACCTGGACTTCAAGGAGGGCGCAATGCCCTACATGAACCACAACTTCTACGGTTACCGCAGCGGCACACCCTGGGACTGCGAGCGCTACGATGCCGCCAACTGGCCGAAAGGCTACCTGTACCTGCACCTGTGTCACGAGGACAACGCCCGCTATGCCTCGACCGGCGAGATCATCTGCTACATGTGGATGAAGGACGTGGCCCAATGGGCAGGCACGCGCCCCGGACACCGCGGCAAAGACTACGAGGCGTTCAAGGAAAAGACCGCAGAAAGGCTGCTCGAGGCCGTGGAACGCGACTTCCCGGGACTGCGGGCCAGCCTGAACGGCTACTACACCTCGACGCCACTCACCTACCTGGACTACACCGGCACAGCCGAGGGCTGCATGTACGGCGTGGCCAAGGATATCAACCTGGGAGCCTCCTGCCGCATCTCGGACAGAACAAAGATACCCAACCTCTTCTTTACGGGACAGAATATCAACTCGCACGGCATGCTCGGCGTGCTGGTAGGCACCATCGTCACCTGTTCGGAACTCTTGGGCACGGACACCATCTACCGACAAATCTTTGAAGCGAACAAGGCATGAAGCAGAAAATCATCATCATCGGCGCCGGGATGGGCGGACTCTTCACCGGAGCACTCCTGACCAAGGAGGGCTACGAGGTCACCCTGCTGGAGAAAAACACCATCGCAGGCGGAGGACTGCAGTGCTTCCGACGCGGCGGAGAAACCTTCGAGACAGGCATGCACGTGCTGGGCGGATTTCAACCCGGAGGCAGCCTGGACAAAATCTGCACCTACCTGGGTATCCGCCAGCGCCTGTCGATCGTGCCGGGACAGGGCGTGATGTGCTCGCTGACCTACGGAAAAGACGCCAAGACGTACCGCTTCCCCTGCGGCAAGCAGGCCTTCATCGACTACTTCAGCCGCGAGTTTCCCGCCGAAGCCGAAAACGTCCGCCGCTATGTCGAAAGGCTCTACGCACTGTCCGAAGAGGTCGACCTGTTTCACCTGCGCCACGGACGTGACACGCTGAGAAATCACTCGGAGGAGTTTCTGCAGCCGGTCGGCCCGTTTATCGCCTCCTATATCCGCGATAGCCGCCTGCGCGATGTGCTGGCTGTGCTCAACCCCCTCTACGCCGGCGTGGCCGAACACACACCGGCCTACATACACGCCCTGATCAATGTGCTCTACATCGAAGGCACCAGCCAATTTGCAGGCGGCAGCCAGCAGCTGGCCGACGCCCTGTGCGACCTCATCCGCGATGGGGGCGGCCGGGTGCTTTGCGGCGATGCCGTGGAGAGGGTCGATGTCGAGGAAAGGCTGGTGAAACAAGTCCTGACACACAGCGGACGGCAATACACCGCCGACTGGTACATCTCGGACATACATCCCTGCACCCTGCTGGGACTGACCGGCGACCATGCCTTTCCCAAGGCCTACCGAAACCGCCTCAACGACATACCCAACTCCTACTCCGCCTTCACCGTCTACATCAAGTGCAAGCCGGGAAGCGTGCCCTTTGTCAGCTACCCCCGCTACTACCTATCCGGAGACAGCAACACGTGGCAGGTGGCAGCATACGACAGCGACGAATGGCCCCGGGGATTTATGTGCATCACGCCCCCGACCACCGAGGACGACACCCGGGCCACACGCATGATAGTCAATTGCATCATGCCCTTTGACGCCGTGCGCCGGTGGCAGGACACAAGGCTCGGAAACCGCGGCGAGGAATACCTGCGGTGGAAAGAGGAAACCACCGAAAAGGTGCTGCAACGGCTGGAGGAGTTCCTGCCCGGCATCAGGGAGGGCATAGAATTTTCCTTCGCCTCATCCCCCCTGACCATCCGCGACTACTACGGCACCAAGGAGGGCGCCATCTACGGCTTCCACCGCGACGCGCAAAACCTCATCAGCTCGCAAGTCACTATCGGCACGAAAGTCAGAAACCTGCTCCTGACCGGCCAGAACGTCAACCTGCACGGCATCTGCGGCGTGCCCCTCACGGCCATCGAAGTGGCAGAGGCCTTCGTCGGAAACGGCACCATCATCGACAAAATCAACCAGGCCTACGCGCAAAAGTAGACCTGCACCCCAGCATATACTCAGCACAAACATAGAACTCCGCTATATTATGGAACACGACGTCATCAAACTAAAGCTCATCTATCCCAAATGGAAGAAGCTGCCGGGACAGACCACTTTCAACCTGCCCCCACACGGACCCATCGCCTTTGCAGCCTGCCTGCCCGACTACGTGGACATCTCCTTCTGCGATGAAAACGTTGAGGAACTCGACTTCAACGAGGAGTGCGACCTCGTCGCCATCTCCTCCATGCTCTCCACCCAAATCAAACGCGCCTGGGCCATCGCCGACGAGTACCGGCGCCGCGGCAAAAAGGTCATCGGCGGCGGCATCTCCTGCATGCTCCACGCCGAAGAGTGCACGGAGCACTACGACAGCGTCTTCCTGGGCGAAGCCGAGGGACGAATGGAGCAAGTACTCGAAGACTGGAGAAACGGAACGCTCAAGAAAGTCTACAACTACATGGGACAGCAGCCGCCCATCGAGAGTGTGGGACCGGGACGACGCGACCTCTACAAACGCGACCTCTACAATCACAAAGGCGTGCCCATGGTAGACCTCTTCCACGCCAGCCGCGGCTGCCGGTTCAGCTGCTACCCCTGCGCCGTGAGCTATCTGGGCGGACGCGTCTTCCGGCCGCGCCCCATCGACAAGGTCGTAGAGGATATGGCACAGATAGAAAACAACCGCCTCTTTATCGTAGACAATTCCCTGGCGCAGAACAAAGATTGGGAAAGGGAACTCTTCAAGGCCATAGCGCCCCTGAAGAAAAAATGGATAAGCCACACCATCGAAGACGACCCCGAAATACTCGACCTGGCCGCCAAAGCCGGCGCCTGGTACGTATATCAGGCCATCTATGACACCTCGGACTACATCAAAGAACGCGTCAAGCGCTACCACGACCACGGCATCGGCGTCGAGGGCACGATTCTGCTGGGCCTGGACAACCAATCGCTCGACGATTGCAAACGTCTGATAGACTTTCTGGGAGAAATCGACCTCGACCTGGCCGAATTTACCATCATGACGCCCTTCCCGCACACCAAACCCTTTGACGACATGAAGCGCCAAGGACGTATCTTCGACTTCGACTGGGATCACTACAACGCCGGACAGGTTGTCTTCCAGCCCAAGCAGATGACGCCCGACGAACTGCAGGGCATCTACGAATACGCATGGCAGACGTTCTACAAGGACGAGACACAGGAGGCCAAGATGTTCCGCCTGTTCTGCAACGTGGCCCTGCGCGAAATGGAGGAAGGCACTTACCGGCCGCGCGACCGCCGGCTCATCAACAAATCCTTCGGACGTGATGTCAACCGCAACGTACGCAATGTAAACAAATAAAGACACCGATGAAAGTATCACCCGAATATTACGACGAACTATTTGATTACAAAGGACAATGGGACACCCCGTCGCGCTGCGGACTGAAGCTGCGCGAAGCAAAGGGCACTACCTATATTATCGTGACCGAACTGTATCAGGACAACCCGGGCACAAGCGTGACCTACACGGGGAAATCCCTGGCCCAACAGGTTTGCCTCGCCAAGGGACTCGACCTGGACAAATGCGTCTACATCGAATGCACGCCCGACACCAACTCCAAACTGTCCTTCTACGACGAGGAATACTACGCCGTAGACTTCGGCACGGGCAGCGAGCCGGTCTACCATCAGCTTAGCCCCGAGGAAATCACCGAAATCCTTGGACATAAAGTAATCGAACGTTAACCACACATATGAAACGGGCTTTTTGCTTTATCGTAAGCTTGCTGACTCTTATCGAAATGACTGCACAAACACAGGATATCGACATTTGGCAAGGCACGCCGGTACACCTCTCGCGCAAAGTCACCCTGCGCCCCTACCTGCCCGAACGTAATTTGTTCCAGGGGGCCGCCGTGATTGTCTGTCCGGGAGGCAGTTACTCCTGGCACGCCTACAAGACCGAGGGGACAGAAGTCGCCGAATGGCTGCAGGGACATGGTATCGCCGCCTTCGTACTGAAGTACAGGGTACAGGGGTACATTCCCTTCCTGACCCACTCGCGCGCCGTCTTTGGCGGCCACCAGCACCCCGACATGCTCGAGGACATGCAGCGCGCCATCCAATGGCTCCGCGAAAATGCCGACAGCCTCGGCATCGACCCCCGGCGGATTGGCGCCATGGGCTTTTCGGCCGGCGGCCATCTGGCCATGAGCGCAGCCTGCTACGCGACGACGGATTTCCTCCGCCCGCTAGGCATCCACCATGCGGTGTCGCTGCGCCCCGATTTCGTCGCCCCGATCTACCCGGTCGTCTCTATGACGCACCCCTGCACCCACAAGCGTTCCCGCCGGGCGCTGCTGGGCGAATGGGGCAAGTTCAAGCAGACGCTGCGCGACTCCCTGTCGCTGGAACGACACATCCCGGCCGACTGCCCGCCGGTCTTCCTCGTCAGCTGCGCCGACGACCCCGTCGTGAAAATCCAAAATTCCGATCTGCTCGACGCCGCGCTGACGGAGCAGGGCATCCCCCACGTCTACATCCGCTACAATACGGGCGGACACGGATTTGGCGTCTCGGAAACCAAAGGCACGGCGGAAAGCCGGGGCTGGAAAGCGGCCTTCACGGCTTGGCTGCAGCAACTGCTGACGCCATAACCGGAAGCGCGGGCCGGATGCCTACCGCCACGAGCCACCTTTTTTTTCACCCTCACCCCAACAAAACAAACCCAGTATGAGAAACCCGAAATTCGACGACATGCGCCCCTACTACGATGAGGAGATACCGGCGGCCATGCAGCGCATAGCCGACAGCACCTCCTTTCCGCTGCTCGCCTCCTACGTCTATCCGAACGAAGACATCGAGAAGGTGCGCGAGCAAATCCGTTCCTACCGCTGCGTACGCGATTTCCAGCTGGAAGTGATGCGCCGCGTCAACGAGCAGGTCATTGCCCGGAGCACCACAGGCTTCACCTACGAAGGCATCGAAAAGCTTTCGCCCGCGCGGCAGTACATGTTCGTCTCCAACCACCGCGACATCATGCTCGACGCCTGCCTCCTGCAGTACGTCCTCTACCGCAACGGACACGAGACCTCCGAGATTACCTTCGGCGCCAACCTGATGCAGGGACAATTGGTGACGGATATCGGAAAGTCCAACAAGATGTTCAAGGTGGAACGACCCGGCAACAGCCCCCGCGAGTTCTATAAAAGTTCGCTCCACCTGAGTGAATACCTGCGCCATGCCATTACCGAAAAGCACGAGTCCGTCTGGATCGCACAAAGGAACGGACGCACGAAAAACGGCGAGGACCGCACCGACCAGGGCATCATCAAGATGTTTGGCATGAGCCACAACGGCGACAAAATCGACGCACTGGCCGAGCTCAACATCGTGCCCGTGAGCATCAGCTACGAGTGGGAGCCCTGCGACGTGCTCAAGGCTATCGAACTCTACCAAAGCCGTACGGACAAATACATCAAGAAACCGGGCGAAGACCTCAACAGCATCCTCACCGGCATCATGCAGCCCAAGGGACACGTGCACATCGCATTCTGCGACCTGCTGACGCGCGACGACCTGCTGCCCTACGACGACTGCACAGCCGGCGAGTACCACCGGCGCGTGGCCCAGCTCATCGACCGACGCATCTGTAGCGCCTACAGGCTGTATCCCAACAACTACATCGCACACGACATCCGCTACGGGAAAGAAAATTTCAAGGACTACTACAACGAAGCGGAGAAAAAGGCTTTCCTCGCCCTACTCGAAAAGCTCCACCACTACGAGGAGAGCTGCCAAATCGAGGAACTCACCGACCTATTCCTCGGCATCTACGCCAACCCGGTGGACTCCAAGCTGCATTTTCAATCGGAATAACACTTACCCATCATGAAAGAAGAAATCAAAAAACTCCTGGAGGACGCCATGCCGCTGGTCGACTTCGATTCGGACTTCCTCTTTGCCGAACTGGACTCGCTGGGCGTGGCGCAGATTCTGATGCTCCTGTCCGAGGAGTACCAAGTCCCCCTTGGTCTCAACGATGCCACTCCCAAAAACCTGAAATCCCTCGACAGCATCGTCCGCATGGTCGAGGAGAAACTCAGCGCCAAAGCATAGAACCCACCGGACATGACTCTCATAGACTTCCTCAAGCGCCACGCACAACTAAGTCCCGACAAACCGGCCGTCGTCTGCCGCGAAGAGGTGACGACCTACGCCCGACTGTGGCAACAGGTGCAGCGCCGTGCCGACCAACTGCTCGCCGCCGGCGCCACACCCGGCATGCCCTACGCCTTTCGCGCCTCGCAGGACGCTGACTTCCTCATCACCTACTTCGCCGCCCACCTTGTGGGCGCGCCGGCCATGCCCCTGGAGCGGGACATGCCCGAGGGCAACATGCAAAGCCTGCTGCAGCGCATCGACGGCAGCCGCCTGCCCGCCCACATCGCCGACGTGCTCTTCACCACCGGCACCACGGGACAATCCAAAGGCGTCCTGATCAGCCACGACACCCTCATCGCCGAAGCCGAAAACCTGGCCGAAGCACAGGGATTCTCGGCCGACACGGTCTTCGTCATCTGCGGCCCGTTCAACCACTTGGGGAGCCTGTCCAAAATCTTCCCCGTTGTCATGCTCGGCGGCACCCTGCTCGTCACCGAGGGGGTGAAGGACCTGGAAGCCTTCTTCCGCGCGATGGAGTACCCCTCGCGCCACCTGGCCACCTTCCTCGTGCCCGCCGCCATCCGGCTGCTCCTGCAGTTCGGGCGGGAGCGACTGGCTGCCTGCGCCGACAAAATCGAATTTATCGAGACGGGGGCCGCTGCCATCGCGCAAAGCGATATGGAGGAGCTGTGCCGACTGCTGCCCCACACGCGGCTCTACAACACCTACGCCTCCACCGAGACGGGCATTATCTCGACCTTCAACTTCAACGCCGGAGAATGCCGCGCCGGCTGCCTGGGCGCGCCGATGAAGCACTCCGCCTTCTACATCACCGATGAGGGAAAAGTGGCTTGCCGCGGCCGGACCATCATGCAGGGCTACCTGGGCGATGACGAGCTGACAAGGCGGGTGTTGCGCGACGAAACCATCCTGACGGCCGACTGCGGCTACATCGATGACCACGGCCGGCTGCACCTCAAGGGACGCGCCGACGACATCATCAACCTGGGCGGCTACAAGGTCAACCCTGCCGAGGTCGAGGACGTAGCTCTGGGACACCCCGCAGTGGCCGACTGCATCTGTATCCCCTATACGCATCCCGTGCTGGGCGTCATGCTGAAACTGCTGGTCAAGGTCATGCCCGCCACTACGCTCGACCGACGCGAAATGGCCAAGTACCTGGCCGAAAGGCTGGAACGCTACAAAGTGCCGCAAAGCATCGACATCGTGGACACGGTGGAGCGCACCTACAACGGCAAGCTCAACCGCAAACACTACCTGCAATAGGGAGCCTG
>SFCP01000116.1 GCA_004558535.1 Bacteroidales bacterium | reverse complement strand
TGACTACGCCTATAAACAGTGGCCGAAACTACGGCGTTATGCCCTGGACGGACGCTACCACATCGATAACAATCCGGTAGAACGTGCCCAGCGTCCATCGGTTATGGGGCGCAAGAACTACCTGTTTAGCAAAAGTGACAGCGGAGCAGTTGACAATGCCATCTTCTACTCGCTCATAGAGAGCTGCGAGATCGTTGGCATCGAACCGCTCCGGTGGCTCACTGATGTCCTGGACAGCCTGCGCGACGACACTCCCCCTGACCAAGTCAGACAGATGTTGCCTTATTACTACAAGAAATCGCAAGGATAATCCCCTGCGATTTCTTTTTTTCGGCCATGTCAAGTCGGCTTGTTTCGGATGGTTACGACAAAGCCGGCACGCGGACGCGGAAAAGTGGAACGGGAAAGCCGGAAATTCGCACCGCCGGCCGGATGCGCGGGCGCAGAACAGAGAGAGAGAGGGTGCGCCCGGCCGGACACACCCTCTCTTCGTGCGGTTTCGATTCAAGAAGATTACTTGCGGATCACCTTCTTGCCGTTCTGGATGTAAACACCCTTCTGCAGGCCCTTCGTAGATTTGCCTACGAGCTGGCCGTTGACGTTGTAGACATTACCGTCGGCGGCCTCAACACCAATGATGCTGATGCCCGTCTTCTCATCGACGGTGAAGGTGAACGTGTAGGCGGGGTTGTACTGAACACCGTGAGCCTTGGCCGTTTCCTCGGTGTCGCCGTTTATCCAATTGCTGTTCCAGACGAGAGCCTCGGGCACATTGACGTGGTAAACGCCGTTGGTCGTGATGGGCGTAACGAGGATCAGGTCTAGGTCGAGGTCGAAGATGGAAGGCACCTTGACCGTGCAGGTGGTTACCTCGGCGCCGCTTTCGTCCGTGACGTTGACAACTTTGTCTGTGAGCTTGCCGAAGTAATCCCAAGAGGTGCTCTCGTTGAACGTGAGGCGAACCTTGTCAAGCTGCTTGACGGGACCGTCTTCGGGGTCGGGCGTAACGGATGCTACGGTGAAGGTATTGAGCTTCCGAGCGATGGTAAAGCTTATCGTGAACTCAGGATTGTAGATTGCGCCGTAGTTCTCTACACCGAAATCAGCATCCATGTCGTTGTAGTTGGCATTGAATACCGTAGCTGCGGGCACCGTGATGGTGTAGGTGCCAGGAGCGCTGACAGCTTCGGCGAAGGTGAGGATAGCCTCGGGCGACCACACGCTGGGATCTACGCTGAAGGTACCGGTTGTCACTACTTCGCCGGCCTCATTGTGCACTTCGATGGCCTTGCTTGCGTCGAAGCCGCCAACGAAGTCGCCATCATAGGGGCTGTTGAAGCGGACAATCATAGAATCAACAGGCTCGGTCAACTCAACATCGTCGAGGCTGGTGCCAGCGAAGGTGAGCAGGTCGGAGGGAAGCGTGTATTCATAGGTGACTTGCAGGTATCCATTTTCACCTACCTGCATGTTGTCGGCGTCGAACGCCCAGATGAGCAGCGTCATCGAGGAAGCCATACCGATTTCCTCCTCGGGAACGTTGACCGTAATGGTTTTGCCCTCGACGGAAACGGCATCAGGATAGCTGTCCGTGAGGTTGGTGCCGCGGAAGTTCATGTTTGTGCGCATGATAGCCTTGGCCACGTTCTTCATATCCTTGTCGAAGGTGATGACAACTTGGCGGGGCAGTGCGTCGAGCTGCGCATCAAGTGCGGGCGAGTAGCTTACGACCTGTGCGGGCTGGGCGGCAACGTACTCCAGTACCTGGAAGGTGTAGGAGGAGGCGGCAGCAGACTGAGATGCAAAGCTGGAAACAGCGCCGAAGGGCACGTTGACGGTGAGCTCACCGGCGGGGTGTTCGCCCAGGGTGATGACGAGCTTCGTCGGGTCGTCTGCGCTGACGCTTACTTCGGTAGCGATGGTCGTTTCGCCCATGGTGGCGGTCACTTCGGGCTCAGCCGTGTAGCGGATCTTACCGGTATAGCTTACCACCACCTCGCTGAGGGCTGTTGCCTCGGCATCCTCGGCGGGTGTAACGCCGATGGGGAAGAAGTTGGTGGGAGTATCCACCTCGATCATGCGGATAGCGCAGGTGTTTGCGCTGTCGAAGTACTGGTTGGCGCCGCCGTCATAGTCGGAACCGTCGGTCTTGATGATGGTGTAGCCGACAGCGTCTGCACCCTTAGTGTTATCGTAGCCGCGAACGCTGTAGAAAGTGACGAAACCGAAGAGGTCTTCGAGGGCTGCCGATGTCTTTTCATCTCCGGTCATCTTGGCCACGGTGATGTTGTTGAAGCGTGCATCGTGGCTGTCACTAAGACCGGTGGTGGAGGCCTCGCTCATCCAGCCGAGGCCGGCGTATTTGCTGTGGTTGCGGAAGAATTTGCCCTGCGGCGTGATAAAGGCATACTTGCCCTCGCCGAAGTCAAAGCACTTGTACGTAGCGGTGGCGGGCACCGTCTCGGGCACGGGCGCAATGGCAATATCGGTGGCCGTGGGGTTGAGGAGCCACTGTGTGCCGTCGACGCCCTCCATCACGAAGTAGTAGTACTTGCCGTTTTCGGGCATCTGGATGCCCTCGGTAGCGCGGCGGTACTCCACTTCGGCCACCTTGAGGTTGGCGGCCACTTCCGGGGAGGGATCGGTATTGGCACGTGCGTCAGCAATCAGTCCGGCCAGTGTCTGGTAAGCCTCGCTCTCGACGGTGGGATAGCCCACGCCGCGAATGTTGAGCGTTGCCTCGCAGATATCGGCGTATTCGTTGACAATATCGATGCGTGCCAGGCGGTCTTCGTACTGTGCAATTTGCTCCATAGCCTCGGTAGGATCGAACGTCTCGCCCTCCACGGGATGGAAGCGCACGCAGTTGCCCGGATCGGTGAGGTCGTTCCAGAATGTAATGGCGCCGCCCACGATGGTGTAGTTTACAGAGATGGAAAGCTGGTTATCGCCAAAGGCCAATACCCAGGGATAGAAGCGGCCGGCCTCACCATTCAGGATGGTAAGGGGCTCCTGTACGTCAGCGGTCAGGCGCGTGCCGGTCACGGTCTGGCTCTGATGTACATAGCCCGTGGTATCCATCGAGACGAATTTCTTGGCCACCACGTTGTAGAGGTAGTGGTTGCCCGTCATGGAGCTTGTCAGGATGGCCCAGTGCTTGTTGGCTTCGGGCAATGCCACATTGACACCGTCCGTCTGGGTGGAAACGACCATGTCCGTGCCGCTGTGGGTCACTTCGCCGGAGGTGGCGGTGAAGTCGGGGTCGTAAGCGAAGAATCCGCGGGCATTGTCGATGGTGTAGACCGCCGTATTGCTCAGCTCGTCCAGGCTTTCAACGTATACCACCAGGGATTCCTCGAACGTATTGATGGCAGCCATCGCATCAGCGATGTCTTCGGCGGTGATGTCGGCCACCTTGGTAATCTTCATCATGTTGCCCACGTCACCGCGGTCGTTCCAGTTGGTGATGACGGCCGTAGCCTGGTTTGTACTGAGGTTAACCTCGTTGCTACCGAAAGCAAGCACCCAAGGATAATTGGCCTTGTTGGCACCCGTGGAGGCAAAGATGTCCGTGTCGGTGCTGGTGGGAGCATCAAGCAGCACTGTGCCTTTGGGAGTAGCGTCCTTGTAGAGGAACTTCTTGGCGCCCAGGTTGTAGAAGTAGTAGTAGCCCTTGCTCGAAGTGATGATGGCCCACTGGTGATTGGGGTTGGTGGGGTCCACATCGTAAGCGGTGGCTCCGCCGGTGGTGTTGCTCGAGCACCAGCCCTGCGTGGGATGATTGGCGTCATAGACCAATCCGCCACGGTTCTCGGTGGTAAAGGTGTAGGCGGCTGTGTTGCTCAGCTGATCGAGCGACGTCACATCCTGCGCCTTTACGCTGCCCACTGCCACAAGCGTGAGCAGGAGCATTGAGAAGAAATGAGTAATCTTTCTCATAAGCGTTAGTGTTTGATGAATAAATAAATGAAATAAAAATATGTGTCCGAATGACAATAATGCCGCCGCGTTTCACCTGATTGGGGCAAAGCCGGCGACCCTTCGGGTGCAAAAGTACGCATTTTGCCGGAAAAAAGTTTGTATTCGTATGCAAGAAATCGCATCCCCTTTGTAGTTTTTCCTACATTTGCGGTGTCAAAGGGTTGTAACTACTCAAAAAATAACGCTATGGAAATGGAAAAAATTACAGAAAAGGAATTTACTTATGCCGGCCCGGCATACAATGGTTTTACCATGCTGTTTGTACAACTGATTGTACTTCCCCTGCTGGCAGGCTCGGCTTTCCTGCTTCCCACGGCCTTTTGGCCGCTCTCGATTGCCTGGGCAGTACTGCTGGGACTTGGGCTCCTTGTCACGACAGCCGGCTACATCGCCCAAGAGCCGGGCGAGGCCCGCGTGATGGTCTTCTTCGGCAAGTACCGCGGCACTTTCACGAAAACCGGCTTCTACTGGGTTCATCCCTTCATGGACAAGAAGAAACTTTCGCTGCGCGCCCGCAATCTGGACGTGGAGCCCATCAAGGTCAACGACAAGGTGGGCAACCCGATCCTCATCGGCCTCGTGCTGGTGTGGAAGCTGAGCGACACGTACAAGGCGATGTTTGAAATCGACGCCCAGACCATGGCGGGCGCAGCGACCACGGGACAGGCGGGTGCCACGGTGGCCGGCCGCATGTCTGCCTTCGAGGATTTCGTACGGGTGCAGAGCGATGCAGCCCTGCGGCAGGTGGCCGGGCTGTATGCCTATGACGACAACGAGACGGGCGAGAGCGAACTGACCCTGCGCGGTGCCGGCAACGAAATCAACGAACGCCTGGAGCAGCAACTCGACGAACGCCTCAACATGGCCGGCATAGAGGTCGTGGAGGCCCGCATCAACTACCTGGCCTACGCCCCCGAAATCGCCGCTGTCATGCTGCGTCGCCAGCAGGCCGGTGCCATCATCTCGGCCCGCGAGAAAATCGTGGAGGGCGCCGTCTCGATGGCCAAAATGGTCGTGAAGCGCCTGGAGGAAGAGAAAGTGGTGGAACTTTCCTCCCAGGAAAAGGCTACTATGGTCAGCAACCTGCTGGTGGTACTCTGTTCCGATGAATCCGCACAGCCCGTGGTCAACACGGGCGCCGAAAAATAACCGGACACTCGGCCCTACCCTGACGACAAACGGCCCGACAAGCATCCGCAGCCCATACGAAGCATCCCATGAGCCATAGGCAGGCTCTACAAATCAGCTTGCAACAGCAGGCAAGGGGCTTGCAGGGGGCCTACGCAGCCGTCAAAGCCCCGCCCGCAAGGCCGGACCGGGAAAAGGCGGGCCTCGGACAGCGCCATCCGTACGGACTTTCCCCCGCGCAGCAGGCCCGTCCGCTCCCAAATGTTAAAACGGAGAAAGACGGATTTGGATTTCGCCGAAAAATGTAGTAACTTTGTCGTACAGACGGAGCAGGCCGGGCACATCCCGCGCCTGCTCCGTTGCTTTATCGCCCTTGTAGGCGAAAAATTACCCGGGACTTGGTGAAAACTAAGTGCCGGGTAATTTTTTCTAAGTGCTTTGTAGTGAAAACCAAGTGCCGGGAGAAAATTCCAGCAAGGACACGGAGTGACAAAAACCGCCACAAAAGGGCTCGTTAGGAAAGTTTAGGTTAAATCTGCTTGTGCACTTCTATGCACTTGTCGGCAGCGGTTTGCTCCGGCGCGGTCGGGAGGAGGCTTCCGGCAGCCACGAGGGAAGCGCGGGTATTCGACCAGAGCCGGGGCGCGGGAGGGAGGGGCCTTCCGGCAGCCACGAGGGAAGCGCGGGTGTCCGGCCGGAGACGGGGCGCGGGAGGGAGCCATACCCTATCGGAGACACGGCTTCGCTGGCGACAATTCAGACAGAGATTATTGGTTTTCCGAAAAATGCCGACAGCATGGCAAGTGTGGAAACCGTAAAATTGTGCTGTCCGCTCAACCACCTTGTTACCTCACTCGGACGCTTCCCAAGCTGGTCGGCAAGCTGTTTCTTTGAGAAACCGCGCTCCCGCATGAGCGCATCTATCTTGTTGGATATGGCGAAAGACAGGTCTATCTCTGCCTTCACCTCCGGTGGCACCTGACGGACCATTTCCCGGTATCTGTTTCTTATATCCCTCATAGCTTAAACGTCTTATCTGTTTCTATAGTCTTTGATGTTATTATCACAGTCCCATCGCGTTGTCCCTCTTTCAGCAGTTCTTCAAACTTCTGGAGTGTGAGGACATATCCCCGCAATGAATCATCCTCCTCGTACGTTCGCGAGTTTTTAATTCCTCCGTTGCCGAGAACAAGGATCCTGTCAGAAAGGCGCAGACAATACAGCCGGAGTTTTGAGCGCAGCACAGGAAGAGCCACCACAGAGTCACGCACCCTACCCTCGGGCCGGAAGAAACGTTCCAAAGCCCCCTCTTCGGCAATTTTGTCTACAAGCTGCACTATGCGCAACAAGTCTTGATTCAATTGAACGTCCTCTATAAATTTGGAATAAAAGCGCTCGTATTCTGTCTCGGCTTCTTCCGAGAACTGAATCGTATAAATGGTACACTTGTCAGCATCATTGACCAAAACAAGCTCAACTTCATTCATAGGCAAATCCTTAATTACAGCGCAAAGATACGAGATATATTTCACATATATGTAAAATATCTCCACTTTTTCTCTGTAAGTGCGCAACCTGTTCTAACACGCTTGCGCCACAAGCCGTCCCCTTTCCAAAAATGTTAAAACAGAGAGAGACGAATTTGGATTTCGTCGGAAATGTAGTAACTTTGTCGTACAGACAGGGCAGACCGGCCACAGCCAGGCGGCCATATCGCAAATTTTACCTACATTTGCAACAGAATAACCGAAAGAAATAACTTGTTAACTGATACCCCTATGAAAAAGAAATCACTATGGGTTGCCGCACTGGCCCTGCTGCTGGGCGGCACCGGCTCCAGGATGTCTGCCCAGCAGGTGGACTTCCATGTGGTGCCCCTGCCGGTGGAGGTGAAAGCCGTAGCGGCACCTGCCTTCCCGCTGAACGAGAGCACCGTCATCTGCTATCCGAAAGGCGATGCAGCCATGAAGCGCAACGCGCAATTCCTGGCCGAATACCTGGAGCAGACCACGGGGCTGCGGCTGCAGCTGACGACCCGCGCAAAAGGCCACAACGCCATCCGGCTGACGGCGGACTTGCAGCAACAGAACCCGGAGGCGTACCAGCTGACGGTGACAGCCGACGGCATCCACATCCAAGGCGCATCGGCCGCGGGCACATTCTACGGCATACAGACCCTGCGGAAAGCCATCGGCGCTGCCGACCGACCGGTGCGGGAAATCCCGGCCACGGTGGTCAGCGACGAACCGCGCTTCAGCTACCGCGGCGCCCACCTGGACGTGTCGCGCCACTTTATCACGCCCGACTCGGTGCGCCGCTTCATCGACATGCTGGCGCTCCACAACATCAACCGCCTGCACTGGCACCTGAGCGATGACCAGGGCTGGCGCATCGAAATCAAGAAGTACCCCAAACTGACCACCGTGGGCGGCTACCGCCCGGAGACGGTCATCGGACACAACACGGGACGCTATGACGGCACACCGCACAGCGGATTCTACAGCCAAAAGGAGGCCCGCGACATCGTGGCCTACGCCCGCGAACGACATATCACCATCATCCCGGAAATCGACATGCCGGGACACATGCAGGCCGCACTGGCCGCCTACCCGGAACTGGGCTGCACGGGCGGCCCGTACGAGGTGTGGAAGATGTGGGGCGTGAGTGATGACGTGCTGTGCGCCGGCAATGACCGCGTGCTGCAGTTCATCGACGACGTGCTGGGCGAAATCGTGGAAATCTTCCCCTCGGCCTACATCCACGTGGGCGGCGACGAGTGCCCGAAGGTGCGCTGGAGGGACTGCCCGAAGTGCCAGCAAAGAATTGCGGACAACCACCTGGAAGCCGACGGCAAGCATACGGCCGAGGAACGCCTGCAAAGCTACGTCATCCGCCATGCGGAACGGCGGCTGAACGCACTGGGACGGAAAATGATCGGATGGGACGAGACGCTGGAGGGCGGACTGGCGCCCAACGCCACCGTGATGTCGTGGCGGGGCGAGGCCGGCGGCATCGAAGCGGCAAGGCAGGGACACGACGTGGTGATGACGCCCAACACCTACCTGTACTTCGACTACTACCAGACGGCTGACGTCAAGAACGAACCGGAGGCTATCGGCGGCTGCCTGCCCGTGGCGCTGGTCTACGCCTACAACCCCCAGCCCAAAGGACTGACGGAGGAAGAGGCACGCCACATCATCGGCGTACAGGCTAACCTGTGGACGGAGTACATACCGACGTTCCGCCAGGTGGAATACATGGAACTGCCACGCATGGCTGCGCTCTGCGAAGTGCAATGGACGCCGCAGGCACAACGCGACTATACGAACTTCCGCAAACGTCTGCCGGGATTTATCCGACTCTACGACCTGCAGGGCTACAACTACGCGAAACACGTCTTTGACGTGGAGGCACACTATGCCGCCGCACCTGCGGCACACGCTATGCGCGCCACACTGGGCACCATCGACAACGCCGAAGTGCGCTACACAATGGACGGCACAGAGCCTACGACCCACTCGCCGCTCTACCACGGCGGAACGGACGGCGGGGTGCTGATCACCCAAAGCTGCACCTTCAAGGCGGCGGCCTTCCGCCCGACGGGCAAGACGCGCACCCTGACGGAAAACTTCCACTTCAGCAAAGCAACGGCCTGCCCCGTCACCCTGCTGCAAGACCCGCACTCGCAGTACACCTACGGCGGCGCACCTATGCTGACGGACGGTATGCTGGGCGAAACGAACAACTACAGCACGGGCCGGTGGATCGCCTTCAGCGGCACGGACCTGGAGGCTATCGTGGACCTGGGCGCAGAGACGGAGGTGAGCCGCGTGGGATTTAACGTGACCATCCTGAAAAGCAACTGGGTGATGGATGCGCGCGGCGTGGAAATCAGCCTGTCGACGGACGGACAGCACTTTACGACGGTGGTGGACAAACAGCTGCCGCCCATGAAGGAGTCTGACCCCGACGAAATCTACGAACACCGCTACGACTTCACCCCGACCCAAGCCCGCTACGTGAAAGTGAAAGCCCTGTCAGAACACACGCTGCCCGAATGGCACGGCGCAAAGGGCAAGGAGGGCTTCCTCTTCGTGGACGAAATCATCGTGGAATAGGCCCAGCGGAAATTTCGTAGACCATCAGCTTAGTTTTTGTTTTATTGCTGTCCGCTAAAAGTTTTTTTAGCGACAAAGAAACAGATGGCTATGGCTATGAAACTCACGTGTCGGCCGTATCCGCAGGAAAGACAAAAACCGCCCCCTTGACTCGTGTCAGCCCCGTGTCGCCCCTGTGTCAATAGGAAAGACAAAAACCGGTATAAACCCCTTGCGCCGTTTCTGTTGAAAAGACAAAAACCGGAAAAACCCCTTGCGCCGGATGCAAAATGTCTCTGGCGAGCCATGAACGCTGTAGCCGTCTGAAAATTCCTCGAGCAAGCTCGGGTATTTTCAGACGGCTACATCATTCCCCTGTCGGGTTTTGCATCCGGCACAAGGCGATAAACAAAAAAAAAACCTTGTCCTCTACGACAAGAAGCACTTCCTCCGTGACAAGAATCCCTTGCGCTCTGTAACAATGCAGCTGTCCTCCGTGACAAGAATCCCTTGTGCTCTGTAACAATGCAGCTGTCCTCCGTGACAAGAACCCTTGCGCTCCGTGACAGTGATGTTGTATACAATTCCGTTCTTGAGGTGCATACATTTACCATGTACCTCTACCCATAGATTGTTTTTATTGTTTATCGCCTTGCAGAGGATGAATGCCTTCTGTAAGAAGGTGGTGGCAGGCTTTCGGTTTGGGCATTAAGAGCTTGCTCTTATAAGACCAAAGCGGAAGCCTGACAGCAGGGCGCAGCCCCGTCCTCTGCAAGGGGTTTTTCCGGTTTTTGTCTCCTCCAACAGACACAGGGCAAGCGGGCTCCCGGTTTTTCTATGTTGCAGTCCAAGTAAATGGACTATTATTTTTGGTAATCTAAGTCATTTTGCCATATTTCCGTCACTTTTGGAGCATGACA
>SFCP01000115.1 GCA_004558535.1 Bacteroidales bacterium | reverse complement strand
CAATTTATTCATCGAAGCGTCCTTCATAGCCGTGCCGGGTGCAGCGGTCACCATGTCTACCTTCGTGCGTCGCAAGGCCTCACCCATTGTGATGAGTCGGCCCGTATCATCGTTTTCAAAGAGGTGTTTGCTAAGGCTGATATTCAGTTCCTTATTATAATTGGAGTAGACGGAACGAGCTGCACATATCATCGAAATAGCTCCCCCGTTAGGATTGAGCACGGCGGTACGACCAATGTCATCCTGCAAGGCGTCGAAAGGACAAATTTCGCAGGAGGCCATTATCCAAAGTGGCAAGCGACCGCCAGAGGAAACATTGAAGTCAGCAGTGACGAGTAGTTGTGCATGCGAGAGTTGGTCGGGGCTACCATGTCCGGAATAGTCGAACATCAGTGCTCCCTCCTGCATGTATCCTTGCAGCATAGTCGTTACCTCCGGAAAGCGATAACCGATGGCAGTAGTCGTCCGCTCATAAGCGTCCCAAAAGACTTTTTTTACGATAGCGCGGTTGGATGTACTATTAACAAGTTGTTCGGCCACAGGGGTGGCATCGTTCATGTGCAGGTTGGCGTTGCCGTAATCGGCCAGCACGTAAATTCTGTTTTTCCAAGCGCCGCTCATGGCATTTCCGGCGTAGGCAATCACTTTGTCCACCAATACTTTTGCTTCTGTCGGGTCGGAACATAGAAAGCGTCCAATACCTACGTCCAACTTGTTGAGCGCGTAAGTTGTTCCCTCGTCATCATCCAGCCAACCGTAGAAGTCGTCGGTCACGTAGCTGTTCAGTTCGCCCAAAGCGAACGCGCCGGTCACCTTGTTCAGGGCGCCTTCGCTTACTTGAAACGAGAGCAGGTAGTCCTTTGTGTTCAGCGACTTCATGCCATCTGTGCGCAGGCGGTTGTCCCACAGGCTGTTGCCGAACATCAGGAGGTAGGCGGGCAGGTCGGCTTCGGTCTCCGCGCGGTCGTAAAGCATTTTCATGTAGCGGCGATAAGCCGACGCGTCCGGCGTACCCGAGGAAAATTCGTTGTACAGGCAACCTGCGTTCACCACATTCACGCGCAATCCGTCGTGTTCACGGTGATAAGCAGCCAATCGCTCGGCTTCCTCCTGCAATTTTCCACTTTCGGGAATGATAATCACCATATCAGCCGCGCCGTCGGCGTGTAGGTTTTGGTTGGCCACCTTACCCACTGTCGCAGGTGTCGGGTAATCGGCATCGATGTCCACACAAACGTAGCGTCGGCGTCCATCCGCCACCGTAGCAGTCAGGACGTCGCCCTGCAGTGAGCTTTCCACCTCAGCAGCCGTTTCGCTGGCATTGCCGATGGCCCAAAGGCGTGTACTACTCTTGGCACCGGCCACACGCAATCCCGTCACGCCGTCAACGGCGGGCGAGAAGGAGAACGCTGCATCGTCGGCGCGCAATGTTCGATCGTATTTCACGCGGATAAAGTTCAGTCGCGCTGCATTTCCCGCCGTAGTAGTAAACCGGAAAGCGTTCCTATCGGTGAGCGTCGTCACGGTGTATTTGTTTCTCGCCTCGTATCCCGACTGTGCATCCGAGAACTTATTAATAGACAAGCTTCCAAGTTGGTTACCATTCATTTCCACTTCGACCTTTGTCGCCGACAGTTGGCTTGCCGCGCCAAAGGCAACGTACACCAGAGCCTCGCCTGTGGCAGGATGCGGCGTAGCGAGGTTAAAGGTATGGGTGTTTCCGTAGGCGAAATCGTAGGAATCGTACATTTCACGGCCACCGCTGTACCATGCAAAGGCATCGTTGTCCAGTACGGCTACGTAGGGCACGGTTTCGAGGGTCTGTGCGGGCGCACTCTGTGACGCAGAAATTTTCTGGAAAGCCAATGGTTCGTCTCCCTCGGTCAGGAAATAGCAGGACTGGTCCGAGTAGGGATTGACGTCGTGCCACCCCGTTTCGCAGTTGGTCCGCAGGGTACCCTCGGCAAAGAAGAGCACCGTACCGTTTGCCTTGCGGTAAAGCGGGATTTCGACCAGGTCGTCGGGAGCCCGTTCGGGGTCATCAAAGTTCCAGTTTTCGCTGATAGGGCGGCCGCCGTAGCCATATAGTTTGACGCGTGCAGGGTCGCTAAATCCCATTGCAGCTAACGACGAGGGGGAGAACTGGTAGATGCCCTCTTGCGTCACACTGACCTTCACCCATTTCCCTTCGCGTAGCACGGAGGCGCTATTCCAGCGGTCCGCGACGGTCACCGCCTCTGTAGGCGCTATGTGCTTCGTGGGTAGAGGGGCATAGCAAATCTTTCCCGAGAGCAGTCGCCAAAGCCGTCCCTCGCGACGCACGATGGGGCAAACCGTCACATCAAGCACACCCCGCTTCCGGCTAAAGCCCAATCTGCCGGTAGCACAGACGCTATCTACGGCCCATCCACCCTCGCGGATCAGCCGTTCCTCGGCATTGCTCAGCGCCGTCCATTCGGGATATTCTATCCATACGCGCCAATTCGTGCCGGGAACGACGGTACCTACGTCAAAACTGCACTGATATGCCGGCAATCCTGCTTCGCTCACGGGAAAGTCCTTGGACGGAAAGTCTACAAAGGCAGGCTGCGCACACAGACGTGCGGCCACCGTGACAAACAGGACCAACAGCCCTGCACAAAAGCGTATGTATCTGTAATGGGTCATCTTTCTTCTTATTATGTACTATTATATGCAGGCGTTACAATTGCTTGCGAAGCATGCAGCTTGCTTAATATAATATATATGTATACTGTGTCGCCTGTAATATACGTTATACGGTTTTGGTGCAGGTCATTTCACCCTGACATGTAGCAGGGGCTGTTCACCGAGGCTGAAGCAGAGGTGATCATCGCGCCCCACGCCTACGGCACCCTCTGTCGCCCCACTGCCTACTAACAGCAGATCGCCCTGTCGCATCAAGTTCCAGCGGCTTTCGGCAGCCAATAGCCGGTCCACGCATCCGCGTGCCACCGACACATCCAGCTTCGTCAGCGTTTCTCCATCGCGTTGCAGGGTTACGGCCGGGCCATCTTGCACCGCTACCACGGCGTCCCATTCGGTGGGTGGCAACCACCGGCCCACCCAAACGGCGGCATCGAAAGCCATGGCGGCGTGCCAAGGAAGCCCCTCGCGTTGCTGCCTCGCCAACAAGGTGCGGCTCTGCATCACCGCGCCAATCGTCAGACCGTCGTAATAGCGTGAAGCAAAGCGTGCCGACACGTTCTTGCCCAACCGGCTGATGCGTGCTGCACACCACAGCGTTACCGAAATCTCGCCCAATGCCTCGGGCAGGAAAAACGGCTGGCCGGTACGCCCCAAGGCTGTCTCGGGCAGCGTAAACGTATGCCGAAGCGGCGTCCAGGCAGCTGCGTCCCACGGACCGTCTGTCTCGACGCCCACACCGCTTCCATCGTTCCCCGCATAGACCGCTGCGAGGTCCGCAGCATCCTGCCATTGCGAACAGATAATCTTCATTTTCTTTTTATCAGAGGCTTCTTCCGTCCCCGGGCCGGTCAGAATGTATAGTTGAAACCGAGCGACAGCAATTCGTTGAACTGGAAGTATGAGTCACCCTCCTTCCGGTTCACGCCGTCGTCAAACCGCGGGTACAGGAAAAGCTTTGTCGACAGGAATTTGTTGATTTGCAGGTTGAAAGTGTTCTCCCATTCCGCCGTCACGCGCTTGTAGTCCGTGAAATAGTAGATGCGCCCGCTCCACGAGATGTTCTTCGCTATCGTCCAGCGGTAGTTCACCGTCACGTTCGAACCAAATGCCCACCGGCAGTGCTTGCCCTCCTTCAGACCAAACGAGGTAGCCAGCGCCTTGCGGTCCACGTATTTGAAATCCGCCGACAATGGGGCGATGGAAGCATCTATGGTAAACTTCGGTTTGTTTAGCTTGTAGGTCATACCGAGCGACAGGATGCTCTCAAAGGGCGACATGAAGTCCGAATACACCTTGTCGTCGTTTTTCCTGTATCCTGGGTAGAACTGCGTCCAGCTTTGCAGCTTCAGCGTGTAGTACCAGTTTTTCATGGCCTGCAGTCCCAGCGTGTTGGTCAGACGCAGCAGGTCCGAGTTGGTGAGGAGCTTGTGCTTGTCGTCGCCCTTCGACGTCTGAAATCCCAGACGCATTTCCAGTTTGTTGGTAAAGATGAACTTGCGCTTGTTGTCATAGTTGGCATCCACGTTCACCATAGCCAGCAGCGAATTGTTGCTCTCGCCGCCCTTGTACCAGTTGTCGGTGACATAGTACTGCGTGAATTGCAGCGACGTCGCCGTCGTGATGTTCCAGAAGTTCGGTCGCTTCACCTCCACTGTCCAGTCGCCGTCCACGGCATCAGGCAATGTTGCCCGGCTGCCCTCGTCTGCGCCGTGCACCCTTTCTGTCAGTTTCACCTGGGGACGCACATTCTCCGCTGTCTCACCCGGGACCCATCCTCCGACATTCCGCTCCGTGTCCGTGGCTTGGTACAATACCCACTCCGGATGCTTTGTGTACAAGTCCATCAGAACCTCGTCTATCGCCGCTATCCTCCGCTGCCAGAGGGGACGTTCGACCGCTGCTGCGCCGCCGTTCCCCTTTCCGGCCGGCAAGGCCATGGTTCGCTGCGACACCTCCGCATAGAACGTAGGTGGCAGCAACAGGGGGAAATAAACAGGGTTGCTCAGCGTGTCGGCACCCTCGTAGCGCCATGTTGAAAAGTGCTGCTTCAGGTTGCGCAGCGAGTCCATATAGTTTCGATACACCGTTGAGCACATCCGCGCTTCTGTCACGACCGGCACGCGTCGTGCCCCCACACGCCGTGTCTGGGCACACAGGTCTGTACAGCCCCAAGCAAGGAGGACTGCTAACAGCACAGCCCCGAAGCGGGGACGATCGGTGGTAAGAATGTGTTTCATGCCGCGAATTTAGCAAATCGCCCGCTACAAGCCAAACGAAAGGGAAGCCTTTTTTCAAAAACAGGTATTGGATGTCAAGTATGAACGGCTTCCACGCAAAAAAAAGGAGGGGGAGACAAGGCAGGACGCAGGCTTCACCAAGGATTTCCGCCTAATCCGCAGGCGCAAATATGCAATTTGTGAAATAATTCATGGACATTTATGGGCATTCATGTTATTACAACACGAATTCCCATGAATTATCCACAAGTTTTATCAGAAATTATTCCCGAGCCGCAACCGCAAATATGTAATTTGCGTGCAAAGCGAATGCAATAGAGCTTGCTTTAGTTGCTGAGCCGCAACCGCAAATACATAATTTTATCAGAAATCATTGTTGCCCCGCCTGCCAATGACGCACAATACGCGCAGCATGCCAAACATAGACCTTTGTCCGCTCTTCCCCATGCCGTTATCTTATAAATAAAAAGTCGCCGTCAGCGCCGCATACGCCGCCGAGCGCCCACCCGTAGCCGGATCCGTCAGCAGCAGTTCCTCGCGCTGCACCGTTGTCGTACCTCCATACTGC
>SFCP01000114.1 GCA_004558535.1 Bacteroidales bacterium | reverse complement strand
TTTTGCCTTGGTAACTACGCTTTTTTCGGGGTCGGCGAGCCCGCGGCGTGTGGGGCGGGGGTCGTCACAGTACCTTTTGCCGTCGTCGCCTGTTGCAACGCATTTCCCCGCCCTCAGCGCGACGATGCCGAGAGGGGGAGGGAGCAACACAGCCAGACGCAGATACGCCGCTCTCATGCGATGTATGCGCCTGGCTGTGGTATTGTGTTATAACTTCGTCAGCAATTCCGCATGGCTATACCCCTTAACGCCCTTGGTCATCATGCCGAGGAAGTCATCACGCGAGAAATCAGAGAGCCGGAATACTTCTTCGGGTTTCATTCCGAGCTGTTTGCCGATCTCCTGAACGGACTTGCCCTCGTCCAGCAGCCGCTTTACGATGGCTTTCATCGGCTCAAGCAGATGTGTACCACGAGCACGGTTGTGTGTGACGGTGCCGTAAATATCCTCGGTCGCGTCATCATGCCGCACGATTACCACCGGCACCTTACCTTTGAGCATGGTGTGCAGCGGCTCCTCTCCGGCCACGGTCCAGCGGTGAAAGCCGTCGATGATGGTGTAGTCGGGACGCACGACGATGGGAAGCGTCCAGCCATTGGTCATGATCGATTGCACCAGCAGTTTCAGATTCTCACGGTTGACCTTGTTGGGGTTGTAGTCATTGGGCTTGAGCTGCTCCCGGTCTACCCATTGCAGGGAGGATAACGGGGCGAACAGATCCGCGTCAGCCATTTACCTCACCTCCCTTCCGGAAGCGCTTGGCGTAATCGGCATAGGCGCAGGATATGTCCTGATAGATGGCGCGCAGGGTGCGGAGCTTGGGATCACCAGCAGTCAGACCGCCGTACATTTTCTTGTAGTCGCGCGGCCGCGCCATTCCGTCCATCTGAATGAACATCTTGCGGTACTGCTTGGCGATCTTGCGCTTATGCTCCGTGTTGAAGAAGTCTCCCGGACGGACGAACAGCATCTCCTTCAGGAGCGCACGGTAGTCCTTGGTGTCCTCGCCCTCCAGCTCCCGGCGCTTCCTTGTGGTGCGGTGGAACATTTCGCTGTCCCAGTACAGCATGGCAAGGTAGGCGTTCGGCTCGCGCCGAAGGACGCGCTCCATGAGCGATGGGTCATATTCGCCCAGGTGTACCAGCACGGGTACGGTATCAACAGAGAAGAACTGCGACACGCGCAGCTGATTCCGATTGACGCCGACCTGATACATCTGCAGGTAGACCTCGGGGACTTCGATGCGCTGGTCTCGCAGGTACAGCCAGACGTCCGCCGTCTTCCAGTCGTAGATGGGATAGATGGTATTCGTGCCGGTGATGCCCTTTGCGCCCATATTCAGTGCCGCCATGTATTGGAGCCGCTGAATGGACTCTGCCGCGCGGACGCCGGTGATCATGATGCCGTCCATCGTCACGCGGGGCAGGAAGGATTGATAGTTGTCGATCCTTGGCCGGAGCTGCGGGTGATTGCGGATGGAAAAGGGCGGCGGCTGCCGCACCCAGACATCGCGCTTGCGTCGATCCCAGCAGACGAAGGTTTCATCGCTGGACAGCTCATTGAGACAGCTGAAATGCTTGACCTCGATGCACCACCATTGAAACTTGGCGCCGGCAAGCAGGAACTTCTTCCGCCACGCCTTGGTCGTCGCTTCAATGGAATCGAAGATTGCCTCCTCGTCCACGAAAAGGACGGTCAACTGCGAGGGATTGATCTCCCCAGCCTGGATCAGCTTATAGGTCAGGTCGGCGAGAACGATGCTGTCCTTGCCGCCGGAAAACGAGAGGTATACGGGGACGCCGTTGGAAAATACATTCTTGATCCGCTGGCGCGCCGCAGTCACAACGTCGATGTCTGAGCTGATGCGCTTTACAGCCATATCCGCTCACCACATTTCGGGCAGAGGATAAACCTCTTAGTGGGCTCGGTGGAAGGCGCCGTGCCGCTCTGTGCTGGTGCGACTTCCTCAGCCTGCGCCGCAGCAGCTTCTTCCCGGGCGGCGTATTTCTCGCGCGTCTCGGTGATGGCCGCAGCCTGCTCCGGCTCAATGGTGCCGTACTCAAGCAGGGCGTCGCTGGCTTCGTCAGCCTCCATCACCATCGCACGGAGAAGATCCTCTTCGTAGCCGGGAATGTCCAGGTCGTCTTTCAGGTCGAGGATAAAAGCGTCCAGCGCGGCCAAATCGTCAACGCCCAGGTCAAAGACGCGGTTATCGGCCAGCATGAGCTTTTTCTTCTCCGCCTCAGTCAGCCCGGACACAACATAGCAGTCCGCCTCTGTGCGGCCGAGGGACAGCAGCGTTTCATACAAGCCGTTGCCGGCGAGAATAACGCCGTCCTCGTCGACCACGATGGGGCGGATCTGACCGAACATTTCGACAGAGCGTCGGAACTCCTTCAGCTGCTTGTCGGTGTGCATTCGGACATTCCGATCCGGTCGCCGCAGCTCGGTCAGAGGCTTCTTTATGACCTTCATGCCTGCACCTCCTTCAAGAAGGCGCGAGCGCTGTCGATCTTTTCAGCTGCCGCAAGGACGATGCCGGGGTCGATATCGTAGACCTCGCGCCAGCCGTTCTCGATGCTGCCCGTCCATTGGCGGGCGGGCCACGGGTGAGTGCCGCACAGATATCCGTTCTTCCAGCCGTAGATCGGCGGAAGCGGGAGCTGATGGTAGTGAATATAGGCAAGGATGTGCTCATGCTTCCACGCAGCGAGCGGGCTGAATCGCGTAACACCTTTGCCATCGGTATAGATATTGCTGTTGCGACCGACATAATTGCCGTCCGCACGGCGGCGGCCGAGAATGATGACGTCCAGCTCGTGCGCCTTGAAGTATTCACGCTGTGCTCGGTGCTGCACGATAGAAAACCATCGTCCGGCCGCGGCGGAGTCCTTGGGGAAAAGCATCTCTTGATGCTTCACCAGCCAGTCGATATCCTGATGCGTGTTGATGACTTCGCAGCCTGCCGGCTTATGCTCCTCGATCCATGCGGCAAAGGCGGGGTATTCCAGGTCGCACACGCCGATCATGCTATCGGTGACGCCGGCCGCTTCACAGAGTTTGCCAAGGACAATGCTGTCCTTACCAGCGCTCCATGCGTAGGCAGCACACTTCCTAGCCGTCACGGCCTTGATGTCCGCCACGGTCGCGGCAGTAAGTTCGTCCAGCTCTGCGCGGGAAACGGCTTCTTCGATAGTTGCAACGGCTTCCAGCCATGCACTGTTGTCGATACTCTGCTTCCTCCCGAGGCTCATGCCTTCACCGCCTTTCTCGAGGCGATAACGGCGACAAGGCCGCTGGACAGGACGGTCGTCAGACTGCCTGCCGCTTTCACAGCCGGAATGCCGGCGAGATTGCCGTAGGCGAAGATCGGAAGCCCGACACACAGCGCGGTCAGCACACCGGCAAAAACGCCTTTGCCCGTTAGCTTCTTACCGAGCAGCGTCATGACCGTCGGCAGCAGCGTCGAAGCGCGGAGCGTTCCGTAGAACAGGAACAGGTATGTCACCGTCAGGCCGGGAATGTTGGCGATGGCGATAGCCACGATCAGCAGGCAAAGCATTGTGCGGCGCGAAGTCTGCACCGTGTCCTTCCCAATGCCGAGCCAGTCTGTCGTGAGCGACGCCGCCGCGCAAAGGTTGCTATCCACTGTGGAGAGCAGGCCGGAGATAATCATAAACAGGAACGGGACCAGCACCCATGTCGGAAGCAGCGAGGAAACGAATTCAAAGTTGACCATGCCGGTGTCGCTGGCCACAAAGCCGGAGCCTGCGGCGAGGAAGCCAACCGTTCCCATGCAGATCGGAACGAGAGCAAACAAAAGCGCACCGGCAAAAAACGATCTGCCGATGCAGTCGCGCCTGATTGCGAAAGCTCGCTGCCAGAAGCACTGATCCCCGAATGGGCCGGAGATCAGACCGACAGCCATCGGCAGACCGTAGCCCAGCAAGACTTCAATGCCCGTGGAGGAGGTGAGCGAGGTATATTCTCCGGAGACAGCACCGAGCCCTGCCTGTACCGTGTCAAAGCCGCCGGTCATGCGAAGGCTCAGAACGACCAGCAGAGCGCCACCCATGAGAATAATGCCCAGCTGGACGACATCGGTGATGATGGAGGCTTTCAGCCCGGAGAAGCGGGAGTAGGAATAAGCGATAGCTGCCAGGGCGAGCGTCATGCTCCAGAATGGCAGCCCCGTAATGAGAGCCAGCGTCTTTCCCCCGGCGAGCAGCTGCACCGCTGTTGAAAGAACGGCCAGCGCGCCGAGCTGGAAGGAGTAGACGCCCTTGACCTTGCCGGAGTGATAGCGCTCCGCCATGTAGCCGGTCAAGGTGATGCCCTCCGGGTACTGTGCCCGAATCCTTTTTGCAAAGGGGATAAACAGGATCAGGCACAGCACATTCGGTACCGTAAACCAGAACATCCCCGGGATGCCGCGCGTATAGGCCATCTCCGAGGAAGTGAACAGTGAGGGAGCCCAAATCCAAGTGGCGGCGATGCTCATGGCGGCAATCGCCGAGCCGATGCGCCGATCCGCCACATGGAAGCCCTCTGCGTCGGTCGTCTTTCGGGTGAACATCAGCGTGACGCCGATCATCAGCACCGCATAGACGGCCAGAATGACAATTCCGAACATTTTGGGAATCTCCTTTTATGATGTCACCGCTGCCCTCTGCTGGCGAACATCGGACCCGGTGCATGACCGGCGCGCAAGGAGTAACGCGCAGGCCTCAACCTCCTTCCCATACGAATGACGGCCACCCCGCGAGGGATGGCCGCCTGGCTTATGTAGGATTTTACGAGTCTAATCCTAATACATGGTGCGGGGAATATCAAGAAACGAGTTGCAACAGCGAAGAACAGCTTTTAACTACCGAGGTAGCGGTAACACACCATCTTTACCGAATCCTCCGAATTGCGGCCTCCTATGACCGCTGCGACCTCTTTCCATGCGAGCCCTCTCAGGAAGCGCAGCCGGAAGATCAGGCGCGTCTGGTCATCGTCGATGCCTTGAATGAACGGCATGATCTGCCCCTCGCTGGCCTTGACCTCTTCCTCCAGAAAGCCGACACGCGCATCCATATCCACAATCTCAGCTGCGAGGTCGCCGACCTTATCCTTTATGCCGGGAGTATGCGGCATACCTGTGAGGGCAGCCGCGCCGGGGCAAGCCGCGTCACGCAAGGACTGTAGCATCTCCCTTGCCCTTGCCAGTTTCTCTATCAGCTCAAAATGCTGATTCAATTCCGAAAGCGTCGTAATAGCTCACCCCAATCTGTTCTTACTTCCTCTTGCCGCCCTGCTGGCTGACAGTCTCTCCAATCTGCATTTGCCGGTATGTTGGCTGCACTACCTCTACCGACACCACACGGGTATCTCCGTATCGCTCCAAATCCTGAGCAATCTGCTCCTTTATGCCAATGGCCTGCCCTGCAGGAGCGTTCACATGAACGGTGATAATGAGCATCATCGCACCGTCTGATAGGCGCGAGCTTTCTTGTTATAGACCAGATCGACCGGCGCGCCGCAGGAAAGGCAG
>SFCP01000113.1 GCA_004558535.1 Bacteroidales bacterium | reverse complement strand
TTATTTTTGTTTTCCCTGATGGGCCAGTTGCCAAGCGTTGTAGACGTTGTGCCAGATACTGTAGAAGCCGCCGGCGATGCTTACGACAGGAGTGAGGAAGGTGTAGCCCATCCAAATGGCGAGGACCGTGTTCTTCTGTCCCAAGCTCTGCGCACAGCAGATTGGGCATCCGGCAGCCTTGCCGATGCGCCGGCCGATCCAAAATTGCAGTATGCAACTGAGCAGGGACGCCAGAGCGATACCGGGCAATATGCAGGCCGAGGACTGGGTGTGGTACAGACTTCGGGCGGACATGCCTATGGCCAGTGCGAGCGAAACTGCCCACAGGCGAAACGCCAATCCCGAAAGGGCGCAGATACGGCGGTGCAGGCTTGGCCAAAGCCTACGAAGTAATACGGCAGCAAGGAATGGTCCTATCAAAGTGGGAAAGACGCGGCCGACAATCAGCGAAAAAGAAAGTAGAAATGTTCGCCCCTCCTGCGGATGAAGCAGAGGAATAACCAAGGGTACGCAAACTGCTACAACTAAGTTGATTAGCATGGTGTAGACTGCTAATCCTGCAGTGTTGCCGCCAAGCCTGCTTGTGACTACCACGGCGGCAGTGGCAGTGGGGCAGATCATGCAGAGCATGAAAGACTCGACAGCGGGGACTGCCGGCGATGCGCCGAGCATGTAGACCAAAGCTGCCGACAACAGGAAGAACACCACCTGCACGGTTAATAGTAGAAAGTGGTAGCGATGCAGGCGCAACTGGTGCGGGTCTACCTTGCAGAAGGAAAGAAACAGCATCAGGAAAATCAATAGCGGTTGTATGAAGCTCACACAACCGGCCAAGTCGGCAGCGTAGGGGTGCAGGGGAGTAATAATTCGGTAGGATACATACGCCAAGGCTCCTACTATCATGGCCACAGGCAGTGACCATGTCTTCAAGAACTTGAGAATCCTGTCCACCATGTGACAGGTAGCATCTCTATGGGTATTGGTCATTTTTCTTTATCCAATTTCAGCAGTTCGTCACGTAGTTGTGCGGCGCGAATAAAATCAAATTCGGCGGCGGCACGCTTCATCTCTGTTTGCAGACGCAGCATTTTCTCCTCGCGGCTTTCTGCGTGCGTCGTAGTTTTTTTGCGCGTCTTCGTTTCCGTTGTCTGGGACTGTCCTCCATAGGGGATACTGTCTTCCGCTGCGTGGAGGATAGGTTCTGTTGTGTTGTTTATATAATAGTTGTCTGTGTTCGGGATACCTTCGGTGCGGTGTGGTGTGTGCTTGCTGCCTTTTGAGATGAAACCGTCGGTGATAGCTTTCTTGATTTGGCGTGGTGTGATGCCGTTTACCTCGTTGTAGTGGAGTTGCTTCATACGCCGGCGCTGGGTTTCATCGATGGTTTGCTGCATGGACAGGGTGATGGTTTGGGCGTACATGATGACGCGGCCGTCTACGTTGCGCGCTGCCCGGCCGGCTGTTTGTGTCAGCGAGCGGTGTGAACGCAGAAATCCCTCTTTATCGGCATCCAGTATAGCAACCAGTGAGACTTCGGGCAGGTCCAGTCCCTCGCGCAACAGGTTGACACCGACCAGGACTTGGTAAATGCCTCGCCGCAAGTCACCCAAGATCTCTACACGTTCGACTGTATCTACATCGCTGTGTATATAGGTGGCAGATACACCGTTTTTAATCAGGTAGGCGGTCAGTTCCTCTGCCATACGCTTGGTCAGTGTTGTCACCAGCGTACGTTCGTCGCGCTCCACACGCAGCCGGATTTCCTCCATCAGGTCATCTACGGGGTGTTCCGTGTTGCGCACTTCGATTTCGGGGTCCAGTAGTCCCGTAGGACGGACCACCTGTTCCACGATGATGCCTTCGCTCTCGTTGAGTTCGTAATCTGCCGGCGTAGCGCTGATATAAATCGTTTGGGGCGTCAGTTCGCGAAACTCATCGAAGGTCAAGGGACGATTGTCGAGGGCTGCGGGCAAACGGAAGCCATAATCGACCAGTGCTACCTTGCGTGAGCGGTCACCGCCATACATGGCGCGGATCTGGGGTACGCTGACGTGGCTTTCATCAATGACCATAAGGAAATCGCGTGGGAAAAAGTCCAACAGGCAGTAGGGACGTGTGCCCGGTGCGCGTCCGTCGAAATAGCGGGAATAATTCTCGATGCCGCTGCAATGTCCCAGTTCGCGAATCATCTCTACATCGTAGGTCACGCGTTCATAAAGTCGCTTAGCCTCAAGGTCTTTACCGATTTCCTTGAAGTAAGCCACTCGTTCTGTCAGGTCGTCCTGAATTTGCCGGATGGCAGCTTCCTGGGTTTCCTTTGTCGTAAGGAAGAGGTTGGCGGGATAGATTTTATATTCATCGAAGGAGGCCAACCGCAGGCCGGTCAGGGCATCAACTTCCTCGATACTGTCGATTTCCTCGTCCCAAAAAGTGATGCGAATGAGGTTGTCAGCGTAGGCCAGGAATACATCGACTGTGTCGCCGCGCAGTCGGAAGTTGCCGGCCTTTGGTGCGATGTCATTGCGCGAGTAAAGGCTGTCGATCAAACGGCGGAGCAAGACGGTTTGTGCCAGCTTCATCCCCACTTTCAGTTCGATGACGTTCTCGTAGAAGGCAGAGGGATTTCCCATGCCATAGATACAGGACACGGAGGAAACGACAATCACATCGCTTCTGCCGGAGAGCAGAGCCGAGGTGGCAGCCAGTCTCAGTTTGTCAATATCTTCGTTGATGGCCAGGTCCTTTTCGATATACGTGTCGGTCGAGGCAATGTAGGCTTCCGGCTGATAGTAATCATAGTAGGACACATAATACTCCACAGCATTGTGGGGAAAGAATGATTTGAACTCATGATACAACTGCGCAGCAAGGGTCTTGTTGTGGCTCAGCACCAGCGTGGGTTTCCCCATGGCTGCAATTACGTTGGCAATGGTAAAGGTTTTTCCCGAACCGGTCACGCCCAAGAGCGTCTGGGCCTGCCGGCCCTCATGAAGACCGGCAACCAGCTGCCGAATGGCTTCGGGCTGGTCGCCGGAGGGCTTGTAGGGGGCAGTAAGTTCAAATTTATTCATCAGTAGCGGCCGAATAAGAGAACAAAACCATGGGTTGCACCCTAATTATTTGCGGAGTATTTTGTTGCCGGAGGAGGTGATAAGCACGCCCGAGGTATCTGATGGCACGATTCTGCCGGAAAGGTTGTAGGTGAGAGAGGATCCCTGTGCACTATCGTCAGCGTCAAGGCGAATGTCGCCAATAGCCGTGGGATTGGCCAAGTCGATGAGTACAGACGCCGGGTAGATGCGTTCGGAATCATAGTATCCTGCCACGCTGTTTACCATGTCTGTCAGCGTGGGTTCTACCATGCCGCTCCATCCTTGGTGACCATTGACCGTAATTGTGACGGGCTGTGCAGGGTCGATAAGCTGTTCGTTCAAATAAACCCTGACTTTCCCTGCATTCAGCGTTGTGTAGCTCTTCGTAAAGCGCAGGTCAATCCCGTCCTGACTTTCCATGACGGTATAGGTGACTTTCCTGACAATCAAATCAATGTGATTGTCCTTGATGCGCATGGTGTAGTAGACACGGCCGGACTTTCCCTGCAAAGGATCTTCTTCCTCCCACAGATTATAAAAGCCATGTCGCTTCAAACCGTCCATCTCAAAATTTTCCCAAGCCACATATTTCGGATAGGGATTGCGCTGGGGCTGCTTGATAAGCCAGGGCGTGGTGTCGTCGTAGGGAATGGCGTGTCCGTAGCCGGGAAGCAATTCCACATTGTAGTTGTAGTAGTCGGGTTCGGCGGTGTGGAGCTTTTTGAAGTTCTGCTGCACATAGCCGGTCAGCGTATTGCGGTAAAAGCCAGTGTCTTCGGCACCGGTACGCAGGTTGAAAGCCAAATTGAAGCAGTTTTCAGCCGGCGCATTCTTGAGCGGCTCGCCACCGGCCATAGGACCGGCTCCGGCCCAGTAGTCGCCATAGAAAGATGCCAAGCGCTGGCTACCATAACCGCCCTCGGAGATACCGAATACGTAGAGTTGGTTGGGATTGATGTCGTCTGAAATCATGGCCAGACGAAGCAGACGTTCCCACGCATACTGCTTGGCCTTTTGCCACCAGCGATAGTATTCCCCTTCGTTGGGAATCTGCGGAATAAAGTAGGCGGAGGGTGCATCTGCGAAGCGTTTGCAAAGTTTGAAGCCCGTGCTCCATTCTTGTTCCTTGGCACCGGAGCCGTGCAGGTAGATGAAGAGTGGATATCCCTCTGTCGGGCGGACATCTCCCTTGCTTCCATAAAAGAAAGGTAGCTTTGCAGTGGGCTCCAGAGCGGCGGGGAGCAGCCAGGAATGGGTGAGAGAATCTGCCAATGGCGTGAGCTGTGGCAGCAGGTCCGCGTCGTAATCCTGGTTGGCCGCCTTCCACGCCTCCCATACCCGGGTGCGTGCGCTTTCTACGTCTTGCCAGGTCAGTTTTGCGTCATTCGTGTATTGGAAAGGCTCTTCTCCTTCCAGCACACGCAGGAAATATGCGGTCAAATCCGAGTCTTCGATAGCAGGCGGCATAACGGCAGCGCTTAGGGGCATAGTGGTTATCGTAACCAGACTGAGAAGAAAAGTACGTGTCGACATAGGAATGCTTGGCTAATAGAAAAATGAAAAGAAAAGGGTAGGGGGGAAGGTCTTTCTTAGCGGAAGAAGAGGGCAACTTTTGCCGCGGTTTTACCATCATTGCGCCTTATATCCACCTGCGCCTGATTGTCATGAAATCCGTCCGTGTAGAAATGGAGCGTGTCGCCGAGGTAAGTCTCGTTGGCAAATCCTACTTCCACGCGGTACAGGCTATGTCCCTCGCTGCAAATCTCTTGTGTGAACAAATCCGCCGCCATCTGAATGTAACGAATGGAATTGACGTGTCCGTTGATGTCTAAATCGGAATAATAGACCGGATTGCTCTTCATCGGGCAGTCGGCAGTCACCCGGCATCGCCCGGCTTTTTTCAGGGGGATGGTTTTCGGCGAAGTAAAGTCCATGATGTTGCCTTCGGGCAAGTGGGCGAGGTCCATGGGCTCCCGCGTCTCGTAATTGATCAAGGCCCAGGTGCTGAACGCATGGCCAAAGGTGTGTCCTTCGGGCGAGGATATGGTAAAGAGTCGGTCTGTGAATTGGTGATAGACTTTCGTCACCCAAGTTTGGATGTTATATGCTTGTCCGGTTCGGGGCATTTCATCCATATCAATAATCAGACGGGCCAATACCCATACGTGGTGGTATTGCTCCATATCCTCAAATCCAAAACCGCAGGAGCCGGCCTGCATGCCGGCACAGCGCAGTAGTTGATTGCCCAAGAGACCCCATGAGAGATTTCCCGTAGCGTCTTCGGTAAAGGGCTCTACCAAAAACGGATAGTTGCCAATGATAGCCATAGACGGTGAGTTTTATAGTACTGCAAAAGTACCTATTTTGCAAAAGTACCTATTTCCCTATAAACAGCCAACAGAAAGGCTGGAAAGCTTTGCCATACTCGTCAAAAGTGCCTATCTTTGCATAAGATTGGCTGCGGTTCGGCTGAATAGAGGAGACCAGTACATACGGCTGAACCGTATTCGACCATATAGTAAGACAGCGCGGTTGCAACACACCTGCTTTGCGAGAAAGGAATACGTCCCGACTTGTTTTACATAAAAATAGGCATGCAGGGCGAAGATACCACTTGTACTGCAGAGGAGGATATGGAGCTGTCGCAATCGATCGCCCGGAAATATGGATTACACCTTGAGGTTGTAGATCTGCAGGAGGAATACCACAAGCAGGTTGTAGGTTATATGCTGGACAGGGCCGTACGCGGACTGACGCCTAATTCCGACGTGATGTGCAACCGGCTGATAAAGTTTGGCGCTTTCGAGCAAGTGGCCGGCCATGCCTACGACCGAATCGTTACGGGGCACTATGCGCGTATGTTGCGCGGGGAGCACACATTTTTGGGGACGGCTGCTGATCCGGTGAAGGACCAAACGGACTTTTTGGCGCAGTTGCTCCCTGCCCAGTTGTTGAAGTTGGAGTTTCCCTTGGGCGATTTGCTAAAAGAAGAAGTGCGGCAAATAGCCCGCGATGCGCGTTTGGCTTCGGCTCGACGCAAGGACAGTCAAGGGATATGCTTCCTCGGTAAAATTAATTTTGCGGAGTTCATGCGAAAGCAGTTGGGCGAACGTCCCGGCGACGTCGTCGATGTTGCCACAGGACGGGTCATAGGCCAGCACCTAGGCTATTGGTTTCACACGATTGGTCAGAGAAAAGGCTTGGGACTGGGCGGCGGACCTTGGTTCGTGGTACGCAAGGACATAGAGCATAATATTATATATGTGGCCGGTGGTCCGGATGTCACGATGCAGTACGGGCGGGAAATACACCTTTCGGATTTTTCCATCTTGACGGAAAATCCTTGGCCCCGGACGATGCAGTCAGTACCCGTGACGTTCAAAGTGCGCCATACCGACCCTTTCCGTGCAGGTACCTACTATCCGCCTCAAAGTGCAGACGAGGGCGGCGGCCGCATTGTAAGCGAAAATCCCGTGCAAGGCATTGCTCCGGGACAGTTTTGCGTCATCTACGACGCCACGCACAGGATCTGTGTAGGCAGTGGCGAGATAGCTTCCGGAAACGTACAAACCATTGCACCGTAATATGTAACCATTTTACCCTATAAAATATCCACACAACAATGAACCCTGTTATTGAGAATATGAAAACGCGTCGCAGTGTGCGCCGTTTCTCCTCTAAGGAAGTGCCTCAGGATTTGGTCGATCAGGTCATCGAGGCCGGTACTTACGCCGCGTCGGGACATGACCGCCAGCCTTGGGTAATACTTTGTGTACGGGATGAAGAAACCCGTCGTCGCCTGTCGAAA
>SFCP01000112.1 GCA_004558535.1 Bacteroidales bacterium | reverse complement strand
GCCGTGCAGGACGCCTTCTGCAAACTCTGGGCCGCACACTGCGAACCCGCAGACGAACCCACGGCGGCGGCACTGCTCACCACCACCCTGCGCAACGTCAGCATCGATCACCTGCGCCGACGCAATGCCGCCACAACCCTGTCTATCGAAGACTGTGCCGAACGTGTGGTCGCCGCAGAAGCTGCCGATTCGGACGAAACGCCCGAAACAGAGACAACGGAATGCCGCTGGCAGCGCGTGGCAAGCATCGTGGAGCAGGAACTCAGCCCGCAGCAACGACTCATCCTGCACCGACGCGAATACGAAGGGGCAGACTTCGACACCATCGCCCGCGAAATGAACATGACGGCCGCGGCAGTCCGCGTCAACCTGTCGCGGGCCCGACGGAAAATCCTGACATGCTACCGCAGCAGGTTTGCCGACAAAAACTGACAGCCCGCACCTACTCCCTACCCGCTCACCCTCTCTCACTCCAACCCACGATTATGCTTCAATCTCCCTATCCCTCACCCCTACATCCCGATGCGCCCAAACTGGCACGCACCCTGGGCGAACGCTACTTCGATGCCGAAACTTCGCCCGAGGAGGAAGCCTGGTTGCTCAGCTTCCTGATGTCGCCGGCCGGCTCGACCGAGGAATTTCGCGACCTGCGGGCCGTCCTGACATTCACGGCCATGGGACGCAGGCAGCACTCGCTGCGCCCCGCCGTCCCCGCAGTCGCTCCCAACCACGCCCGCCGACGCTCCATCATCCGATGCGCCCGGGCGAAGAAACTGAAAGCACGGACATCTGCGTGGCCTACGTGGGCGGCGAACGTATCACGGACGAAGCCCGCGTGATGGCCCTGATGCAGGAAAGCATGGCGGAGGTAGACGCTCCCGAATGCGACGACCTGCTACGCAGCGAGCTCTCGGATATGCTCCAGCCCTGACCTGCCGTCCCCCACTCCTAACCCAAAACCAAACTCTCCGCTGATTATGAAACGTATCACCCTACTCCTCGTTCTCCTGGCCTCCTCACTGCTGCTTTCCGCGCAGGAGGGACTGAGCATCGCCGGCCTGTTCGGCAACAGCACCGCTTTTGACCACCCCGAAGACGTGACGGAGACCCACCTGAGCGGAAAGAAACTGAAAGTCTACCGCCTGACGCTCTTCCGCAGCCTGAAGGTGGAGAACGCCACCGCCGCCGATATAGACAAAATGGAACGTGCCGTGAAAGCAGACGCCGCCCGGGCTGTAGACAAGCAGCTGCTGCGCCGTGGAAACAGCATCCACTACGCTTTCTGCAAGCTGCCCGACCGACAAGGCCTGCACCGCTACCTCATCTTCCGCAACAAAGCGCGCGGAAACGGCCGCGGCAACGAACTACACCTTATATACATGGAGGGAACGGCCTCGCCCGAAGATCTGGAATCGATTTTCAAATAATCTCCCGCCTGTCTAAACATCCGAAACTAATACCTACTACATTATGAAAAGTATCTGCTCTACCCTGAAAAGCCTGATGGCCGGCATCCTCGGCCTGATACTCTGGCTGTCCGGCTGCAACTGTGCCTCTGCAAACGCAGCAGCCGCCAACGACTCCCTCGTCAACGACTCCCTCGTGGACCTGGAAGTGAAGAACGTGCACCGCGTCTACATCCACCACTCCGGAAACAATTACAACATCCGCCTGGTCGGCCGCGACAACGACTCCACCTATCGCCTCAACCTGCAACACTTTTGCACAGCGGACGCACGCGAAACTACCAGCATGGAAAGCGAAATCAACTCGCTGGATTTCAGTTTCCCCTTTACCAAACAGGCACTGAAAAAACACTGGAAGATCCAGAGTAAACCCGGCACACATTTCGCCGTGACCGTGCCCAGCTTCGGCTTCGTGACGGCCGTCAGTGCCCCCAAGGAGATGGACGTGAACATGGGCGCAAGCTTCGAAATCATGTGGGACATGTTGATGCTGAGACACATCCTGCCCAACACGCACCACGTGCTGGAAGCCGGACTCGGACTGGACTGGCGGCAGTACCGCATGACGGGACACACGCGCTTTGCCAAGGATGACGGCAACATCGTACTGACGGGCTACCCCGAGGGAGCTGATGTGAGCCATTCACGCCTGAAGATCTTCAGCCTGTACTTCCCGCTGCGCTACAACTATTATATCACGAACAGGTGGGCCGTCTCGGCAGGCGTACTGCTCCACCTGAACACACGGGCCAGCATCAAGAGCATCTATACCACGCCCGACGACGGAAAAGTCAAGGACTTCCATCGCGGCATCCACCAGCGGCGCTTCACCACCGAGTTTATAGGCAAAATCACCTACAAGGGCTGGGGCGTCTATGCCAAGTATTCGCCCTTCGATGTGCTGGAGAGCGACTTCGGACCGAGCTTCAAGAGCCTTTCGGTGGGCCTCTGCATCGGCTTGTAAGCCACCCAACCGCCAAAAAAACAGCCTTTTTCCCATAAATAATTCAAAAATCCGTGGACCGCGAACGCAGTTTACGGATTTTTTCCTTACCTTAGTCGCGCTAAATCAAGGGTTTCCTTGAAAACAAAGCAAAGAGAAGAATTTTTGTCAACCTTAAAATTGTTACTGAATATGAAAAGTCTGTACCCCACATTGCTTCTGCTGGGGGGATTGCTGCCCTTTACGGGTGCGGCGCAACTGAGCATTGTGCCCGAATCGCCGAGCAATCCCGACAACGTGCCCGCTGCCGTACACCCCGTGCCCCACGAGCGACAACTGAAATGGCAGGAAACGGAATTTTACGCTTTCTACCACTACGGAATGAATACCTACACCGGCCTGGAATGGGGCAACGGCGACGAAAGTGAGAGCCTATTTGCTCCCACCGCCGCTCCCAATCCCAAACAGTGGCTGCAAGCGGCCAAGGCTGCGGGAATGCGAGGCGGTATCGCCGTGGTAAAACACCACGACGGCTTCTGCCTGTGGCCTACCTCGACGACATCGCACAACGTGACCAACTCGGGCAACGACTTCGGCCGCAACACGAATATCCCGAGAGACTTTGCCGAAGCTGCCCGCGAACTGGGCATGAAGTACGGCTTCTATATTTCTCCCTGGGACCGCAACAGCGTACACTACGGCACAGATGCTTACGTGAAAGACGTATTCCTGCGCCAGTGCGCCGAATTGGCGGAGTACGGAAGCGAACAATTTGAAATGTGGTTCGACGGTGCAAACGGCGGAAGTGGCTACTACGGCGGACGAAATACCACCGTGACCGTCGACCAAAGCACCTACTACGACGTGCCCAACCTGCGCGACAGCGTACACAAGGTCTGCCCCGACTGCGTCCTGTGGGGCGTGGGCGGAGAAGCCCGCTGGATCGGCAACGAGGCCGGATGGGCCGGCGAAACCAACTGGTCGACGGAAAACCGCGGCTATGCGCCCGAAAAGAACGGCATGTACGGCACCGAGGGTGGCTGGTTCTGGCTCCCCGGCGAGAGCGACGCAAAAGCTACCAACCGAGGATGGTTCTACCACGACGGGGAAAGTCCCCTCACCCCGGAGCGCCTCTTCCAGATGTACCTTGAAACCGTGGGCCGCAACGCCACACTCATCCTCAACATCCCGCCCAACAAGGCCGGCGTGCTGCCCGATGCTTCGGTAGCCGCACTCGAGGGCATGGGGCAGCTGATCAATAACAGACTGGGCAACGACCTCGCCAAATCGGCAACCATCCAGGCCAGCGAAACCCGCACCGCAGGCGCCGCACGAACCTATGTGGCAGCCAACATGACCGACGGCGACAAAACAACCTACTGGGCCACCAACGACGGAACGACTTCGGCCACCATCACCCTGACCTGGGACGAACCGCAGACCGTGCGCTACGTGGAATTAATGGAGTACATCGCACTGGGACAGCGCGTCAAGCAATTCAAGGTGGAGACATCGACCGACGGCAGCACATGGACACAGCGCGCCACGGGCGTGACGACCACCACCGTAGGCTACAAGCGCATCGTCCCCCTGAACAGCAGCACCTCGGCCAGCTATGGCAACGGATACCAAGCCAAAGCGCTGCGCATCACCATCGAGGACAGCCGCGCATGTCCGCTCCTGAGCAAAGTGGCCGTCTACTAATCGCCACTGAAGCCCACCCGCGAAAAACGCCCAACGATTTTCCACCCTATTAAAACGCACTAAAATGAAACTGAAATACACGTTGCCACTGGCGCTGCTGACCCTGTCGGCACCGGCCGCGGCACAAATCAGCATCAACTTCGAAGACGAGGACTACAAGTCCATCGGAGTTTACGACACGTGGGAGCAATCGCCCTTCCGCACCCACCAGCTCAACGGCAACTACGCCGTCATCGACAACCACCTCACCCAGGAGGAGGAAATCCTCGGCATGGCGCCCAACGCCTCCGCAAAAATCCTGGCCGTGCAGCGCTCGCGCTTCGGCAGCAACACCTTCGGCGCCCGCATCGACCTGAAGGAAACCTTCGAACTCACACCCACGATGAAGTACATACACGTGCTGGTCAACCGTCCCTACAGCGGCCGCGTCATGGTCATAGGACTGGGCAAGCGCCGCGAACGTGCCGGCCAATCGCCCGAGGCCGAGCAGTTCTGGGGCATGACCACGAGCAACATTCCCGCCAACAGGTGGCAGGAAGTGGTCGTCGGTGTCAAGGGTAACGGCGGCATCGACATCTACAGCCTCGTTATCGTGCCCGACTGCGAGTCCCCGCACGCCTATACCGAAGATGCTATCTGCTACATCGACGCTATCGAGATCAACGATGACCCCCAGCCGCGCTTCTCCTACGATTTTTACATCACCAACTTTGATAAAAATCAGAACGCTACCCGCTCGGACCGCTGGCTCAACTCCATTTCCTTCAGTTCGCCCTCCGGCGGCGCCCAGACCCGCACCCTGCCCACCTCGCCCAAGCGCATTTACGCTGACATGACAGCACAGCCACTCCTGGCCAAGGCCGGCGAGACCATCACACCGACCTTCAACTACAGCGGCTCGTGGATGCACGGCTACGTCTACATGGACGCCGACAACAACGGCAAGTTCGACGTCAGCACCACCGATGACAACAATGTCACCGCGGACAGCGAAATCCTCAGCTACTCCTATTATAAAGGCAAGAACAGCGCAGGACAAAGCATCAGCGTCAACAACGCCAACGTGCTCAATCCGCCCACATTCACCCTGCCCACCGACCTGCCCAACGGCTTCTACCGCCTGCGCTACAAAGTCGACTGGGACTGTGTGGACCCGGCCGGCAACGCTGACCCCTCGAACTCCATCTGGGCCAACGGCGGCAACGTGGTCGACGTCATGGTCAACCTGCACGGCGACAACTGCCTTGTGAGCACCGCCAGCCGCAACGGTGAAGTGATTACACCCGAGGGAGAAAAACTCAACAACTATGCCACTCCCTTCGGACAGCCCTTCACCATCCAGATGCTGCCCGAAAACGGCTTCGAATACGCCGGCATCATCATCAAGCACGGCTACAACCTCGACGGCGACAGCATCGTCAACGACAACCGCCAGTGGAGGGAAGTACGCGTCAGCCGCACAAATTTCACCGAGGACCATCAGTACACCATCCCGGCCGAATACATGGACGGCAATGTCGAAGTAGAGGGCCTCTTCATCGAGGAAGGCACCTACGTCCCCGAACAGAAACCCACGCGCTTCACGACGACGGTGGTCAATGAGGACTTCGCCGACACCACCTCCTGGTACACCATCCAGATCGGGCGCGAAGGCTACGTGCTCGCCGACAACGGCACAGCTTCCTACATTGCCCTGAACGTGACGGAGTGTGACGCGGAAAATCCCGCCCACCTGTGGTGCTTCACCGGCAACGACGAGGACGGCTACCACCTGTACAACCAGCAGGCCGGGCCCGAGAAAGTCCTCGCAGCGCCCACCACCATGCTCGGCACGACGGGGTCCGGCTCCTACCCCACCATGCAGCCCCTCGCTTCCCTGCCCGCAGGCTACACCGCCACCTGGAAATTCATGGACTCCTCGGACCTGGGTAGCACCGGCCCCTCCTACGCCTACATGTACGAGGACGGCTACGTGGCCAACAAGGTGAACAACCGCAACAACAAGCTCGCCTTCTGGAATCAGCACCGCCGTCACACGCAATGCCGACGGCAGCTGCTACGACCTGGCCGGACGCCGCGTCAGCACCCCGGGCAAAGGCATCTACATCATAGGCGGCCAAAAGCGCTACGTGAAATAATCGCACGCACGCCGCTCTGCCCCCGCGGACAGCCCCAAACCCTCCGCGCAAGGGGCACCAAGCCCACCCACAGCAGCCACGGCCCCGGCCGTGGCTGCTGTCCTTTTCCTCCGCTCGCCCCGACACCGCCTCCTCCATCCGGCCCCGGCTCCCCGAAGTCGGAGGCGCGGGCGAAATGTATTTGCTTTTCGCCCAAAAATGTTGTATATTTGCATTAGCAAGACCGAGGACTCCCCGCCAAACCGGGGCTTCCTCGGTTTCTCTTTGTCCCGATATGCAAAAAAACAGGCCCGGAGAGGGGGCAACTACCTGCCGGATAATTTTTTCCAAGTGCTTTGTAGTTTTTTCCAAGTGCTTTGTAATTTTTTCTGCCTGCCGGATGGTTTTTCGCAGGTCCCTTTCAGTTTCGCCGAAGCAGCCGGCAGAATGTAAAGGGAAGTTATAAATGTTAAAGTTGAGGCTCCGTGGGTCACCCATTTTCCCGGGTCGGCACAGCCTAAGAGGACGGTTCTGAACCCTGTCGCCGGCAAAGCCCTC
>SFCP01000111.1 GCA_004558535.1 Bacteroidales bacterium | reverse complement strand
AAACTTTCTGACATGGCAAAGCCCCGGCTTGTGAAAGTCAGGGCTTTGTTTCTTTTAGATGATTATAAAAAGAGGGTGCACCAATTATGACACACCCTCGGAGAGGTTCCGGATGGAAGTCCGCAATTGATTTTTGCGCGGACTCACCCTATCCGTCAGTCTTTATTTGACTTGGATTTTGCGAATGCGGTTGTTCTGCTTCACCACATAGATGCCGGCAGGAAGTTTCATGCGAGCAGCTTTCAGTGTGGTGTTGTCAGCACGGAACACTTGACGGCCAGCCATGTCATAAACTTCGATGTTGCCGTTTTCCTGTTCCAGAGCCTCAATTGCATCGGGCAGAACGCAGATACCCTTGACGGGAATGAGGAGGTTCTCCATACCATAGGTGCTAACCACGATGGTATCGTTGAATTCGCCCAATGCGGTCGGCACGAAGGTGATGGTGAGATCCTGATCGATGTTCTTCGTCATCAACGAGTGGCTGATGCGGAAGGCACCTCCCGATGTAATCTGCAATGCCACGTGGTCGGGCAGGTTCTCGGAGTGTACCTTGACGGTCACTTCAGCGGTCTTACCCTCTTCTGCGGTCATTTCGGGAACCACTGCAGGTTCGATAGTCACGAGCGGCATGTTTTCGGGATCGATAGCGATACCGCTAATCTGGAAGATCTGGGAGATTTCCGTCATTTCGGGGCAGTCGATGCTTACATAAGCCTTGTGCTGGCCGATGGCCGTGGGCACGTAGTTGATGTAGATATCCTGTTCGCTGTTGCCGGCACTGATAGTATTCTTGGTCAGCACGAACTGGTCTGCATCGGCGCCGGTGATTTCCAGGTGCACTTCACCCGGCATGTTGCTGGCCGAGATATGGAACAAACCTACGTTGCGCTGTTCGCCTACCAGACCTTCAGCGCGGTCGAAGGTCGTATTGCTGATGCTGAACGAGGGGATGCGCTCCACCTCCTTGAACAGACCGGCATAAGTATCAGAGATGCGCATGGAACCGATAAACATACTTACTCCGGCGTAGGTTGCCGTCTCAGTCTGTGCGATTTCGATACCGCGCACGGAGCAACCTTCGGCCAGGGTTACGTTGGAAGTACTTACGGCCAGTGCTTCAGGCTCTTTGGTGAAGTTGGTCGGATCGAGCATCAGGGAGACCTTGTCACCCTCGGAGTTGATTTCATACTTCACTACGACGAGGTATGTCTTGCCCACTTCCAGTTCTTGGTCCATATAGGAAGCCTTGATGGATGTATAGGTATTAAAGTCATAGCCCGGTTTTACACGGCTGACGCCGAGGAAGTACTTATCCGACGAGGTACCCGGTTTCGTATAGAGTCCGGCCAATTCCGTTGCAGTCAGACTGTCCTCCAGTTCGGTATCGCGTGCCAACAGTTTCATGAAGCTGTGGTCGTTGCCCTCGCTGGGTGCGGTTACCTTGATCAGAGCGGAATAATAGATAGTTCCGGCCGAGATGCCCTCGGGTGCGAAGGCGTTGAAGTTCTTCTGCAGGGGCGTGGTGCTGCCAGAATCCAGGTAATTGCCCTGAAGTTCTACCGACTTACCATAGACGCCACCCGGATAGTTCGGGTATTCCATCGGAATGTTGACCACCTGGATGGGTGCTAAGCTGGAGTCATTGTTGTAAAGCATCCAGTTGCCCTGTCCGTAGAGCTGACCTTCGGGATAGTTGAAGTCCTCTACCCACTGGAAGGTGCCGTAGTCTACCACAGCGCTCTCCACATCCTCGTAAACTCGCGGACGGAGCACAGGACTTTCGGCCGAGGTCGAGATACCCGTGATGCAGATGGTCGTATCGATTACGGCCTTGCCTGCAAAGAGGCTGGCGTCAAACGGATTCATGAGGGCTTCGTTCGTACCGTCGGTGAAGGTAAGGTAAGCCTCCTCGGTGTAGAGTTTGTCGGCGGGCACGTCCTTGAACTGTACGCCGCTGACAGCAATCAGCATGTTGGCATAGTTAGCGAAGTTCGTAGCAAAGTCTTCCATCGTCACGTCGATGGGGTGGATGGCATTGCCGGAGCTCAGGATTTCGCCGGCCTGCGTCGTGCTGTAAGGCTCAACTATATTGCCGGCCAGGCCATCGTAGGAGCCCGGATAGTAGGAACCAATCACGTTGGTGATGCTATCGCCCACGTTGTAGAGTCCTTCCAGCAGACCATAGCTGTCGGGCACGGTGAATGCGCCCGTCTCGTCCTGCAGGTAGTAGCGGCTGTAGGTTCCACCCCACCAGGACTGTGCCGTTCCGGCATACGTAATCAGCGCCTTGCCGGTGTAGCGCACCATACCGTAATATTCTTCGTCGTTGAAGGCGTTGAATTCTGCAGCGGTAGCGAAGGTCTTGACTTCCGTCACGCTCCATGTCACGGGAACTGCTACTGTGTCGGCAGCTTCGGCGGCAAAGTTGACGTAGGCCGTCGTGTCGTAGTTTGTGATCAGCTTGTCGGCTTTCAGCGTCATAGTGACGGTGGCACCCTCCTCGCTCATCACATCGGCCAGGGCCAGCGTGGTCTTGTCAAGGCTCAGGTCACCCTCGGCGCTGACAGTCACGTCGCCCGTCAGGTACTTACCCTTTACGGTAAAGGTCTGCTCATACGTATCGCCCTGCAGCAATCCCTCGGCGCTCACCTTTTTCGGGGTGACGGAGATGCGCGGTGTAGTGTCTTCGGGCTTTTCGGTGAAGAGGCCTTTCCATGCGTTGGAAGCGCGTACCATACCGAGCTTAAACTCGTTGCCGGGATAGGTAGTCGTACCGCTGTGACGGATTTCCAGGCCCTCGATACCCAGTGTAGAGTTGCTCCAAGAGATATAGGTGATACCACCGGTGAAGCTGAGTGCCGCAGCGTCGAAGGTAGCGTCGGCAGCCGGTTCGTGTGCGAAGTCCGTAGGATTGATGAAGAGCTGCATGTTGTCAGCACCCTTCAGGTTGGGATCCACGCTGTACTTCACTACGACGAGATAGGTCTTGCCAAATTCCAGTACCTGCTCGGCATAAGCCGTCTGTGAGTTGGTGGAACCCACGTTGACGCCCAGCTGATAGCCTTCGCCGGAGGACTTGGAGTAGAGTCGACCGATTTCGCGGCCCGAGGACTGTTCATCCCACGAGCTCGATGCGCTGCTGCGCTTCAGGAGGGTCATGAAGAACTGGTTGTCATGGCCGATAGAATCGATGTTGACGAGGGCGGAGTAATATACATTGCCCGAGGTGATGCCGTAGAGGCCGTTCTCGGCATCCACATCGCGGTTGATGACGGCGTAAGCCTGCTGCAGAGCGCCGGTTTCCTCGCCGTATTCATCCAAGGCTACAGACCCAAAGGCCACGCTCTTGCCGGTGACGCCCTTGTCGGGATAGCCCTCATAAGCCAAGGGTTCTGCTGCCACCTTGATGGGAGCACCCGAGGCATAGCCGTACTGCATCCAGTCGCCCTGGCCCGTGAGCTGCGAGCCGGCCTGATAGTCGCGGAAGTCATCCTGCCATTGCCAGGGTGCGGGGTCGATGGTGACGTCCTCGGCGCTGCGCGGACGTACTACGGGCACACTGGCGGAAGTGGAAACGCCGACCACACTGAATTCCTGCGTAGGAACAGCTACGTCCTGCAGGGTGGTGCCGGCGAAGGGGTTGATGCTAAACTCGGCAGTACCGTCGCTGACTTTCACCAACTCACCGCTGGCGAAGGTATCGTGGGTATTTTCTGCGGTAGTTGTCAGGCCGCTGATTTTCACCACGCGGTTGGCATAAGCGCTCAGGTTGCTGGTCAGTTCACTGGCCGTGATGGTCACGGGGGCCACCGTATTGCCCTCGGAAACGACGGTGGGCACCTTGTCTGCTTCGGGGAAGAGAAGGTTGCCCGCATAGCCGTAGTACGAGCCGGGAGCTGCGGCACCGATGATGCCGCTCAGCTTGTCACCGGCCTTTATGTTCATGGCGTCCAGGACTTTGTACTCATCGTAGAGAATGAAACCGCCGGTAGCATCCTGTACATAATACAGAGTAGCCTCGTAGTAGCCGTAGACATAGTCCACGCGGGTCACCACCACGTCGCTCTCAATCTGGTAGTAGAGGGTGCTGCTCACGATTTCCTCGGCGTTGAACGCGCCCGCCGTCATCATCGTCTTGATGGGGTAGACATTCCAAGCCACGGGAATGGCCATTTCGGCAGCTCCCTCGGAGTTCAGGCGGATGGTATCGGTCACGGTAGCGGGATCCGTCTCGGAAAGCGCCGTGTTGGCCGTCAGGTTTACGCGCAGCGTGGTGCCAGCGTCACCCATCACGTCGGCGTTGGCCAATGTGGACTGCTCCAGCGTCAGGTCGGGACCAGCCACAGCGGCGGTCACGTCGCCGGTCAGGTATTTACCGCGCACGGTCAGCTCGCCCGTAGCGCTCTTGCCCTGCAGCACGTCACCAAGGAACAAAGCCTTGGGCGCGGCCAGGATACGCGGCGAGGTATTTTCGGGCAAGCGGTCGAAGAGGCCGCTCCAGCTGTCGGACAGGCGCAGCATACCTACATGCATGTCAACGCCAAGGGCATTGTAGCCGCCCGTCTGGCGGATTTCCAGGCCCATCAGGCCCTGGATGCCATAGCTTGTGCTGTTCTTGATACCGCCGGTGAAGTTCTTGGCCTCGGCGTCATACTTCACATTGGCTGTAGGCTCAGTCTCAAAGTCGGTCGGATTGACCCACAGGTACATGTTGTCCTTACCATTCAGCTCGGCATTGATTTCGTAGCGGATCACCACGAGGTAGGTCTTGCCCAGATCCAAAGGCTCGGAGAACTCGCTATTTTTAGAATAGGAAGAGGCATTGGCAGGGTTGATACCGATGCAGTACTGTGACTCAGATCCCTCCACAGACTTGATGGCCATAAAGCCGACCTCACCGCCGGTCTTGCCGTCAGCAAACTCGTAATAGCCCTTTTTCACCAAACAAATGGGGTACACGTTGTCCTTGCCCAAGGTGTCCACCTTGACCAGGCACGACAGGTACACGGAACCCGCGTGGATGCCGTAGACCTTGTTCTCGGCATCCGTCTCGGTGTTGAAAAGCACATAGGCTTTCTGCGCCGTGTAGTTGACGGTGCCCCAACTTGCATCACCACCGTCCAGATAGACGGACTTGCCACTGACGCCGCCGGGATAACCCTCGTATTCGAGCGGCGTGCTCTGCAGCTGAATAGGATGCAGCGCACTACTACTGTACTGCCACCAGTCGCCTTGTCCGGTCAACTGGCCCGTCATGTAGTCGCTGAAGTCCTCCTGCCACCGCCAAGTGTAGTCCGTCGTGGACTGCGCGGCACTCCTTGCCGGCCACAACAGGGCAACCAGCACGAGCATCGACAACAAGGCAGCAAACCTTTTGTAGATTTTACTCATAAGACTTTTGATTTAGTTAGTAGAAATATAAAACAGAAAATAATACCATGCGTATTCCGCATCCTCTGGCGAGGAGGGGAAGATGAATGAGCGTTTGTACGGCTTAAGCCTACGTTTAATGGCGCAAAATTACGCACTTTTCACATATCGGCCAAATCCTTTTTGTTTTTTT
>SFCP01000110.1 GCA_004558535.1 Bacteroidales bacterium | reverse complement strand
GTATTATCTTTGCATTGCTCCGGAGCGGACTTGCGGCAAACGCGAGGCTGCTCCGGAGTTTTTTCGTACGCTATGGTCCTCCAAAAAGCCTCGAGGGGCCTCTCGCAGGCAGCACTTGGTGAAAACTACAAGGCACTTAGTCAAAACTACAAAGCACTTAGCAAAAACTACAAAGCACTTGGTCAAAAACACAAAGGAGGCAGTTCTCCGAAGGGGGAATTTCGGGGACGTAAATCTGCCGCAAAAATGTTGCCAAAGGTTATAAATGTTAATACAACTATGCACTTCGGGCCATCCAAGGCCCACTGCAAGCCTCCCGCGGGCCTGCTGCGAACACGCGGTCTCCTGCCCCATCGTCCCCTCCCCCTGCAAGAAAGTTGCACGCCGCAGCTTCACTTCACACCAACCTGCCTTGCACGGATAAACGGGAATTACTACCTTTGCAGAAACCTTTTTCATACGCAACAAAACAATCAACAATAGAAATATGAACGAAACCATTTTGCTGCAACCAAAGGCGGTTTTTGATTGCTTTGCCGAAATCAACCGCGTACCCCGCCCCTCGAAGCACGAGGAGCGCATGATTGCGTTTTTACAGGACTTCGGAAAGTCCCTCGGTCTGGAAACCCGCACGGACGAGGTGGGCAACGTGATTATCTGCAAGCCCGCCACCCCGGGCTGCGAGGGACGCCCCACCGTCATCCTGCAAAGCCACTTCGACATGGTGTGCGAGAAAAATGCGGACGTAGAGCACGACTTCCTCACCGACCCCATCCAAACGGAAATCGACGGTGAATGGATGCGCGCCAAGGGCACCACGCTGGGCGCCGACGACGGTATCGGCGTAGCCATGCAGATGGCGCTGCTCCAAGCTACCGACGTAGAGCACGGTCCGCTGGAATGCCTCTTCACCCGCGACGAGGAAACGGGACTGACGGGCGCCATGGGCCTGCAGTCGGGCTTCATGAGCGGAAAATACCTGATCAACCTGGACAGCGAGGACGAGGGACAAATCTTTGTCAGCTGTGCGGGCGGCGCGCGTACCACGGCCTGGTTCGACATTCCCACGGAGGAACTGCCCGACGGCTTCTTCACCTTCTCCGTCAAGGTGAGCGGACTGCGCGGCGGCCACTCGGGCGATGACATCAACAAGTTCCGCGTCAATGCCAACCGCCTGCTCGTACGCTTCCTGACGGACGAGATGGAGCGGATGGACCTGCGCCTCTGCGACATACAGAGCGGCGGCCTGCACAACGCCATTCCCCGCGAGGGTTGGGCCGTCTGTGCCGTTCCGACCGGCCACAAGGAGCAAGTCCGCATAGACCTCAACCACTTCATTGCCGACCTGGAGGAGGAAATCGGTAAGGCGGAGCCCGACTTCAAGGTGGAACTGGAGAGCTGCCCCGCCGCCACGAGCTGCCTGCAGCCCAAGGCAGCGCACCGGATGCTCCTGTCGCTACGCGCCGTCTGCAACGGGGTCTACGCTATGAGCTTTGACATGCCGGGACTGGTCGAGACGTCGAGCAACCTGGCCAGCATCCGTCTGTCCGAGGGTAGCGTGGTCGTCACCACAAGCCAACGCAGCAGCGTGGGCAGTGCACGCCTGGACATCAGCGCCGCCGTGCGCGCCGCGTTTACCCTGGGCGGTGCACGCGTCGAAACGGGCGAGGGCTATCCCGGCTGGAAGATGAATCCTGACAGCCACCTGCTGCGCGTAGCCGTCGAGAGCTATCGCCGCCTGTTCGGCAAGGAACCGAAGGTACTGGCCATCCACGCCGGATTGGAGTGCGGACTGTTCAGCGAGAAATACCCCGGGCTCGACATGATCAGCGTGGGCCCCACCCTGCGCGGCGTGCATTCGCCCGAGGAGCGCCTGCACATCCCCACCGTACAGTTGGTGTGGGACCACGTGCTTGACATCCTGAAGAATTTATAAGCCCTGCCTCTCCCCGTCCCTCTCAGCCGGAGGGGGATTGGGGGTAGGCGTCTCATTCCCAAAGAGAGAATATACAACATGCGTCGCTTGCTATTCTATTTGTTGGCCGGCTGGCTGTGCTGCCTGACCGGTTGTATGGACGACGAGAGCTACACCCTTTCGCCGAACGACGTCCTGGTGTTCTCGCGCGACACGCTGTCGTTCGACACCGTCTTCAGCGGCCAACCTACCAACACCTATACTTTCGAAGTCTACAACCCGGCCGACAAGGCCATCCGGATTCCCGAAATCCGTCTGGAGCAAGGCGCCGCCTCGCCCTATCGCGTCAACGTGGACGGCACGTTCCTCGAGGGCGGCACGGCCGGCGGTTTCGAAATTGCAGCCCGCGACAGCATGCGCGTCTTCCTGTTCCTGCATCCGCGCGACGAGGACAGCGACCTGCCCGTGGCCTGCCACGACCGGCTGGTCTTTCGCACCGAGGCCGGCGTGGAGAGCGCGGTGGAACTGCTGGGTTACGGTCAGTCCGTGTACCGGCTGAAAGGCCTGGTCGTGGAGACCGACACCCTGCTGGCCTCTGCGCGGCCCTTCCAAGTGCTGGACAGCCTCGTGGTGGCTCCCGGCGCCACACTGACCCTTGCCCCGGGCACGCGCCTGTACTTCCATGCCGATGCCGGCATGCGGGTCGACGGCACGCTCTGGGCCGTGGGCACGCTCGAGGAGCCGGTACTCATGCGCGGCGACCGCCTCGGCAATATGTTCACCGAGCAAAGCTACGACGCCATCCCCGGACAATGGCAGGGCGTCACCTTTGGCGAGAGCAGCTACGACAACTACCTCAGCTACTGCGACATACACAGCGGCACCTACGGCCTGCGCCTGGATTCCTGCGACATGAGCCGCACGAAGCTTGAGATGGAGAACAGCATCGTACACAACGTCGTGGGCCACGCCATTGAAGCCCGCAGCGCCCGCCTCTTCGTCGGCAATAGCCAGGTGACCAATGCCGGCGGCGACTGCCTGCACCTGCGCGGCGGCCACTACACCTTCGTCCACTGCACCGTGGGCAACTTCTACCCCTTTGCCGGCGGTAAGGGCGTGGCCCTGGACTTCAGCAACATCGATGGCGAGAGCCGCCTCCCCGTGGAGCAATTGGCTTTCGTCAACAGCATCCTCACGGGCAGCTCGAGCGATGAAATCATGGGCTACCAGTCGGACCGCTACACCGAGGATGCCTTTCGCTACATCTTCATGAATTGCCTGCTCAATACACCCGAGGTGGAGGATGCAGGCTACGTGAACCCCACCTGGGACAAGGACGAGGAAACGGCACGCGAGAAAAATTTCCTGCCGGCCCACGACCTCGACAAACTCATCTTTCCCTTTACCCTCCATCCCGCTTCGCGCGCCGTGGGTATCGCCGACACGGAATGGACCGCGGCCTACTACCCCAACGACCGCCTGGGCCGGCCCCGCCTGACCGACGGAAAGGCCGACGCCGGCTGCTACGAGGCCGAGCCCCTGCCCGAAGCGGAGAGCGACCCGGCCCAATGACTGCATTTCTAACCCCCCTTTCATTTCAAACTCCCGTAGACTCCCATGCCCCCTACCAACGGAAAGAACAGACCGCGCAAGAGCAATAACGCCAACATACCTCAGCAGGACGAATACGGACACTTGCAGCCGCAAGTTCCTGAGTTCGAGAAAGCCGTACTCGGCGCACTGATGATCGAAAAGGATGCCTACTCGCTCGTCAGCGAAATCCTGCGCCCCGAAAGCTTCTACGAGCCGCGCCACCAAAAGATTTACGCCGCCATACGTCAGCTCAACCTGGAGCAACAACCCGTCGACATCCTCACGGTGACCGAACAGCTCAACAAGGAGGGCTGCCTCGAGGAAGTGGGCGGCCCCTACTACATCACACAGCTGAGCAGCACCGTATCGTCGTCGGCCCACGTGGAATACCACGCCCGCGTCATCGCACAGAAGTACACCGCGCGCGAACTCATCACCTACACCAGCCACATTCAGGGCAAGGCGTTCGACAGCACTCAGGACGTGGACGAACTCATGCAGGAGGCCGAGGGAAAACTCTTCGAGCTGTCGCAGCAGAACCTGCGAAAGGACTATACGCAGATTGACCCCGTCATCAACGAGGCCTATGAAATGCTGCAAAAAGCGGCGGCACGCAGCGACGGATTGAGCGGAATTGCCAGCGGCTTCACACAATTGGACAAGATCACGAGCGGATGGCAAAATTCCGACTTGGTCATTCTGGCCGCACGCCCCGCTATGGGCAAGACGGCCTTTGCGCTGAGCCTTGCCAAGAACATCGCTGTGGACCAGGGCATCCCCGTGGCATTCTTCTCCTTGGAAATGGCCAACGTGCAGTTGGTGAACCGCATCATCATCAACGTGTGCGAAATCTCCGGCGAGAAAATGCGCAGCGGACAGCTGGCGCCCTACGAATGGGGACAGCTGGACTACAAGATCAAGGAGCTCTTCGGCAAACCGCTCTTCGTGGACGACACGCCCTCGCTCTCTGTCTTCGAACTCCGCACGAAGGCCCGTCGCCTGGTGCGCGAACACGGCGTCAAACTCATCATGATCGACTACCTCCAGCTCATGAACGCCAGCGGCATGAACTTCGGCAGCCGCCAGGAGGAGGTGTCGACCATCAGCCGCTCGCTGAAGGGACTGGCCAAGGAACTGAACATCCCCATCCTGGCGCTGAGCCAGCTGAACCGCGGCGTGGAAAATCGCGAGGGCAACGAGGGCAAGCGGCCGCAGCTGAGCGACCTGCGCGAATCGGGCGCCATCGAGCAGGACGCCGACATGGTGATTTTCATCCACCGCCCGGAGTACTATCACATCTATGCCGACGAAAAGGGGCACGACCTGCGCGGAAAGGCTGAGATTATCATTGCCAAGCACCGCAACGGCGCCGTGGGCGACGTGCTCCTGACATTCAAGGGCCAGTACGCACGCTTCCAAAATCCCGACGACGTAGATTCCTCCGCCAACGTACCCCTGCCCGCCGGCCCGGAAGCAGGCGGCATGATCCGCGGCGAAGCACCGCCGATGCCCACCGGGGATTTCCCGCCCCCGCCCGATGTTCCCTTTGCCCCGCCCGGTGCCACCGACGCGCCTTTCTAAATATTGCTGTCTGCTAAAAGTTTATTGCGACAAAGAAAATGGCACATCGGGAAACATCGCCTCGTCCTGTGCCAACAGAATAGACAAAAACCCTTTTCATTTTCTGTCAAAACCGCCGAATTCAAATGACAATATATTGCTAATTTATATTATATATTTCTAACAGTTAAAAAACAAGTGTGTTAAAATGTTGTTACAAACAAAAAGCCGGCGAACCAAGAAAAAAATGATAGGAGAATCTACAATGGGAAACAGTAAAGGTGCAGATACCCAATATAACAACGCCAAACTGTGGCAGATCGGCTTCTTCTCGCTGAACAACTGTGCCACAAACATCGCCATGTTCCTGATGATGCAGTATTCATATTTCACCCAGAACGTGCTGGGGCTGGCGGCGGCCATCATCGGTCTGATCGCGACGGGCACCCGCATTTTCGACGCAATCACCGATCCCCTGGTGGGCGTGCTGGTGGACCGCACCAACGGCCGCTTCG
>SFCP01000109.1 GCA_004558535.1 Bacteroidales bacterium | reverse complement strand
GATATTGGTATTCCGCGATGCGGATATGCTGCGGTGTAGGCATTCTGTCTGACGTATTTGAAATGAGGTACGACATAGCAAGCTGCAGGAAGCCGTGCCTCGCCCGATGCCGGACGATGGCCCTACGGGTTCCTACGACCGGCAAAATTACAAAAAACTCCCCTACCCCGCCGAACGCCGCCCTTGATTTTAGCGGATGGGGCGAATCCGGAACGGACTTTCCGTTTACTCCCATGGGGCCGGAAGTGCATCGAAGTGCATAAGCAGATTTAACGTAAACTTCCTTAACGACCCGTTTTGTGCCGGATTTTTCCTATTACACGCCGACGAAAAATGTCCAACTGCTGCCTGTTTTCGACCAAACGGGACTTAGAAAAAACCAAGTGCTTTGTAGTTTTGCGCAAGTGCCGGATAGTTTTGCGCGTAGGCAGGACTTAAAAAAGGAGGAAGCCGCTCGTAGCGTATGGCTTCCTCCTTTGCTTAGCAAATATACTACATTTTTCAGCGAAAAGCAAATGCAGCCTTTCCCGTTTTAACATTTGCCCGGCGCGCCCGGCCGCGGCGTCCGCCGGGGGACTGTCCTTACCGAGCATTCTCCGGTTTGCCTCGGCCCCCGCCCTTGGATTGCCCGACCATTGGCCTTGCCATCGGACACCTCCGGGGACTTTACGCCTCCACAGGCCTGCTCCTATCGCCGTGCCTCTCGCGGCATTCACCCGAAAAACGCGACGTTTTCGCTTAGTTTCTTCGGTGGAGCAGGGGCTTGCCCGGAAAAATTACTAACTTTGCATAAGTCAGGCGGCGACCCGGCCATCAAAGCGAGAAAAGCCCTACCGCGCCCGCCCGACAGGAACTTCAAAAAAACCATATCCCTCCATAAAAATCATTATGAGCGATTTCCCGAAATGGCTGCTGGCTTTGGCCGGCACAAATCTGATACCGCTACTGCTATGCCCCTTCTTCATGTTCGGCGGCGTGATGCCCTTTGGCGAAGGCAGCAACGGCTTCACACACTTCCTGCTCTACCTGCTCACCAACCTGCTGTGGTTAGTGCCCATCCTGCTGTTTTTCGTGGGCCTGGAGCTTTACCGCCGCTGTTTTGAGCTGCCGGGCATCACCATCAATGTCATCGGCCTGCTGATTACCCTGCTGGATTTTTGGATTTTGTTTTCCTAACCCTCCATTTTAGCGGGTGGAGTGAGCAATCAGGCCGTTATAAAGCCGCCAAACGGACCTTATGCGGCATGCGGCTTGGTCAAATTGCACAAAATTCGTATTTTTGCGCCGTTTTTACGGAACCGGGGCATGCGGGTGGCCTCCACAAGCGACTACCTCCCGACTCCGCCACTCAATCACGCATACAAATCGGAAAACAATACACATCATGACACACAACTTGCTGAAAGGAAAGCGCGGCATCATCTTCGGTGCCCTCAACTCCGAGTCCATCGCTTGGAAAGTAGCTGAAAAGGCTGTCGAAGAAGGCGCCATCATCACACTGAGCAACACACCGATGGCCCTGCGTATGGGCGAACTCAACGAACTCTCGGAGAAGCTCAACGCACCGATTATCCCGGCCGATGCTACCAGCGTGGAGGACCTGCAGAAAGTATTCGAAGAGAGCGTCGAAAAGCTCGGCGGCAAGATCGACTTCGTACTCCACTCCATCGGCATGAGCCCCAACGTGCGCAAGCACCGCACCTACGATGATCTGGACTACGGTTACCTGCAGAAGACCCTGGACATCTCGGCCATCTCCTTCCACAAAATGCTGCAAGTGGCCAAGAAGCAGGATGCCATCGCCGAGGGCGGTAGCGTCGTAGCCCTGACCTACGTGGCTTCGCAGCGCACATTCTTCGGCTACAACGACATGGCCGACGCCAAGAGCATGCTCGAGAGCATCGCCCGCTCCTTCGGCTACATCTATGGCCGCGAAAAGAACGTGCGCATCAACACCATCTCCCAATCGCCTACCCCCACCACCGCCGGAAAGGGCATCAAGGACATCGACAACATGATGGATTTCGCCAACAAGATGTCTCCGCTGGGCAACGCCACCGCCGAAGAGTGCGCTGAGTACTGCGTAGTGCTCTTCAGCGACTTCACACGCAAAGTCACCATGCAGAACCTCTTCCACGACGGCGGCTTCTCGTCGATGGGCATGAGCCTCCGCGCCATGAACCAGTACGCCAAGGACCTGACGCCCTACGAAGACGAAAACGGCAAGGTCATCTACGGATAATCCTCCCCCGGGATTCAGCACTTTGAAATAGGAAATCAGGAATTGCTCGCGAACGGCAGCGCACACACTCCTTATAATATTATAGGAATACGCGACCCGGCCGAAACAAGACGCAGTGGCTGCAAAAAGAAGTCCCTGCAACTGCGCAGCAATTCCTGATTTTTCATTCCCAAACCCTCATTAACCCTCAACCTACTCACCATGTCTTTCCTGAAAAAGCTCTTCGGCACAAACGAAAGCCCCTCCCCCGAACAACTGGCAGCCAAAGCCGAACAACAACGCGAGCGCGACTTCAACACCCTCCGCGACGACGGCGTACGCGCCATGAAGATGGGTGAATTTCCCTACGCCCAAAAATGCTTTGACGCGGCACTGGAAATCCACGCCGACGACGCCGTCACACTGTCCTACCTGGCAGAAGTCCTCTTTCGCCTGTCACAGTTCGAGCGGGCCGAGAGCGTGCTGAACGGACTGGCCGAAACCGAGCCCGACAACGCCAACATCCTCGTACTGCTGGCCCGCAGCCAGGGCCAACAGGGCAACTACGCCGCCATGCGGAGCACCCTGGACCGCATCCCCGCGTGCAGCCGCGAAAATCCGGGCGTCCTCTACTATACGGCCGAGGCGGACTTCCACATCGGCGAGCATCTGCCGGCCATTGCCGCCCTGACGCGCGCCATCGAAGCCCGCCCGGATTTCGCCGAAGCCCGCCTGCTGCGCGCCAAGGTATTGCTGGCCATGGGCCAAGCCAAGGAAGCCCTTGACGATACCTCCGCACTCATCCACACAGAGGAACCCGACGAAGAGGCCCTGCTCCTGCACGCCACTGCCCAAGCCGGGACGGACCAAATGCCCGAAGCAATCCAGACCCTGCAACGCCTGCACACCATCAACCCCTTCAACGGCGAAGCCATCGCCCTGCTGGGCACCCTCCTCACCCGCGAAAGCCGATGGGATGCCGCACTGGCCCTCTACGACGAGGCCATCGAACTGCAACCCAACTTTGCCGAGGCCTACAAACTGCGCGGCGCTGTGAAATACCACCTGCACGACGAGGCCGGCGCAGCCGAAGACCTGAAGCGCAGCCTGGAACTCAGCCCCGAATCGGCCCGCGAAGTCGACGGAGAGTACAGCACGATGGAAAACCGCCTCAACGATCATTTCCGCAGCCTCAATCCCTACGGCTTCTAAGCACACAGCAACCGGAAAATCCGACCCCGGAAAAAGCAAGTACGACTGCGGCAGCGCAAAAAAGTCCGCGCAAGGCTTTGTCGTTCAAAGGGAAAGTCGTACTTTTGCACCGCTTTTCCGCTCAGCCGCTGGCGCGATGCAGTGTTCCGCGTGTATGCTGGGCCGGGACGGACAAACAATTATTAATCAAAATCACAATGGCAGATTTAATTAAGATTGCTGAAGAAGCTTACGCAACAGGCAAGAAGCACCCCGAGTTTCGCGCTGGTGACACCATTACCGTTGCGTACAAAATCGTCGAGGGCAGCAAGGAGCGTATACAGATGTATCGCGGTGTTGTCATCAAAATTTCCGGTCACGGAGACAAGAAGCGTTTCACGGTACGCAAGATGTCGGGAAACATCGGTGTAGAACGTATCTTCCCCATCGAATCGCCCAACATCGAGAGCATCGAAGTGAACAAGTACGGCAAAGTGCGTCGCGCCAAGCTCTACTACCTCCGCAACCTCACGGGTAAGAAAGCCCGCATCAAGGAAAGACGCGTCAACGTCAACAAGGAGGCTTAAGACTTCCTCGGAATGTCGCCCGACCTACGTCCGGCGACTCCCTACAAAGACACAAAACGGCCTCCCGTACCCTCGGGAGGCTTTTTTGTACTCCGTCATTTCACCTTCCCCGCAGGCTGCAGAACGGCGCCCCCTGCCGCATCGGCCTCCTGCCCAAAAATTATTTTCTACACCGTGTCCACCATTATTTTCCCCTCGCCCATTTTCGGCCCCGTCCACAGCCGTCGCCTCGGCGTATCACTGGGTATCAACCTGATGCCTGCCGACGGCAAAGTCTGCACCTTCGATTGCCTCTACTGCGAATGCGGTTTCAACGCCGACCATCGTCCGCACCGCCCCCGGCCCACCCGCACGGAAGTGGCGGCCGCCCTCGAAGAACAGCTGCGGAGGATGCAGGACAAAGGCCGCCTGCCCGACGTACTGACCTTTGCCGGCAACGGCGAACCTACGGCCCACCCGGACTTTGCCGGCATCATCGACGACACCATCTCCCTGCGCGACCGCCTGTGCCCCGCCGCAAAAGTCAGCGTGCTGAGCAACGCCACGCTGGCCCACCGCGAAAACGTGCGCCGCGCCCTGCTGCGCGTGGACAACAACATCCTGAAGCTCGACACCACCGACGCAGACTACATCCGCCGCGTCAACCGTCCCACAGGGCCCTACGACGTCGATGCCATCGTGCGTACGCTGGAAAGCTACAACGGCCACGTCATCGTGCAGACCCTCTTCATGAAGGGCGAAAGCGGCGGCGAGAGCGTCGACAATACCGGCGACGCCTACGTGCTGCCCTGGCTCGAGGCCCTGCGCCGCATCGCACCGCGCCAAGTCATGATCTACACCATCGACCGCGAGACTCCTGACCACGGACTGCTGAAAGCGACCCACGCCGAACTGGACCGCATTGCCGACATGGTGCGCAGCGCCGGCTTCAGCGTCAGTGTTTCCTACTAATATCCATCTGTTCACTTCCCCCTCCCCCGCCATCCTCACCCCCTCCATGCCAAGCACCCTCCTCACCCAAATCCACAGCACAATCCGCCACCACGACATGCCGCTACCGCCGGCACACCTGTTGGTGGCCCTCAGCGGCGGGGCCGACAGTGTAGCCCTGCTGCTCCTGCTGCGCGAGGCGGGCTACCAAGTCACGGCCGCACACTGCAACTTCCACCTGCGGGGCGACGAAAGCTTGCGCGACGAGACCTTTGTCGCCGACCTGTGCCACCGCCTCGGCGTGCCCCTCCACCGTACCGGCTTTTCCACGGCCGAAGTGGCCCGCAGCCGGGGCGTCAGTGTGGAAATGGCGGCCCGCGACCTGCGCTACGATTGGTTTGAGCAGCTGCGAGGGGGAATTGGCGCCGTGGCCGTGGCCGTGGCCCACCACCGCGACGATGCCAACGAGACCCTGCTGCTCAACCTGGCCCGCGGCAGCGGACTCAGCGGCCTGTGCGGCATGCCCTACGTCCACGGAAATGTCGTCCGCCCCCTGCTCGACGTGAGCCGCGCCGACCTGCTCCGCTTCTTAGAGGAACAGGGGCAGCCTTTCGTCACAGACAGCACGAATACCGACACACGGTTCAAGCGCAACCTGGTGCGCCACGA
>SFCP01000108.1 GCA_004558535.1 Bacteroidales bacterium | reverse complement strand
ACTATACACGATGTCCTCCGCCCTCCTTCGCCCTTTCCGCTACGCTCCAAGGACGAAGGAGGGCGGAGGTTTTGTTGCACTTCTAACTTGACGGTAGGCTTTTTATTTTCGCAAATCAAACAGATAGGTGAATTTCAATAGTATGGTGCCGTGGTTAGAGCGGTCGAATACATCTTTTTTCCCATTCTTGAACAGGTCCGCCAGTCCGTAATAGTAGCGTGCATCCAGCATGAAGTGCCCCGCGCGTGTATTTAGTTCGCCGCCCAGTCCTGCAGTGATGCCATAATCGAATTTCCGGTCGATAGGAAGTCCATATTGGGCAAACATACCGTTGGGTCGGTCGGGTTCGCCGGCTTCGTTGCACGTCCACGTGGCGCCATATTTCTCCTTTTCACCCAAGCAGACTCCCAATTGTGGACCAGCCACTATGTAGCCCATCATGCCGCGTTCCTCCCTACCCCATCCCAGTCGGGCCAACAGGGGCATCTCGATGTAGTCCAACTGCCGCTGATAGGTATCGGGCAGCGGCTGGTTCTGACTGCTCACAATGTCCTCTTTCCACCCCAGGCGGGCATAATTCAATTCTACTTGGAATGCGCAGACCGTGGCGAAGTATTTTTCGCTGGTCACTCGGAAGGTTATACCAAAGGTGGGTGCCATCAGCTGCTTTTGCTGGATGGTAGGGGTAAAGGCCACGGTGTTCCATGTCATGCCGGCATTGACGCCAAGGGCCAATCCATCTCGCCGTTCGCCAATTTGAGCATTTATCAAGGTGGAGAAAGTAAATGCTATGACAGCCAAATATATACGGATATTCTTCATTGCTCTCATATCGTAAGGAAACTACTTGCCTGCCACCTTCTCGAGGTTGCCGTCCGGGCGATAATGAATGAACCACAGACTGCTGTTGACGTAACCGCCGTTTTCGCCCACGCGGCTAAAGGCTATGTCACTTTGCAGCAGCGGAAGCTGCAGGTCCTGTACTGAAAAATCTTTTCCGTAGACAGAGAGTCCTCTGAGCATCACCGTGCCGCAGTCATAGCCCAACAGCGCCATGCGCGGTGTCTCTTCGGGCATATCCTGATGAAACCAGCGCTTGTAATCGTTCGTCACACGCCGGGTTGCCTCGGACCAAGGGTTGTAGAAAGTATGGGTGAACAGGTAGGTGTTGGCATCGTGCAGGTCTTGTCGCTTCGGACCGCTTTCTATCTGCCATTCAGGGTAGCCGAATAGCGCCACGTCCACCTGGGGATAATCCTTTCGGAATGCGCTTACAGCGTGTGCGGCTTTCTCCCGTGTTGCTGGCGTCGAGGAGTGATACACAAGGACCAGCGTGTGTCCGTCAATCGTCTGTGCCGCTAATTGCGAGGAGGTAAAATTATCCGGCAATAGGGCCACAGGTATATTTTTTTCGACCAATCGTTGCCGCAGGTAGGTTGTAAAGGCGCGTTCATCCCCCGCAGCCTCGTTACCCACAAAGACGACCTTTGTCTTTTTCTTGAAGTAGTTCAGGAACAGGTTGGCTGCAAATTCGTGCTTCTTGGTTTCCGAAGCGTTGAGCAGGAACAATTGTTCATTGCTGTTCACCAATGGTGTCTTGCTGGAAAATGGAATTAGCACCTTCACCTTGTTTTGTTTTGCAAAGTCGGCCACGTCCCCAATATGTTCCAGATAGAGCGGACCAATCACCAACTGTATGCTGTTTTTTCTGATTTCCTGTAAAATCGTTGCGGGCGATGCGTTTGCTGCAGGTTCATCGTAGGCGTAGATTGTGATTTTCTTGCCCTCTTTTTTCAGGAGGTCGGCCGCCATTAGGAAGCCTCTGTAGAAGTCCAGGCTCCTGTCGCCCACCAGTCCGTTTGCTGTCAGTGGCAGAAGCACAGCCACCCGTAGCTCCTCATATCCCGCGGAAACCACGGGTGTCACCGTCGTCTCCCTGTGCGGGTAAGGGATGCACAGCATACTGCCTTTTTTCAGCGAGCCGTCGGTTGGTGTTCCCGGATTGGCCCGCAGCAGGTCCTCGGGCGTCAGTCCGTATTGCCGAGCGATGCTCCACAGCGTTTCTTTCCGTTTCACCTTGTGCATGGTGCGGCAGGTGTCCGGCAGATCACCACTGGGCACAGTGTGTGCAGTTGCAGGCTCTGCAGCCTGTGCCTTGCCTCCCGCAGGAATGCGGAGCGTGGCACCTGCCTTCAGCGTTTCCGGCGTCAGTCCCGGATTGGCGGCCGTCAACTGTTCTATCGTGACACCGTAAGTATGTGATATGCGATACAGGGTTTCTCCCCTTTGTACCGTGTGCTGTACCGCTTGCCCCTGGGCAATCAGGGGGAGAAAGGCGAAGAGGATTAGCCAAAAGACCACAACTGTCTGCAAGTTTTTTTTCAGGAAAACCATCATAGTCGTTCTATTTTATGCCGCAAATTTATACATTATCTGCGAGATGGAGCCACCGCAGCACAGCAAATCACCGAAAGTTGTCACTTTTGGCAGGCGTAAAAAGCTGAAAAACGGGAGAATGGAGCGCACATACACAAAAAACCACAAGGCACTGGGGGCTTTTCCCCAAGTGTCTTGCGGTTCTCAGCTTGTGATGCTCGCCTTATCATCTGATGATGGATACTGCGATGCCCAAATTCTTTATCTCTCCCCTATTTCTGTCCTTCGGCGTGGAACAGAAAGAATTGAGGACGGCCATAGACCTTGATGTCCTTGACGGCACCGGGCATGACATCCTGTCGCTGGCTCAGGCAGATGCCGGATATGGTTTGGATTTCGCCCAAGTCTATGATAAGGATATGGGGATAGGGCAGGCGTTTTCCATTCCAGCGCGAATGCCAGTAGGTGTTGGTGTCTGTGTCGAAGAGTTGCTCGGCATCTCCCTCTATGGGTTCTTCGCTGCTGACGTAGACCACTTTCCATGCGTCCTTGCCCACAGGCCGGCCGTCGGCTCCCAACAGCGTGAGCTCGGAGAGACAGGAGTTTTCTCCGTCATAGGAGGATGTGATTTCCAGACAGATATGGCGCAGTGTGGCGGGCTGGGACAGTGCGAACTGCTGCGGTCCGGCTTTCTGCTCCATCTGCAGGGTGGCAATGACATCGCCTGCATCGAGGATGGGCGTGCCCAGGGCCTCACGCTTGGCGGCAACGCGGCGGTTCTTGTCCACACCGAGTGAGTCGAGTATGGGGGCTGGCAGTCCGGTCACGCTGTGGTGTCCCGTCGGCTCTATGTCGAGTACAATAACCTCGTTCTTGCCCTTCTTGAGCCACGGACCGGGCACGTAGAGTGTATGCTGCGGTCCCACGTGCCAATATTTGCCGATGCTGTGTCCGTTGACCCAGACGGCGCCTTTGCACCAACCGCGTGTGTCGAGGAATACATCGCCGGCTTGGTCCAAGTGGAACGTTCCGCGGAAGAATGTGGGTTCGTCCGGTGTGCCGCTGACGGGACGGAATGCTTTTTTCAAGCCCTTCTGCGCATCGCCGCCTTTGGCCACGGAGGCATATAGCGGCAGTGGGGTGACGGTCCAGCCGTGGATTTCCTTGCCGTTGAGCAAGACTGCTTCGGTGATGCCTTTCAGGTTTTTGAGCAGGTCGGGTCCGTAGTTCACGCGCCCGACGTTTTCCACCAAAATCTCAAGCTTTGCCCCTGCGGGGATGTCAACTTCCATCTTGTTTTGACGATGCCTGCGATCCAGGCTCCCCACGATTTTCCCGTCTACGCTGACTACGGCATAATCGCGTACTTCCTTCAGCAGGAGTGTGCCCTTTGTGGCAGTGGGGATGGTGGTCTCGTAGTGTATGTAGCCGAAGTCTATGCCTGCGGCTTCCATTGTCAGTGGCCGTTCGCTGTGTATCCGTTTGGTGAAAGCGGCAGATAGCGGTGCGGACTCGGTGAGTTCGACGGTGGGGAAAGTGGCGATGGGATTGAGGGCAGGCACATCGGGGAGCGTGACGCCATCGGGCAGATGGCGCTGAATGACTTCGCGGAAAGCGTAGTATTTCGGTGTGGGATTGCCGTATTCGCCGAGCGGGGCATCGTAGTCGTAGCTGGTGGGTTGTGGCTCATAGCCGTAGCTGTTGTTGGCGCCGTTGGTGTAGGCGAAGTTTGTGCCGCCGTGAAACATGTACATACTGACGGAGATGTCGTGTCCTAACATCCAGTCCAACTGTTCGGCGGGATTGTGGTAGTCGCGGCGGGAATGTGCTTTCCCCCACACGTCGAACCATGCCGGGTAAAATTCGGCGACAAAGTACGGGCCGCCTTTGTGGTAGCGGTCTATGGTTGTAATTACCTCTTGGCCGACGGCGCCATTGATGGTGGGTAGTGCTCCCTCCACGTAGCCATTGGGCATCTGGCCGGCTCCGTCGCAGGTGATGAGGGGTACGTCGAACCCGGCATCGCGCAGCATGTCGCGCAACTTACCTAAATAGACCTTGTCGGAAGCGTAGGAGCCGTATTCGTTTTCTACCTGTACCATCAGGATAGGCCCTCCATGGGTCACTGTGAGCGAAGCAACCTCCTTGCCCAACCGGTCGATGTAGCGCTTGCAGGCAGCGAGAAATGCGGGGTTGTCGCTGCGCCACACCATGCCGGTTTCGTTTTGCAACCAATAAGGGTAACCGCCGAAATCCCATTCGGCACAGACGTAGGGACCGGGACGCAGGATAACGTGCATGCCCTCCTGTCCGCAAATCTTGATAAATTTGGCCAAGTCGGCTTGCCCCTTGAAATCAAATACGCCCGGTTGTCGCTCGTGAATGTTCCAAAAGACATAGGTCGATACTGTGTTGATACCCATGGCCTTGGCTCGGCGGATGCGGTCGCGCCAGTATTCCTGCGGTATACGGGGGTAGTGCATTTCGCCGCAAATGAATTGCTGCGGTTTGCCGTCGAGCAGGAATTTCCCATTCTCAATTTTGAACTCCTGTGCTACTGCGAAGCCACATAGTATGACAAAGAATGCAGCAAGCAACGTCATTTTCTGTTTCATATTGTCGGATGCATGTAAGGTTTTATGTTTTTCTGACTGTTGGAACAATGGTAAGATGTCAAGACTTTGGGCAAATATACGAAAAATCATCAGGAATATAGAAGTAAGCCCACGCAAGGCTTAAAAATCTTGATGCAGGTCAATATTATAAATAGGTGTATATCTTGGGAGGCGACTATGATTGCAGAACCAGGAGGACTGCCGCCCAATGTGATATGGCGCCTAACAGCACAAACAGGTGCCACAGCCCGTGGTACCAAGGACGGTCATCGTGAACGAAAAAGTAAGTGCCGGAGGTGTAGAAGAATCCCTCTGACAATATCCCACACAGCGCCGATAGTGGCATTCGCTGATACACCGGCTCGGCTATGAAGACTACACTCCAGCCCATCACCAAATAAAGCAGCAAGGAGAGGCGCGGGTAACGGCCGGGCGGCACAAACACCTTGAAAAACACACCGCCCAATACGGCGGCCCACAACAGCGAGAAAACCGTCCATCCCACTGCACCGCCCACCACACCGACACATATCGGGGTATAGGAAGCGGCTATCATCACGGTACAGCGTGCTGAATGCAAACATGAGAAGCATGCCCACCGTAAAGAATGTCACACCAAAGGCATGCTGCCACGTGGCACGATAGCCCATGCGCAGGATGACCCAGGCCAATGCTAACGTAAGGACTACGCCGGCAAGGTGTGTCAGTGTATTGAACAGTTCTTCAGGGCTACGCTTCTGCATGCACAAACCTCTTTATTCTTTGTGAAATCAGTTATTTACCGGATACTCAGACGCAGATGCTCCCTCTATCTCCTTTGTGGCTGTCAGAATTCGCTCGTAAAGTGAAAACGTATGTGCTTGAAGTCATTTTGCGCCATTTGCAGTACGTAGCCCGAGTCAGCCAGGAATACATCCCTACCCTCGCGGTCGCAGGCCATGTATTGGTATTTACGTTTCTTGAAGGCCTCCAGTTCGGCCTCATCATCGCTTTCTATCCAACAGGCCTTGTAGAGGCTGATGGGCTCCCACCGGCACTTGGCGTTGTATTCGTTCTCCAAGCGGTACTGTATGACTTCGAATTGCAGTTGGCCC
>SFCP01000107.1 GCA_004558535.1 Bacteroidales bacterium | reverse complement strand
CTAACTCCTAATTCCTAATTAATCCAAAAGGTGTTTATCGAAATAGACGAAGGATCGGGCTACTGCTTCGGTGTCACGACAGCCATCAACAAGGCCGAGGAGGAATTGGCCGCCGGCGGTTTGCTGTATTGCTTGGGCGATATCGTCCACAATGGCAGCGAGTGTGAGCGTCTGCGCGAAAGGGGGTTGATAACGATAGATCACGAAGCTTTTTCAAGGCTTCCGGTGGGTTCGCGCGTGCTGCTTCGCGCACACGGAGAGCCGCCGGCCACCTATGCCACGGCCATGCAGCGGGGGATAGAGCTGGTAGATGCCACCTGTCCCGTCGTGTTGCAGTTGCAGCGTCGCATCCGTCGGGTCTACGAGGAACCCGGTCATCCCCAAATCGTCATTTATGGGAAGCCCGGCCATGCCGAAGTGTTGGGACTGGTAGGTCAGACCGAGGGAACAGCCATCGTCATCGAGCAGGCAAGTGAAGCCGAGGACGTGCTCGACTTCGCGCGCGACATTTGTCTGTTTAGTCAGACCACAAAGCCTTTGGAGGGATTTCGCGAGGTCGTGGAGTATATCAGTCGGCGTATCCACGGTGGCGCAGGCTTCCGCTATTTCGACACCATTTGCCGCCAGGTGGCCAATCGCTTGCCCCACGTGCGCAGTTTTGCCTCGCGCCACGACGTGGTCGTCTTTGTGTGCGGACTGAAGAGCAGCAACGGCCGCGTACTCTTCGAAGCCTGCCGGCAAATCAACCCTGCCACGTATATGGCAGACAGTCCTTCGGCGCTACGTCCCGAGTGGTTTCGCGCAGCCGGCAGTGTGGGCATTTGTGGAGCCACCTCCACGCCTAAATGGCTGATGGAGGCTTGTCGCGAAGCCATTTATGCGATGACCCAATAGTCAGCGTTTTGCGCTTCTTCCTGTGTAATTGTGTGAGAGTGTGGGAGAAGTGTTTTTTTCAGCAATCTATGTCAAACGATATGTGTCCCTCCTCCGTACATTCGCCGGCAGGCGCCGACCGCGAACATCGCGTGTCCATCCTCAAGGGCTTCCTGCAGCGCTTCTTGCCGCCCGTCGAGGGCCGTCACCGCAATGCTGCCAACGAATGTCGCTACGTTTGCACCACGCTCAGCCGTGTGATGCTGCAGTGGCTCGACCTCCGTGTCAGTCCCGGGGAAGTGACGGAGGCATTGCTGACTACGTCTCACACATTCTTTACCCGCGACGGTTATTGTCGGCCGGACGGCAGTCCCATGGCAGCTCCGCAGCAGCGCGACCTGTTTGGTGAAATTATAATGGACAGTTTGCCGCAGCAATCCGCCGAAGAGCGCATCCACACCGGCCTTTCCGGCAGCACTGTGCGCCTGCTCCGTCTGACCACCATACCTTTGCCCGACGGCACCTCCGATGAAAAAACGCAACAAATCGAAGAGCTCCGCCACCGTCTGTCCCTTTGGCTGGACCGCGTCCTTGCAGCAGAGCACTGAAATCAACAATCCGATTTTCTAACGAAGAAAGGCTATTATTTTCCGCCCCGCCGCTCCTGCAGGGCCGACAGGATGTATAGTTGCATCATTGCGATGGCGCGATCGTTATCGCCGCCGTTGGGAATGATGATGTCCGCAAATTGTTTTGTAGGCTCGATAAACTCATCGTGCATAGGTTTCAGCACATTGCGGTATTTCGAAATCAGCATTTCCAGCGGGTGTCCGCGCTCTGCCATGTCGCGTACGATGACGCGCAGCAGGCGTTCGTCCGGTTCTGCATCCACGAAAATTTTCAGATCCATTTGGTCGCGCAGGTTTTTGTCGTAGAGCGTCATGATGCCCTCTACGATGATGACGTCGTGCGGCTCCACGTGTACCGTGCCCGGCAGTCTTGTGCAGGTGATGTAGGAGTAGGTAGGCTGCTCGATGGGACGTCCGGCCTTGAGTTCCTCGATTTGGTGTGCCAACAGCGGCCACTCAAAGGCGTCCGGGTGGTCAAAGTTTGTCAGCTTCCGCACCGCCAGCGGCAGGGCCGACTGGTCGTTGTAGTAGGAGTCCTGCGGTATGACCGCCACAGAGCCTTCGGGCAGGCTTTCCACGATTTTACGGACCACGGTGGTCTTTCCCGAGCCGGTGCCTCCGGCAATTCCGATGATAAGCATAGTGTCAGAGATAAGTGTTACCCGCGCAAAAGTATAAAAAAATGCGGGAAGCCGGTGTGCTTCGACCGCCAATTTTTAGTTAGAAAGGGTTCAGCAGTTGCCTTTCGGCTGATATTATGGCAGGAATGGGCCGGCGCTTTGCCCTGCGGGGCTGACAAAAAGTCGTGAAAGGTAAAGGAATGTCAACGAAAGTCGGCCGGCAGGCTCGTGGCAAGTGATTTGTCGCCTTTGTAGGCAAAGGCCGTTCCCTCTCCCGGCCTTTCAGCATAGCAGAAAGTATAAATCAAAAAAAATAAAGACACGATGACATTTGATAATTTTACCATCAAAGCACAGGAAGCCGTCCGCCATGCCGTGGATCGTGCTTCGGCCGGCGGACAGCAAGCCGTCGGTAGCGTGCACCTCTTGAGCGGTGTGCTCGAGGTGGGCGAGAATGTGACCCGGTTCCTGTTGGGCAAGGCCGGCGTGCCCGAAGCGCGCCTGCGGCAAGTTGTGGACAGTGCGCTGCAGGCCATGCCGCGCGTGCAGGGCGGCGAACCTTATTTGGACAATGACGCCAATCGCGTGTTGCTCAAGGCACAGGAAATCGCAAAAGCCGCTGGCGACAGCTACGTGGGCTTGGAGGCGCTGCTCGAAGCCTTGCTCGAGGTGAAAAGCACGGCGCAGCAGATGCTGCTCGATGCCGGACTGACCGCGAAAGCCCTTCGGGCAGCTGTCGCCGAGTTGCGCGGCGGGCGCAAGGCTGACAGCCCCTCGAGCGAAGAGACCTACCAAGCCCTGCAAAAGTACGCCCGCGATTTGGTGGCCGAGGCCCGCGAGGGCAAGCTCGACCCCGTCATCGGCCGCGACGAGGAAATCCGCCGTGTGCTGCAGATCCTGTCGCGCCGCACGAAGAACAATCCTATCCTCATCGGCGAACCGGGCACCGGAAAGACGGCCATCGTCGAGGGATTGGCGCAAAGAATTGTTCGGGGCGACGTACCCGAAAATCTCAAAGACAAGCAACTCTTCTCCCTCGACATGGGCGCCTTGGTCGCCGGTGCAAAGTACAAGGGCGAGTTTGAAGAGCGGTTGAAAAGCGTCATCAACGAGATTACCCAAGCCGAAGGCCGCATCATCCTCTTCATCGACGAAATACACACCTTGGTGGGAGCCGGCAAGAGCGAGGGTGCGATGGACGCTGCCAACATCCTGAAACCTGCGCTGGCCCGCGGCGAACTGCGCAGCATCGGTGCTACGACCCTGGACGAATATCAGAAGTATTTTGAAAAGGACAAGGCGCTGGAGCGACGTTTCCAGACGGTCTTGGTGGGAGAGCCCTCGCCGGAGGACGCCATTTCCATCCTGCGCGGACTGAAGGAGCGCTACGAAAACCACCACAAGGTGCGTATTCAGGACGATGCCCTCATCGCTGCCGTCACGCTGTCGCACCGTTATATCGCCGATCGCTTCTTGCCCGACAAGGCCATCGACCTGATGGACGAAGCCGCCGCCCGACTGCGGATGGAGCGTGACTCGCAGCCCGAGGAATTGGATGAAATCACCCGCCGCTTGCGCCAGCTCGAGATTGAGCGCGAGGCCATCAAGCGCGAGGGAGATAAAGTGAAGCTCGAACACTTGCAAGGCGAGATTGCCGAGCTCTCAGAACGCGAAAAGGACCTGCGGGCCAAATGGGAGGGCGAGCGCGGACTGTTGGCGCAAATCCAAGCCAGCAAACAGGAAATCGAAAAACTGCGCTTCGAGGCCGAACGGGCCGAGCGAGAGGGCGATTACGGCCGCGTGGCCGAAATTCGCTACGGCCGGCTGAAGTCCCTTGAGGACAACATCCGTAGCACCGAGGAACTGCTGCACAGCCGACAGGGAGGCGATGCCATGGTGCGCGAGGAAGTGACGGCGGCCGACATTGCCGACATCGTCAGCCGCTGGACGGGCATCCCCGTTAGCCGGATGCTGCAGAGCGAGCGCGAGAAACTGCTCCACCTCGAGGACGAACTGCACCGGCGTGTCGTCGGACAGGACGAGGCCATCACGGCCGTGAGTGACGCTGTGCGTCGCAGCCGTGCCGGACTGCAGGACCCGAAGCGCCCCATCGGCTCCTTCATCTTCCTGGGTACGACCGGCGTGGGCAAGACGGAGCTTGCCAAGGCACTGGCCGAGTATTTGTTCAACGACGAGAACATGATGACGCGAATAGATATGAGCGAGTATCAGGAGAAGCACAGTGTGTCGCGACTGGTCGGCGCGCCTCCGGGATATGTCGGCTACGACGAGGGCGGCCAACTGACCGAAGCCGTACGGCGCAAGCCATACAGTGTCGTGCTCTTCGATGAAATCGAAAAGGCGCACCCCGACGTGTTCAATATCCTGCTGCAAGTGCTCGACGACGGGCGACTGACCGACAACAAAGGCCGTGTGGTCAACTTCAAGAACACGCTGATCATCATGACCAGCAACTTGGGCTCGACCTACATACAGCATCGTTTTGATGAAGCAGGTCGCAGCGCGGACGGCAGCCTGCCGGCGTCTATGCTCGAGGAGACCAAGAAGGGCGTACTGGATATGTTGAAACAAACCATCCGCCCGGAATTTCTCAACCGTATCGACGACATCATCCTGTTCCACCCGCTCACCGAAGCCGAAATACGACAGGTGGTCCGCTTGCAGGTGGATTGCATCACGCGCCGCTTGGCCGAGCAGGATGTGCAGCTGCGGGTGGCCGACGATGCCTTGGCTTTGGTAGCCCGCGCAGGCTTTGACCCCGAGTTTGGTGCCCGTCCTGTGAAGCGCGCCCTGCAGCGGTTGCTCCTGAACGACCTCAGCCGTGCCCTGCTCTCGGGCGCAGTCGACAAGGGACGCCCCATCGTGGTGCATGCCGCAGGCGAGGTACTCAGCTTCGCCAACGAATAAACAGGGCACAGCCTTGCAAGGCCGGGGGCCGGAGGGGATGCGTGGGAATATCTTGTTCCCGAACGCTCCCTCCGGCCCCCTGTTTCATTTCGCGGGGTTCCCTATCATATTTTACAGCCCCAGGAAAAGGCAAAAACCGGGAGTCCGCTTGTTCTGTGTCTGTTGGAAAAGACAAAAACCGGAAAAACCCCTTGCAGAGGATGGGGCTGCGCCCTGCTGTCAGGTTTTCAGTTTGGTCTTATAAGAGCAAGCTCTTAACGCCCAAACCGAAAGCCTGCCATCACCTTCTTACAGAAGGCATCCATCCTCTGCAAGGCGATAAACAAAAAACATTCTATGGGTAGAGGTACATGGTAAATGTGCCCACCTCAAGAACGGAATTTTTATACAACATCACTGTTACGGAAGACAAGGATTTCTTGTTACAGAGGAAAGGGTCACTGTCACGGAGGACAGCTGCATTGTTACCGAGGACAAGGGTTATTGTCATGGAGGACAGCTGTATTTTTACAGAGGAAAAGGTTTGTTTTTTTTGTTTATCGCCTTGTGCTGGATGCAAAACCCGACAGGGGGGATGATGTAGCCGTCTGAAAATACCCGAGCTTGCTCGAGGGATTTTCAGACGGCTACAGCGTCCATGGCTCGTAAGAGACATTTTGCATCTGGCACAAGGGGTTTTTCCGGTTTTTCTATGTTGCAGTCCAAGTAAATGGACTATTATTTTTGGTAATCTAAGTCATTTTGCCATATTTCCGTCACTTTT
>SFCP01000106.1 GCA_004558535.1 Bacteroidales bacterium | reverse complement strand
CCTTAGCTTAACAGTGATAAGGAAGTAATTAAAATTTCACTTTGTCGGCTGATGGATTTTGTGTGTGCAGATATGTAATGCCGCCCGTTTTCCGGTGAAAACTGGCGGCATTTTCATATGTTTCGTGTAACTTGCTTATTCAACGGCCGGTACAGCATCGTGACGAGCTACGCATGGAGGCGGCGAGACTTCGGCATCCGCCAGTCGTCAGTTCCCTTGAGGGTACCGGCGGGCACGGCTCACTTTACGAGCACAACGGAGATTTTGACCTCCTTTTCAGTATCGCTCAGATCGAACGCACCGCCGTCTGCGATGATTACGCGAACCTCATATTTCCTCCGTGATCGCCCACAGATCACCTGCGACTTCCGTCAGGCTGCCCTGCGAAGCCGTTACGGCTCGATGATATTGAAGGGGTTGGTTCCGTTGATGGGGAACTGGTTCATATGCTCCATCATCAGGGCCAGCAGCTCGGCCCTGCCTTCGACCCGGACGGCTTGCGCCACCGTCTCCCGGTTGTTGGTCAGGATGGCAAAGAGGGCGTCCTTCGGGCAGGTGATGGAGACATCCGCTTCCTCAGACAGGGTATTCGCGTACACCAGAATCACCCCATTTTTCACCCGGAGCATATGCTGCTCACCCACGTCGGGCAGCGACACATTCATGATGAAGTCGTAGTCTGCCAGGGCCGCCTTGTCCATGACAATGGCCATGTAGTCAAAGAGCATGGGGGCGGAAAGGGCCTTGATCATGGAGCCGGTGCTCTTGGTGGAAGCGGTGAAATTGGCATTGCCATGGCGCAGCTCCTGAGCTGCGGTCAGGTATTCGTTGCGCCACGGGCCGGATTCTGCCTGATAGCCAAGCTGCTCCAGGGCATCGGCGCAGAGCAGCCGCGCGTCGGTGTTGGAAGGATCGGCGAAGACGAGGGTGTTCGTGACCTCCGCGACCCACTGGTACTCACCCTTGTCAAAGTCTTCCTTTGCCATTTGCAGCACCTTGTCGGTATCGCCCAGATACTCCACCCATTTCTTCGCGCTGTCGCTGGGCGTGAGGGGGTTCAGATTGACGGGGTTGCTGTCATACCAGCCCATGAACTTCTGATAGACCGCCTTGGCATTGTGGGCCACCGTGCCGTAATACTGGCGGGTGTACCAGATTTTGTTCAGCGCCTCTGGCAGCTCGATCATGTTGGAGATCTCATCGCTGGTGTAGCCCTGATTGATATAGGTCAGGGTCTGGTCGTTGATGTACTTGTAAACCGCCGCGGTATTGACCAGGTAGTCGTTTACGACGGCGTTGCCCCAGTGGGGCCAGTTGTGGGACTGGAAGCTGACGGCCACGTCCTTGCCGTAGCGGGAGATTGCCTCGGTCAGGTAGCTTGCCCAGGCCGCGCCGTCCCGCACCTCGGCGCCCCGCAGCGTGTAGAGGTTGTGGAGCGTTCCGTTGCAGTTCTCAGCCAGCCAGAGGGCCTTGTACTGGGGCAGCCAGGTGTTCATTTCCGCGGGGGCTTCGGTGCCGGGGGTGAGCTGGAACTCCAGTTCCACGCCGTCAATGGTCACGGTTTCACCGGTTTGCCGGATTTCATAGCTGGGGGTAAAGAAGGAGACCGTGCCGGTGGACTGGCCCATACCGATGCCCTGGGCAAGCTTCCCCGTCACGCCGGGGGTCAGGAGCACGCCGTACTGGTAATTGGAGCGACGGCCCATGCCTTTGCCCGCGTAGACGTTTTCCTTGACGGAATGCTCGGTAAAGCCCTCGGGGGTGATGACCGGAATCTTGCCGCTGGCAAGCTGCTCCTCAATGGACAGCGAGGGGTCCGCCTTGTCCGCCTCCTCCATCACGCCGGCAATGCCGCCGAAGTGGTCAGCGTGGGAGTGGGAGATAATGACGGCCTTCACCGGGAACTTGCCCAGATTTTTCTCGATGAGCTGCATCGCCGCCTGGCTACACTCGACGCTCATCAGAGTGTCGAAGACGATCCAGCCAGTATCGCCCTTGACAACGGTGAGGTTTGCCATATCATAGCCGCGCACCTGATAGATGCCGTCGGACACCTCGAAAAGCCCATAGACATGGTTGTTTTTGGTATTCTCCCACAGACTGGGGTTTACGCTGTCGGGAGCCTTTTCGTATTCGTCGAGGAAGGCGTAGGCCTCCTGGCTCCAGAGGATGTTCCCCTCCTTGTCCTTCAGCTCCAGCGTTTCCGGCGCGTCGATCAGGCCGCGCGTGGCAAATTCGTATTCCTGTTTGTCGTTAAAGTCGAGCTTATCGTAAACTGCGGCATTTGACTTGGCCGTGAAGTCCGTTGCGGGCTTGACCTCTGCGGTCAAGCCGAGATTTGCTTTTCCCGCCTGTGTACAGGCGGTACAGGTCAGCAACAGCGCCGCTGTAAGGAGCAAAGCTGTAATACGTTTCATAAATTGTTCCTCCTCTTTTACTTTTTATTGTTCACGGATGACCGGGGGCTGCCAGGTATCCAGCGCGGTCATATCTGGCAGATAAATCCGCATGAACAGGTGGAAGTCTCCGTCGGAAACAGGCAGCCAGTTCGAAGTATCCTCCGGCGCTTCCTTTGACAGGACAATATCCAGCGTGCCGTCCTCGTTCAGCTTAAATGCAGAGCGGTCGTTGATGCAGTAGCGGTCGATCGAGTTGTCGATAAGGAAATCATCCTCGCCGTAGGCGGTAACAGACCAGAAGCCGCCCTCCAGGGTTGGAGGAAGGGTATCAAAGTGGAGCGTATAGGCCTTTTCACCGGTCAACGCTTCGCCGTTCTGATCCACGGTGGTTTTGGGATAAATTGCGACATCCACTGTGTTGGCCCCCAATCCCACCAGCGCGACCATGGCACGGTAGGTATATTCTGTCCCAAAATCCCCGATGGGTCTGCCGTAGTAAATCCACTGACCAAGCTGCTGGGCGTACTTTGCACCGTCGGCGGCAAGCGTGGAGCGAAGCTGCTGAAGCATCTGTGTCCAGCGTTCAGCAGCGCCCTCGCCCAAGAGGGAAGCATCGAAGGTCATACCCGCGCCCACATTGATGGCAGAGAGCTTCTTCAACAGCTCCCCGTCAGCGTCAGCGGGCGGGTTGGCCTGCATCAAAGCATTCGCCGTATTGAAAAACTCTGTCGGCGTCATGGAAAGAACCTTGTTCACGGGAACGAAGTCATTTTCCACCGTATACGTTCCCTTTGGTGCAGCATACTCGCCTCCCTGCACGTAAGCCGAAAGCGGCAGAAGCTGCATTTGCTCCTGAATGGCATAGACGTTGGGCAGATCCTCGTTTCCGGACAGCACGGTGCGGGCAATCGACCACACCGTTGCGGTCGGCACGTCCACGCGCGTCACTCCGTCGGGCAGCTCGCCCTCCCAGCCGGGAAGCGTGATGGCATAAGCACCCGCCTTGCCCAGTACGGCGGCGGTGTTCGTCCAGGCGTCCAGAAGCTGCACATTGCAGAAGCGGTCCGCTTCCGGCAGGACGTAGATTATAGGCTCCGTGCTGATGTTGAGCCACGCCTGAGAGTAGACCGTATCGACATTCGGCGTTACAACGGTACGGAAAGAAGCATCCGCCAGTTTTTTCGCGTGGTTGAACTGATTGACGGGCGCACGGCCGGTCATGGTTCCGTCTGTGTTGGTCGATAGTGTTTTGGTCGCGTCGGTAAGCACCAGCGGGAACGCATAGATGTATGCCTCGCTGACCGTTTCCCACACGGCGTCTGTATCCGGCTGTGTTTTTTCGGCAGAGCAGGCAGAAAGAAGCCCGCAGGAAAGCAGCGTCAGCAGCGATAGAAGGATCGCAAGCGGTTTTTTCATGTTTTTCTCCTCATTTATTCTTTTCAAATTCAGATTATTTTCCGGGACGTTGTGTTTTTTTGCGCGGCGCTTACGGATCGACCTCCTTTTTCTTCCTTGCGGCAAGCCGCAGCAGCTCTTTTTTTGCCGCTTTGATCTGCGGGTCAAACAGCGCTCGCTCGGCAAAGATCATATAGTTGTTGAGGGCGAGGATCGACAGGTGGACGAACGGCTCCACCTCGTCCTGCGTACAGCCCAGGATCTCCGCGATTTTTTCCGTGTAATAGGGGTATCTTGCCGCGAGCCGACTGAGGGCGGGCTTTACCTTTTCCCCGTATTCCTGTGACACGCACACGCTGACCAGAAAGCGCATGGTGGGCGACATTTTGTCCGCCAGCACGCCTAAACGCTCCATCATGCCCTTGACGTCGCTGATGTCCTCCAGCACGATGTCGAACGCACTTCTTTCAATTCGGCTGATTGCTTCCTCGGCACAGGCAAGAACGATTTCCTCTTTGGTGGAGAAGTAATAATAGATGCCGCCGTTTTGCAGCTTTGCTGCTGTACAGAGGTCTTTTGTAGTGGCAACAGTCAGCCCCTTTTCAACAAAGCAGTCGAGGCAGACGCCAACAACCTCCTGTCTCTTTACGGTTTTCTTTTCTTCCCTCAAGACGCACCCTCCCTTTCTGTACACTGACCAGTGTTTCTATAGTAGGCTATCATATTTTTCGAAACAAATCAAGCGCTTGCTTGAAAAAGAATTGTTATATTTTTTAATGCTTATCGGCTTGACTCAGTATACCAAAAGAAGTAGCAACAGCTCTGGCTAAGCGGTGGAATATCTGATTGCCAGTCATACGGCGGTTGAAACGGAAGCAGTATTCATCCAGATAAGTACGGCCTGGCAGCGGATGTCACCATCCAGGGCGTAACACCGCGCAGGTGGCCGCCTATGCGGGGACGCTGTTGCCTGGCACCGGCGGCATCGGTATCTACAAAAGCTTTACGCACATCGACGTCCGCAAGGTCAAGAGCCGGTGGTAATGGATGAAAAAAGGGAGGCATATAATTACATTTCTCAAATTACCCGTATGTTCGATAAGGAACTGCACAAAGAGTATGTTTTCTGCTCTTACTTGGCAAAGTTGCTTCCCTCCGATCCCGTACAGCCATTTGACCTTGATAATAGAGTCAAGCTGGAATATTATCGTCTGGAAAAGACATACGAAGGTGCAATCGAACTTGAAAGCAAGCCTGGATCTTGGAAACCGACTCAGCCAAAACGAGCTGGTGGTCAAAAAGATCGTACCAGTCCATTGGACGAGATCATTCAGCGCATCAATGAAGAATTCTATGGTGAATTCACAGATGCAGACCGTGTAATGGTTGATACGCTGTATCAAAAAAAGCGCAAGGATTCTAAAGCAAAAAAGCCGCAAAGACCGAGGATCGCCAAGTATATGAGAGAAGTCTTTTCCCGGGGATTTTTGGTACAACTGCACAGAAAGCTTATATGGAGAACACCGCAGCATATGAGCAGATCTTCTTGGATGCAGATAAGTATCAGGCTGTGATGAGAGCTTTGGCGGATCGTCTGTATAAAGAACTGCACGACGACAAACAAGGTGGAAGATATTCAGCCTTAAAATATGGGAATCATATTTCAAATATCATTATCCCATCTTTGGGCAGATTATGATTTGGAGAAGTTTGCAGATGATAGATTGCCTGTTTTGCAAATTTCTTACTTACCGTCGTATCCCACTCTGCCAACCGGATGATCTCCGCTGTTCCAGCCTCAAAATCAAACGAAATCTCACCCCATTCGCCGTCGTTGTCCACCTGATACAGGTAGACAGCGGCGGCGATTTTCTTTTTGCGTTTGGTCTGGGATTTGCGTTTCAGCCGAATCATGTGAAGCACTCCGGCTTCTGTCAGCAGACAGGCCAAATGATCCACGGCTTTACGGTAGGCCCGTTCTGCACCACTGGCCGTGCTGCCCTCAAAGAGGACTGCCAGTTCTTCAAAGGTCAACCGGGTGCTGATGGGACTGACCCGTCC
>SFCP01000105.1 GCA_004558535.1 Bacteroidales bacterium | reverse complement strand
TCAGCCGCCCCTACGCCATGGGGATGCTGTCCGCCCCCGTCGCTGTCGAGGGGACGATGGTGGACCGCAAACTCAACGTTGCCGTCACCCGTGCCCGGAAACAGTTCCTCCTGGTGGGCCATCCCCAAACGCTTTGCTGCAGCCCCCTCTATGCCGCCCTTATCCGGGAGAGCCAGACCTATTCCCCGCAGGGCGATGACAGATAGGTGGGTGTCAGGGGCTTTTCCGCAAGGGCTAAAAGTCGCCGTCTGCCTCTCCGCGTGCCCCGAAAAATCCGAAAACAGCGCTTTCGCGCGAAAAAAATCACTTTTTGCTTGGCTGCTTGAAAATATCTGCCTACCTTTGCATCGCAAAAACGGGTAAGTGCTGCACGGCCAGCTCCCTTCGAATCCTCCAGGGCTTGACCGCAGCAAAGGTAGTTGGTTGTAGCGGCGCGATGCAGAGAGCTTACCCACCCGCCTCGCCAGAGCACGTGATTTGTAATCTCGGGGTCGTTGGTTCGAATCCGACAAGAGGCTCAAAATAAACATTTCGGGTCGACTCTCCTTCAGGATGGGTTGACCCGATTCTTTTGTAAGCCTGCGGGATGTTTGCCCCGCCGTCGCCGCTGCCTCGCCCTCCGCAGCTGTACGCCGCCCCGCCGTCTCCGCCGCCTCGCCCGCTGCACCTGTACGCCGCCCCGCCGCCGCCGTCTGCCGATACCTCGAATGTGGTTGCCGTGAACGGCTTCCCTCGTGAACGGATGGGGAGCTTCCCCCTCTCCATACACGCTTGCTATTTGCGCCCTCTTGTTTCCGATAAACTGTACCCACTCCTAACCAACTGCTCCCCCTTGCCTTATGAAGAAAGATATTGTTATTTTTGATCTGGACGGGACTTTGCTGGACACGCTGGCGGACTTGGCTTCGTCTGTCAACTATGCGCTGCGCCGGCATGGCTTACCCGAACGACCTACCCACGAGATACGCCATTTTTTAGGGAACGGAATACGAAGTTTGATGCGTTGTGCGGTCCCTGAGGGCACCGATGAGGGACTGTCGGAGACTGCATTCCGGACTTTTCGCGAGCACTATGTGCAGCATTGCATGGACCGGACGTGCCCCTACCCCGGCATCATGGAGACGCTGGCCGGCCTGAAGCGTCGGGATGTGCGGATGGCCATTGTTTCCAACAAGTTGCAACCGGCTGTCAGCGAACTAAGTGCGCACTTCTTCCATGATTTTATTTCCATTGCGGTGGGAGAAAGCGAGACGGTGCGTCGCAAACCGCACCCTGACGCGGTCATTCGCGCTATGTACGACTTGGGTGGAACTCCGCAGCAGACACTGTACGTCGGAGACAGCGAGGTGGACATCGAAACGGCCCGTCGTGCTGCGGTGCCCTGCGTCAGTGTGACTTGGGGCTTTCGCGATGAGGATTACCTGCGCAGCCTGTCGCCCGACGTCCTGATCCATCGTCCCGAGGAGTTGCTTGATTGCCTGGAACTGCCTTTGACGAATGAAGCAGGGCGGGCAAAGTAGCCGTACGGACGGCAGAATCCGACGGCTGACGTATAACCATGAAAATCGGGCTGCCTCCCATGCAGGGGTACAGCCCGATTGTTGTTTGTATGGCGCCAGCCGGGGATTTTATTTAATCATGTCGCATCCCATATAGGGTTGAAGCGCGCGGGGAATGCGTATGCCGTCGGGCGTCTGGAAGTCTTCGAGCAGCGCAGCGACGATGCGCGGCAAAGCCAGGGCGGAGCCGTTCAGCGTGTGGGCCAGCTGGATCTTTCCCGTCTCAGCGCTACGATAACGGCACTGCAGGCGGTTGGCCTGATAACTGTCGAAATTGGATACCGAACTAACTTCCAGCCAGCGCTGCTGGGCTTCGCTGTAAACCTCGAAGTCGTAGCAGATGGCAGCAGTGAAGCTCATGTCGCCACCACAAAGGCGAAGGATGCGATAGGGCAGCTCCAGTTTTTGCAGCAGGCCCTCGACGTGGTTCAGCATCTCCTGGTGGGAAGCCTCTGAGTGCTCGGGGGTGTCGATGCGAACGATTTCTATTTTGGAAAATTCGTGCAGTCGGTTCAGTCCACGAACGTCTTTGCCATAGCTGCCGGCTTCGCGGCGGAAACATTGCGTATAGGCGCAGTTTTTAATGGGCAGGTCCTTTTCGCTGAGGATGACGTCGCGATAAATATTGGTGACAGGAACTTCAGCGGTGGGGATGAGGTAGAGATCATCGGCGTTGCAGTGGTACATCTGTCCCTCCTTGTCGGGCAGCTGTCCGGTTCCGTAGCCGGAAGCTGCGTTCACGACGGTCGGTGGCATGATTTCGGTGTAACCGGCAGCGCGGGCTTCGTCGAGGAAGAAGTTGATGAGTGCACGCTGCAGCCGAGCGCCCTGTCCTATATAGACGGGGAAACCGGCACCGGTGATTTTCACGCCCAAGTCAAAGTCTATCAGGTTGTATTTCTTGGCCAGTTCCCAGTGAGGAAGTGCGTTTTCGGGCAGAACGGTGTCGTGTCCGCCTGTTTTTACTACGACATTGTCTTCGGCCGACTTGCCTTCGGGCACAAGGTCATAGGGTACGTTGGGCACGGTGTAGAGCAACTGCGTGCGTTCCTCTTCGGCCTTTTTCTTCAGTTCGTCGAAGTCAGCAGCCTGCTTCTTTATCTGTTCCACTTGCTGCTTGGCAGCCGCTGCCTCTTCCTTTTTCCCCTCTTTCATCAGGGCGCCGATTTGTTTCGAAAGGCCCTTGAGTGAGGCCAGCATCTGGTCTGCTTGCGCCTGTGCGGCCTTGCGTTGGTTGTCAATCTCGATCACTTTGTCGATAACTTGACGGGCATTGGGGAAATGTTTCTTTTCCAAGCCACGGATGACGGCTTCCTTGTCGTCAGTGATTTGTTTGATGGTCAGCATATCTTGTGATATTGATAGTTTTCGGAGCACAAAAGTACGAATAAATTCCGTATCGTTTTGTCTGAAGCGCGGAAAAGTGTAAGTTTGTACATCTTTCAAAAACATTACAAGCGAAAATGGCAACTGACAGCATGATTATAAACGACCCTGTCTATGGGTTTACGCGCATTCCCCGCGGCCTGCTTTGCGCAGTGATAGACCATCCCTATTTCCAGCGCTTAGGGCGCATACGCCAATTGGGGATGGCTTCGATGGTCTACCCGGGCGCAGTACATACCCGGAAGCAACATTCGCTGGGTGCCTTTCACCTGATGCAGGAAGCGCTGCGCGTGTTGATGGAGAAAGGCGAATTTCTCTTTGACGCCGAGGTAGAAGCAACCGAGGTGGCCATTCTGTTGCACGATGTGGGACATGGGCCCTATTCCCACGTATTGGAGCAGGTCCTGACGCCTGGTGTGACACACGAAGCCCTCTCCTTGCGGATGATGGAGCAGATGAACGAGGATCTGCACGGGGAGTTGGGGCTGGCCATCAAGGTGATGCGCGGCGAGCATCCCAAGGCATTTCTGCATGAGTTGATTTGCAGTCAGCTGGATATGGACCGGCTGGACTACCTGTGCCGTGACAGTTTCTTTACCGGCGTCATAGAGGGAAATATCGGGGCGGCGCGGATTATCAAAATGCTGGAGGTGGTCGATGATCACTTGGCGGTGCATGCCAAGGGTATATATACGGTAGAGCACTACCTGATGGCGCGGCGACTGATGTACTGGCAGGTGTATCTGCACAAGACTGCGGTGGCAGCCGAGGAGATGTTGCGGTCAGCGCTGCATCGTGCGATGGAATTGGCGCGTGCCGGAGAACCACTATATGCTTCTCCATCGCTGCTGTACTTCCTGCGCCGGGGAGGGGAACGGCCTGATTTATTGCAGGATGCGGATGCGCTGCATTACTTTGCCGACTTGGACGACAGCGACCTCGTCTCCGCCGTCAAGGTGTGGCGGCATCACGATGACAGGGTGCTTTCGCTGCTTTCTGCGGGCTTTGTGGAGCGCCGCTTGCACAAGGCAGAGGTATTCGAGGGTGAGGTGCCGGACGATTATGTAGGACGTATCCGTGACAGTGTAGCCGCCAAATATGGCCTACAGCCGGAAGAGGTGGATTATTTCGTCCGGACAAAAGTGGTGCACAAGGAGATGTACGCCACCCACTCCGACGGTATACGATTGGTAAACGCCGCGGGACAGACTACTGACGTGGCAGCCGTGTCTAACATTGTGCGCGGCGATCGTGAGGGCTGGTGCGACCGAAAGACTTACCTGTTTTATCCATCTATTGCGTAAGTATTTCTATTTCTGTGCATTAATAGTGAGAACAGACGCTTTCGAAAAAAAACTACTTCCTACTTTCGTGAAAAATTTTAGGAAACATTAGGTAACAATATAAAGATTGGCTTATCTTTGCAAGCAGAAACCAATATGCCCTTTTGCTGATGGACCTTTTTTATCTTGGAATCCTGGTATTCCTTTTTATTTTGGCCACATTCGACCTCTCTGTGGGTGTAGCCAATGACGCAGTAAATTTTTTAAGCCCCGCCGTAGGAGCAAAAGCCTCCAAGTTTCGCACCATTCTCATCGTTGCAGCGATCGGTATCTTTGTCGGCGCTTCGACCAGTAGCGGTATGATGGACATTGCCCGCCATGGCATTCTCAACCCGGTCTATTATACGCTGGACGATGTAATGTGTATTTTCCTCGGTGTAGCAGCTACGGATGTCATTCTGCTCGACATTTTCAACACCTTGGGCATGCCGACCTCCACGACCGTTTCCATGGTGTTTGGTCTGTTAGGTGGTAGTTCAGCCTTGGCTATGTCGAAGATGTGGGGCAGCGGTGCGCTGACCTATGCGGAGCTGATCAATACGGACAAAGCCTTGTCGGTGATTATCAGCATCTTCCTGAGTGTGGCGATAGCCTTTGTATTTGGCTTTATCGTGATGTGGATAGCGCGTGTCGTGTTTACATTCAATTATAAGAAGCACCTGCGTTGGACGGTGGCCTTGTTTGGTGGCATTTCCGTCACTTCCATTTTCTACTTCCTGCTGGTCAGCGGTCTGAAGAACTCCAAATTGCTGGTTTCTATGGGTTGGACGCAGGAGTGGATAGCCGATCATCGTTTGGCCATCTTGGCTATTTGCCTCTTGGCCTTTACCATTTTGATGGAAATCCTGCATTTGTTGCGCGTCAACATATTCAAGATTGTCGTACTCTTCGGTACTTTCTCCTTGGCCATGGCTTTTGCCGGCAACGACCTTGTCAACTTTATCGGTACGCCCCTTGCCGGTCTGGAATCTTTCCTGGACTTCACCCGGCATGGTGACGGCGTCGATGCCGAGCAGTATAAAATGGTGGTCTTGGCCGGAGAGTCCAGTCTGCCGGGCAAGCAGTGGTTCCTCATCGCGGCCGGCACGATTATGACCATCGCGATTTGTACTTCCAAGAAAGCACAGAAAGTGGTGGAAACTACCGTCAATCTGTCCCGTCAGGACAGCAGTGAGGAAGTGTTCAGCTCTTCGAAGATTGCCCGCAAGACCGTGCGCAGCGTACTCAATACGACAGGTGTCGTGACGCGCTATCTGCCTACCCGCCTGAAGGATTGGGTGAACACGCGCTTCGATGCCGAGGCAGTTCAATTGGACGAAGGCGTGGCTTTCGACCTTGTGCGTGCTTCTGTCAACCTTGTATTGGCCGGCTTGCTGATTGTAGTCGGTACCACGTTGCAGTTGCCGCTCTCCACCACCTATGTAGCGTTTATGGTGGCCATGGGTACATCTTTGGCCGACCGTGCATGGGGCCGCGAGACGGCGGTGTATCGCATTACCGGCGTCATATCGGTCATCGGTGGCTGGTTTATCACCGCCGGAGCCGCCTTTATCATGAGCTACCTGATTGCGACGCTCAACCACTTCGGTGGAGGCATCGCCATGTTGCTGGTAATTGGTGTCTTGGTGACGGTGCTGATCAACAACAACCGCAAGTTCAAGAAGAAACAGGAGGCAGAAACCATTGACACCTTGTTCCGTCAGCTTGTGCGCACCCATGATAAGGAGGAAGCCTGGACTTTGCTGCGTAAGCACGTGAGCAGCACGCAGGTGGAGATGATAAACTTCTCGCGCGAGACGTTCCGCAATATCACCAACGGCCTGATGTTTGAGAATATCAAGGCACTGCGCCACGCCACCGCCACTATCGAGGACGAAAAGGCCTACTGGAAGCGCTATCGCCGCAAGGAGATTTTGGGTATGCGCCGTATCGACTACTTGCAGGCTGTCGAGAAGAACACATGGTTCCATTTGGGCTGCAACAACCTTTCGCAAATTCTCTACTGTCTGAAGCGTATGCTCGAACCGTGCATAGAGCATGTCGACAACAACTTCAATCCTCTGCCCAAGGTCTATGTCGATGAA
>SFCP01000104.1 GCA_004558535.1 Bacteroidales bacterium | reverse complement strand
GCCGTCGGCACTGACTTCGCCGGTGAGAGCACCCAGACCCATGCCGGGCAGGAAATCGCCCACGGGGAAGCCCTTGGCAGTGAGTTGCAGGCGATAGGTCTCGGCTTTCGTATGGGCTGTTGCCGTCAGGCGCATCCGTCCGGCCCGTGCCGTGGCGTCCAGACGGGCGGCATAGGCGTCGCCGTCCATTTCGGCTGTGCCCCACAGGCGGGTGTTGTCGGGTATGTGGACGGTAGAGGTGACCTCGCGCGGCAGCAATGCGGCCACGGGGGCGAAGCGGTGCATTCGCAGGTCAAAGTTCAGCTTTGCCGCGCGGTCGTTGCGCCACAGGCGGTCGATAGTGCCGTCGGCGTCCATGCTGAGGATGCCCGGCCAGCGCGCCTGCAGCAGGTTCAGCCGCATCGCTTCGGCGTTGCCCGTCAGCGAGGCCGTCAGCGTGAGGTCGCTATCGGGTAGGGGGCGCAACAGGGACTGCGGCAGCCATCCGTGGGCCGCCATCCGCACGTCGCCGGCGCCGATGGTCGCAGTGAGCGTGGCGCGACAGGTGGCCGCGCTGCCTTCATCCAGGCTGGTAAAGGGGAAGTCCACGTCGGCCTCCACCCGCGAGTGGGCCGTGGCCAGATGTAGGCCGTGCAGGCGCAGGCAAGTGCTGTCCATCCACACCCGTCCGCTGCCCTCGCGCAACTGCAGGCCGCAATGTTCCGCAAATCCCAGTTCGCGCAGCCTCAAGCTGAGGACGCCGTCCGCCGTATAGCGGAGGGTGTCAATCTGCAGGTGCAGGTCGGTCACGTCAATCCGTGTGGGGTCTACGCCGGTGGGCGGCGGTGTCAGTGTGTCCCACGGCAGTGGCGGGCACAGGCTATAGGCCGTATTGCCTCGGGGCGGCAGCCATTCCGTGGCGCGGGTAGCGTAGCGCAGGTGTCCTTTCTTAATATTAAAGGAGCGTATGGCGTAGTCGCTGCGTCCCATGTCGAAGGTGCCGTCCAGCAGTTCGGCGCGTCCCATGCCCACATGCAGGCGCATCGAGTCGCCCGGGAGCGACAGGCGGACGGACGAGTTTTCCACCACCACGCGTCGCGTGGTAATATGCCATTTCGAGGGCGTTGTCGTGGTGTCTTGGCGCGCCGTATCGCTGAGTGCGATGTCCAGGTTGGCGTTTCGCAGCAGAGCATCGTCCAGCAGGACGCGTTCCGTCTGCCACTCCACACCGTGCAGCGAGGCAGTCATTTCGCCCACTGTGCCGTGCAGGTAAGTGTCGTCGACGAGCGATTTGGTGTTGACGTACGCCTCGCGCAGGGCAAAGCCGTCCACGTCCACACGTCCGCTGAACAGGGGTCGCAGGGGCACGTCAAGTTGCAATTGCTTCACGGCCAGCAGCGTGTCGCCCTCGGCATCGCAAGCCGACACGCCGTTTACCTCCAGATCGAGCGGGAAAGCCAGACGCACGTTGTCCACGCGGATTTGCATCTGCAGGGATTTCGAGAGGCTCTCGGCTACCCGGTCCACCACAAAGTTTTGGATGGGCGGAATATAGAGCAGCAAGGCCAGCAGCAATACGAGTGCGAAGGGCGCAAGTAGTATTGCCAGCAGCCATTTACCTATTCTTTTTACCTTTTTCGTCATGTTAGTGCAAAGATAGTGCAAGGCGAGAGAAGTACAAAGCCAAAAACTGAGTTTTTGAGCTTTGTACTTCCGAGCCGCAGCCTATCTTATGTAAAGATAGCGCAAGGTGAGAGAAGTACGCAGCCTTATGGCGCAGTTTTTGAGCTTTGTACTTCCGAGCCGCAGCCTATCTTATGTAAAGATAGCACAGGGCGAGAGAAGTACGCAGCCTTATGGCGCAGTTTTTCAGATTTGCTCTTCCGAGCCGCAGCCTATCTTATGTAAAGATAGTGCAAGGCGAGAGAAGCACGCAGCCTTATGACGCAGTTTTTGAGCTTTGTACTGCCGAGCCGCAGCCTATTTTATGTAAAGATAGTGCAAGGTGAGAGAAGTCAAATGCTCTGCGCCATCAGTGAGATGCCGATAGGTCAGAAGAGGTCCCGCGAAATCCTGCCCGGTTTCCCCCGACGAGAGGCCAATTTTCGAGGCCCTTCGTCGGCGAAGATTTAACGTTTTTAACCTCCGACAACAATTTGCCGGCGGGGCGTTTGCCACTACAAGGCACTTGCGCAAAACTACAAAGGACTTAGAAAAAACTACAAGGCACTTGCGAAAAACTAAGTCGGACTTAGTGGTAGGCATTTAGCGGCCTGTAGTGGCTGCAAAAGGGACAAAAAATAGGAGAAAGCCCCTGTTGGTGCGGCTTTCTCCATATCTGCAATGCAAATATACAACATTTTTCGGCGAAAAGCAAATCGCCCCTTCTGCGTTTTAACATTTGGGAAATGCAGAGGGCTTGCTGCATGCGAACCGGCCGGGCGGTGTACATTTTGGGACCGCGTTCCCACGCCTTGAGCGAGAAAGTCGCCTCGACGCGGTTCTCGATGGAGTCGGGCACACTGGCGAAGAAGTCCAGACCGGTCAGTTGCTCCACACTGTCCACCGTGAGCGCCGTTTGCGCCATCGGTTGCTTGCCGCTGCGGTTTTCGTAATAGAAACCTACGGCTTTCTCCTGTCCCGGGTACAGGGAGAGGACGCATTTGAAGAAGCCGTCGGGAACGTCCACCTTGTGCTCTCTGCCAATCTGCTTCGGGGTCTTTCCCGGGGCATACACCGGGCCGCAGACTATGTAGATGGCTCCCTCCTGTGTGGCCCATCGGCGGCAGGCCTTCTCGAGTGTGGCCCACGAACCGGCATTCAGGCTGTGATCCTGCGGGCAGATGTTGCTCATGTAGAAGCTTTCGGCCATTGCCCGGCTGTCCCATTTCATGTCGGCGGCGGGTATCATGTGGCCCCTGTCGTAGCCCGAGCCCTTGTAGTCCTCGGTGGTGACGCGGTGTGCCTCGTCCACATTGGGGTCGGGCAGGAATTCGTCGGCCCGTGGCTTTGTGCCGTTGGCTTCTTGGCTCGTCAGTTCCCACGCCACCCATTCGGGCGTGTTGTGCCGGGGGTCAAAGGAGAGTGTGTAGCCTTTGTGCCGGATTGTCTGCGTGTGCTTTGTGCCGGCGGTGCGCACCGGGATTTCCGGCCCGTCCGGGAGGGATGCTCCCTCTTCCTGGGTTGTCGCCTGCGACGCTGTGGCCGCGTTGGAAGCCTGCTCCCGGAATTCCGACTGGTCGGTGCACCATGCAACCGTGCAAATTAGGAATACCAGGCCTCCGAGATACGTTACAAATCGTTTTGTCATAGTGAGGTAGTGGTGGAGGATTAGGCCTTGGCGGGTAAGTGCTTGTTCCCTCAGAGCCGCACCTTGACAATGGCCTTGCGCAGGGTGCCCGTGCCAAGGATGGGCGCGTGCGCGTCCTCGGGCCATACGATGGCAAACTGGCCGGGCGTCACGGTGAAGTAGGTGGAGGCGGGGGCTGCGTAGAGGGCAAAGTCGCCGGCTTCGTCAAAGGGCGCTTCGGGCGGCACATCGATGTCGGACAAATGGCGCCAGCCGATTACTTCCGGGCCGGACAGGGGCACGTGGATGTCCAGATAGGCGCGATGCACCTCTAACTTTTGTGCCTCGGCAGGAAGCAGTGTCGCGTCGGCCACGTTGATGTACAGCGCATCGCCGTCCAGGGAAATGCGCCCGGCGGGCACTTGGCGCAGATCGTGACTGCGCAGGTAGGCAAATGCCTTTTTCAGGAGCGGATGCAGGGCTTCGTAGCGCGCTGCATCGGCAAGGGATGCTAAAACCATGCTTTATTCAAAATTAAAATCGTGTTGCAAATGTAGGCAGTTTCTGCGAGGATATCGTGGCTCCGCACTCTTTTTTTGTGCTTCGCAGCTTTGTAACTAAAAAAAGGCGGTAAAAAAGATTGTACTTGAAAATAATCGCTAATTTTGCAAAGTTGCTTGACGCGATAACGGCGTTGCAAAGGAATGTGCGCCCGCAGCATCTCGTCCGGCGCATTTTCAGGACCGACTATATCTAATATTAAACTCTATAACACTATGAAACTCACAGCTGAAGACAAAGCCCTTTTGCAAAAGAAAGGCATTTCGGAAGAGAAACTGCAAGCCCAGCTGGATTGCTTCGCCAAGGGTTTCCCCTATCTGGCTCTTAGTGCGGCCGCTGCCGCAGGTCGTGGCATCCTTATCCCCCGCAGTGAGGAACAGGAAGCCTATCTGAATGCCTGGGCCGAATATACCGCTACTCCCGGACATCATGTCGTGAAGTTCGTGCCTGCTTCGGGGGCCGCCAGCCGTATGTTCAAGGACGTATTTGCCTTTGTCGATGCACCTTACAGCATCCCGCAGACAGATTTCGAGAAGAAGTTCTTCGAAAGTATCGACGACGCAGCCTTCTTTGCTGATTTGGACGAAGCCTGCCACAAGTTGTACAATATGGGCGTGCACCAGCTGATCGGTGCCGACCGCTACAAAGACGTGGCCAAGGCTATGCTCGAACCCGAGGGGCTGAACTACGGTGCCCTGCCCAAGGGATTGCTGAAGTTCCACCGCTATGACAAAACGTCCCGCACACCCCTTGAGGAACATCTGGTCGAGGGTGCCCTCTATGCCCGCGAGAACAATGGCCAGGTAAGCGTGCACTTCACCGTTTCGCCCGAGCATCGCCCCTTGTTCGAAGCCCTGGTGAAGCAAGTAGCACCTGCTTACGAGGAAGCCTACGGCGTGAAGTACGAAGTCAGCTTCTCCGAGCAAAAGCCCAGCACCGACACCGTCGCTGCCAACGCTGACAATACGCCCTTCCGCAAGGCAGACGGTTCGCTGCTCTTCAGACCCGGCGGCCACGGCGCTCTGATCGAAAATCTCAACGACATAGACGCCGACGTCGTCTTCATCAAGAACATCGACAACGTGGTGCCCGATCGGCTCAAGGAGGAAACCGTCATCAACAAGCAGCTGCTGGCCGGCGTCCTCGTCACGCTGCAGCAGCAGACCTTTGCTTATCTGAATAAGTTGGATGAAGGCAATTGCAGCGCCGCCGAACTGCTGGAAATGTGGCAGTTCCTGCAAAAGAAGTTCTGCTGCAAGACGTCCGATGGCAAGGCGCCCGAAGGAGAAGAGCTGGTAGCTTACCTCCGGAAGAAGCTCAATCGCCCCATTCGCGTCTGCGGTATGGTACGCAACGTGGGTGAACCGGGCGGCGGACCGTTCCTGGCCTACAATGCCGACGGCACGATTTCGCCGCAGATACTTGAGAGCTCGCAAATCGACATGAGCGATCCCGAAAAGAAGGCTATGTTCGAGCAGGGCACGCATTTCAATCCCGTAGACCTGGTTTGTGCGCTCCGCGATTATCATGGCCACCGCTTCCACCTGCCCGATTTCGTCGATCCCGCCACCGGATTTATCTCGCACAAGAGCAAGGACGGCAAGGAACTCAAGGCGTTGGAGCTGCCCGGCCTGTGGAACGGCGCCATGAGCGATTGGAACACCGTCTTCGTGCAGGTGCCGCTGGCTACCTTCAACCCGGTGAAGACCGTCAACGACCTCTATCGCGAACAGCACCAGTAAGGTTTCGCGCAACCAATATCTCCGGCCGACGAAGTGCTCCGTAAAAGCGAGCGGGGCCTCCGTCGGCCCTTTTTGTGACCATACGGGGAAGTCCGCGCAGCCGGAAAATGCCTCCGGAAAGCACTTGCGTACGCCGAAGCCTCCAAAAAATCCCACTAAATGCTTTGTAGTTTTGAAATAAACCCTTACCTTTGCACCCGATAAAGAGAGAACGACTTCGTTATCTGCTTTGCGGAAATAGCTCAGTTGGTAGAGCACAACCTTGCCAAGGTTGGGGTCGCGAGTTCGAGTCTCGTTTTCCGCTCCCGGTTGCTCGAATGGTGGAATCGGTAGACACGAAGGACTTAAAATCCTTTGGCCAGTGATGGCTGTGTGGGTTCAAGTCCCACTTCGAGTACACATTTCGAACACAGAAAAAGCAAAAGCAACTCGCCCGCGGGCGAGTTGCTTTTTTTAGTGGCTTCCCAATTTTTTTGTTTCAGCAGCCGGTGGCTATTGGCGCGCTGTCAGTTTTGGATCATCAGGACTCCCTGGGTCGCCGCGTAGGCTACGTGGTAACGGAAGAGCTTCCGGCCCGACGCAGGTCCCGATAGCATGATGCCATTGTTGTTGAGGTCGTACGTACGCAGGCAGCGGCTGCACTTGGCTGCTCCTCCCTCGCTCACAGTGAGGGAGCGCTGGATGGCGCTTTCCTCGTAGCAATTCGGACAGACAAGGTCGTAGGCCGTGACGGTGAAGTTGCCGTAGACATCGGGCACCTGGGGCGTACCGACGATAAATCCCGCGATACATTCGGGCGGACCGTAGGCATCAAGTGCTGTCGGCGTGTAGGTAAAGGCGTTGCCGTCGGTCAGGGCGAAGTGATACTTTCCCGCGGGAAAGGTGATGGTGCAGAAGATGCCTGGACTGTTGACCGCAGCGTAGAGTGGCGGCGTAGTGGATACGTAGGAGTAGCGGAAGAAAGCCCGATATTTCGTATAGAGGTTCTCGGAGTCGTCCGTACAGCCGGCCAGCGCGGCTACAAGTAGCAGGAAGGTGACAAGGCGTCGCATATACTTGTGATGAAAGGTCTATCGCGCAGCTGCCAAGAGGTTGGCCAGTCCGTCTGCGGCCTGTTGCAGCGGCTTTGATACCATGCTTTTCATGAAGAAGTTGACTTCGGCGCCAATCGTCACCCGCATTTTGGTTTCGCACTCGCCGTTGGGCAGCAGCTGGATCCACAGATAGAGCGGTATCGGCGTACCTTGTCCCTCGAACTTCAGACATTTGGGCTCCTCGCGCTCCACGATGCACAGCGTAATCTCGCCTACGGGCGACTGCAGGCGTACGGTGTCGCGATCAAACTCCATCTGTTCCAACTGTTGCTCGGCTGCGGCGAGTTTGTCGGCCGGTATCTGCGCCGCCATCCGTTCGCGGACGGCCGGGTCGGCCAACTTTTCCCGCAGGACGCTCAGATTGCGCAAATCGGCAAATCGGTTGTAGACCACTTGTACTTCCTGGGGAATATACTTTACTTCACTTTCAAATTTTGAGAGGCTCATGGTGTATGCTGTTTCAGATTTTTTGAGAGCGCAAAGGTACGGAATAATTTGGAGTTAGGCCGCGAAAAAAAATAATTGGGCGAAAATTTCGTCGTTTGCAAGGAATTAGTTACCTTTGCAGCGCAAAATCGGAAAGTAGCGCAGTTGGTAGCGCACTACGTTCGGGACGTAGGGGTCGGGCGTTCGAGTCGCCTCTTTCCGACCCAAGAAAGGCGGACACTCATCGTAGCGTTCCGCTTTTCTGCATTTCGGACGGGGGCGCGCAGGTCGTATCCGGTGTCTTCCGCTCCTATATTAATATTAGGCAACTCTCAATTCCTTCACACTATGTTTGCTATCCTCATCAACGCCTTGTCCATCGTACTGGGCAGCGCCATCGGAGCCATTGCCCGCAAGGGTATCCGCGAAAAATACATTACCGTGCTCAATACGGCCATGGGCTTGGCTGCGCTGGTCCTCGGCATGAATGTGGCCATGCAAAACCTGGCGGAGAGCAAGTACCCCGTGCTCTTCATCTTCTGCCTTTCGTTGGGCGGTTTGGTGGGCACGCTGCTGCGCCTGGACCAGCGCCTCGAAAAGGCTACGGCGCGGATGGCGCGTGGGTCCAACCTGAGCGAGGGCATCACCACGGCCGTTCTCCTTTGCTGCGTGGGGACGCTGGCCATCATGGGACCGGTGAACAGCGCCCTCTACGGCGACGACACTTTCCTCATGACGTTGGCCACGATGAACCTCGTCACGATGATTGTCATAGCCTCGAGCTACGGTTTCCTGACGGCCATTACGGCCCTGCTGGTCTTTATCTGGCTCTCGGCGATATATGGTATCGCGAAAATCTCGCAGACTTTCATCTCGCAGGAACTTATTGCCGAGATTTCCATAGTCGGTGGTGTACTGATCGCCGCTTC
>SFCP01000103.1 GCA_004558535.1 Bacteroidales bacterium | reverse complement strand
GATGTTTACACCCGGACATCTTGCTCTTTATGGCTTGATGTCCTCCTTGTACTTCTCTACAAAAAGTTTTATGGAATTGCTTTCAAAGATCGCTTCTTTTTCGTGCCTCACAGGACCCTCGTCCCGTTTAGCGAGTGCAAAAGTACGCACTTTTTTACTTCCCGCCAAATCTTTTCCTCGGGAACGCGAGGCCTTTCGCCCTTGTTCTCAAGTGGTTGCGGCGTACTACCGCCGACTGCTTTTTTTCGCGCTTTTCCTCTAGCGCGGACTGCAAACCTTGGTTTAACCTTCCTGCAAGCCGGATAGCAGGGGGAAGGTCTTAGCCAATGGTCAGGAGGACGGTGCCCTCCATCACGCTGTCGCCGGCAGCTACGCAGATACCGGTAACGCTTCCATCGTTCTCGGCCGTGATGTTATTTTCCATCTTCATGGCCTCGAGCACCAGCACGGTATCGCCCTTCTTGACGGCCTGGCCTGCGGCAACGAGTATCTTGGTCACCACGCCGGGCAGGGGCGCCTTGACGGGAGTGCCTGCTCCGGCAGCCTTATTGGCAGCGGCGGGAGCGGGTTCGGCAGCGGCGGGAGCGGCAGGAGCGGGAGCGGCAGTTGCTTCGGCCGGGGCGCCTGCTGCAGGCAGGTCTTCCTCGACGAGGGCTGCGCCCTGCATTTCTACTTCAAAGGGGATGCCGTTCACCTCCACCTTGGCCATATTGCCGGAGATGCTGTCAATGGTCACGTCGTACTGTGCGCCATTGATTTTATACTTATATTGTTTCATAAAGTTTTTTGTAATGTTGATATACGGGACAGCGGCGGACCGCCTTGGGTCCGCCTGTCCCGCAAAGGGGTTACACAAGTTGCGTCATCAGCGCGGAGGGGTTGGCCCAGTTGGTCTTCTGCGGTGTCAGGGTGATGATACCCGGTTCGTCGTCGTGCACCACTTCAACTTCGTAGGCCAGCAGCGCCAACGATATGGCTGCGGCATAGGCCGGCATCTCAGCCTCGGTCACCACGGGGTGTGCGTCATCCACGCGGATGTCGGCAATCGTACCGGCGTGCTCGTCCAGTCGAATGGTGAGGCTGTGCCCGTCGAGTGTATATTGAAATGTCTTCATGGGGAGTTAGGAATGTGGAATTAGGAGTGAGGAGTGTGCCTGCCGCCGGATTTTCCTTTCTGAGCGGCGAGGACACATCCTGTTTCCTACACCATATAATATTATAGGGGTTCGTTGCCGTGCTTTTTTGCCGGTCGCGTCTCGCGCTTGTTAGCCAGTTGTGCCAGCGCGCGGCAGATGCGAAATCGGGTGTTGCGCGGTTCGATGACATCATCGATATATCCGTACTCGGCAGCCTTGTAGGGATTGGTGAATAGGTCGTTGTATTCCTTTTCCTTTTGCGCCAGGAAAGCTTTGGGGTCGGCCTGTTCTTTGGCTTCCTTGCCGTTGAGCACGGCTACGGCGCCACCGGCACCCATCACAGCGATTTCAGCCGAGGGCCAAGCGTAGTTGAGGTCAGCCTTGAGCTGCTTGCAACCCATCACGATGTGGGAGCCGCCGTAGCTCTTGCGCAGGGTAACGGTCACCTTGGGCACCGTGGCCTCGCCATAGGCGTAGAGCAGTTTTGCACCGTGACTGATGACGGCATTGTACTCCTGACCTGTGCCGGGCAGGAAGCCGGGAACGTCGACCAGGCTGACGATGGGGATATTAAAGGCGTCGCAGAAGCGCACGAAGCGGGCGGCCTTGCGGCTGGCGTTGCAATCCAGCACACCGGCATAGACGCGAGGCTGGTTGGCCACGACGCCGACGCTCTGTCCGTTGAATCGGGCGAAGCCGATGATGATATTTTTGGCATAGCCGGCCTGCACTTCGAGGAACTCGCCGTTGTCGACCACGGCCGAGATGACCTGGTACATGTCGTAGGCCTGATTGGGGTTGTCGGGGATGATTTCGTTGAGGCTATCCTCCTTGCGGTCGATGGGGTCGGTGCATTCCACACGGGGTGCGTGCTCCATATTGTTTTGCGGCAGGTAGCCGAGCAGTTTGCGAATCAGTCCGGCAAATTCCTCCTCGGTCTTAGCGGTGAAGTGACACACACCGCTCTTCTGTGCGTGAACGCCTGCGCCGCCCAAATCCTCCTGCGACACATCTTCGCCCGTCACGGTCTTGACCACCTTGGGTCCGGTGAGGAACATATAGCTGACGCCCTCCAGCATCACGACGAAGTCAGTCAGAGCGGGCGAATAGACGGCACCGCCGGCACAGGGGCCGCAGATACCCGAGATCTGGGGCACCACGCCCGAGGCTTCGATATTGCGCTGGAAGATATTGCCGAAACCGGCCAAGGCATTGATACCCTCCTGAATGCGTGCGCCGCCCGAATCGTTGAGTCCGATGCAGGGAGCTCCCATTTTCATGGAGAGGTCCATCACCTTGCAGATTTTTTCGGCCATTGTCTCGGACAGCGAACCGCCGTTGACCGTAAAGTCCTGGGCAAAGACGAAGACCAGGCGGCCGTTGATGGTACCGCTTCCGGCCACGACGCCATCGCCGAGGAAATGCTTCTTCTCCATGCCGAAGTTGTGGCAACGATGGAGCTTGAACATATCCATTTCCTCGAACGAACCTTTATCCAGCAGGAGGTTGATGCGCTCGCGAGCCGTAGCTTTTCCCTTGGCATGCTGTTTCTCGATGGCCTTTTCGCCACCGCCGAGCCGCGCCTTCTCGCGCAGTTCGACAAGCTGTTTGATTTTTTTCAGTTGTTCACTCATTGTTATAGAGATGTAGTATTATAAATTATTTCCACGAAGTTGAAATCCGGGCAAGGGCGCCCCTGCCACGAAGGGGGGCACAGGGAAGCCTGCGCAAAGGTAGTAATTAATTTACGCACTCCGTGCTTTTTTGTGCCGTTTCTTTCATTTTGCAGCCGGAGCGCCCCCTTTTTAGGGAGAATTCCGCCCGCTACGCGCCCCGCTGCGGAGGCAGGAGGCACCGCCGGAGCAGCCAGCAAGAAGCACTTGGCCGGCTTGCGTCCGTGCGCTTTACGGATTATTAAGACCACAAAAAGCGCGAAATCCCGGGAAAATCCTTACCTTTGCGCACATAAAGCTGCCGCCACGTGGCAGTTTGTCAATGAATTTCATGTATCACCTATAAAAAACTTGCAAACCATGAAGAAGTTTATGATGATGGCCGCTGCCGCCCTGCTCTGTCTGAGTGTCAGCGCACAATGCCCGAAGAAGAAATGCAGCGGCAAATGCGGAAACAAGACCGAATGCTGCCAGCGAGACAGCACCTGCACCGGAAAATGCAGCACCTGCAAGAATAAAAAGAAAGGCAAAGGCACCTGCAAGAAGAACAAGAAAGGAAACGGCACCTGCAAGAAGGACAGCACGGCAATGCGCCCCTGCTGCAAGCAGAAATAAGCCAACGACATCTCGCCCGCCCCATCCGGCGGGGACTGACGCCTGACCGCACCTCCCCGTTGGGGTGGCAGGTCGGGACACCCACGCTCCAGGCATGGCCCACTTCGTATCCATCGCGAAGCACAGGCCGACAGATGCCCGGAGCGTGGGCTGTTTTGTGCCCGTACGTCCCGCTAAGCCGAGGGGCGGCACTTCGTCCACACGTCGGAATGACTTGCCGGATTTTCCGGAGCGGCGGCAAAACAGCAAAAAACAGGCGGGAGAAGCCACCCCCTTTGAAAAAAAAGCCCTACATTTGTCCAAAATCCATATCCGACAGGCTCTGAGCTCTGCCCACAGCGGACCTTCGGCGCGCGTGCCGTCGTTTTTTCATCCACGATGAAGCACAACGGACTGCGCGACTGCCCCGGGAAAGCCCCAAGTTGCAGTGCGGGAGGCACAAAGGGCTTCCCAAGTTGAACGTCAGAGCCACCGGTCCTTACCACCAACCCCCTACTATCTACCCTTACCCATGACAAAAATTGCCGAAAGAATTACGCGTATCGAGATTACCGCTCTGTGGGGCAGCCACAAGCACATCGTGTGGGAGCTGCGCCCCGACGTCAACGTGCTGAGCGGCCGCAACGGCGAGGGGAAGTCAACCATCCTCAACCGTCTGGTGCAGCAGCTCCGCATGGCACCGGCCTCGGGGGAAATCCTCAGCCAAGCCAAGATGGGTGTCAAGATAGACTTCGCGCCCGCCGACGCCACGGCCATCCACTACGACATCATCCGCAGCTTCGACCGCCAGCTCATCCAGGGCGACCGCCTGCTGCAAATCACGGATGGCGCCGTAGTGACGGAACTGGACTGGCAACTCTACCTGGTGCAGCGCCGCTACCTGGATTTCCAGGTCAACGTGGGCAACCGCATGATAGAACTGCTGACGAGCGGCGCAACCGATGCCCGCGAACGAGCCACCGAGGCGGCGATGCTCAAAAATCGCTTCCTCGACTTGGTCGACGAACTGTTCAGCGAGACGGGCAAGCACATCGACCGAAGCAGCAACGAACTCTCCTTCTTCCAGTACGGCGAACGACTCTCGCCCTACAAGCTCTCGAGCGGCGAGAAGCAGATGCTGCTCATCCTGCTGACCGTCCTCACCGAGGACCGGCAACCCTATGTCCTGTTTATGGACGAACCGGAAGCCAGCCTGCACTTCGAATGGCAGAAGCGGCTCATCACCATGGTGCACGAACTGAATCCCAACGCCCAGATCATCCTGACGACCCACTCACCGGCACTGATCATGGACGGATGGGAGGATGCCGTCACCGAAGTGAGCGAAATCACCCTGTAGCGGCCCGCGCCGCCCGCCTCATCTCCCCTTGTGCGCCATTATGTCCCTCAAGAAAAACATCAACTCTGCCTATATCCGTGCGGCCAACCGTCTGAACGGCAAGCACGCACGCCGCAAGGTCGTGGCCTACGTGGAGAGCTTCGACGATGTGCTCTTCTGGAGCAACCTGCTTCGCCCGCTCGAGAACGACCACGTCTACTTTGAAGTGATGCTCCCCTCGCGCCAATCGCTCTGCAAAGGCAAGAAGATAGCCCTCGCCAACCGCCTGGGCCCCTACATGATTGCCTGTGTCGACGCCGACTACGATTACCTGATGCAGGGCACTACGCCAACCTCCGAGATGGTCTGCCACTCGCCCTACGTCTTTCACACCTACGTCTATGCCATCGAGAACTACCAGTGCTACGCCCCCACCCTGCAGCAGGTATGCGTGATGACCACGCTCAACGACCACCGCATCTTCGACTTCGAAGCCTACCTCCGCACTTTCTCGGAGATCGTCTGGCCTCTGTTCGTATGGAACATCTGGGCCTACCGCCACGGTCGGCACGCCCAGTTCTCGATGCTGGACTTCTATCACATCGTGGCCGTCGAGAAGCCGGACCTCTACCACCCCGAGCGTACGCTGGAAGCCCTGCGCCACCGGGTGAACGCCAAGGTCAGCCGCCTGCAGCACCAATTTCCCCAGGCCCGCAGCACCTACAAACCGCTGGCCGCCGAACTGCAGCAACTGGGCGTCACACCCGAGACCACCTACCTCTACATGCGCGGACACGACCTCGAGGGCGGCGTGGCCGGACCCATCCTCGAGCTGGTCTGCGAGCAGCTGCGGCGCGAGCGTGAGCGCGAGATTCACCGCCTGGCCGAGCATTCCCTGCAGATGCAGAACGAATTGGCGTCCTATCAGCACTCGTCGGCTTCCATCAGCGACATGCTCCGCAAGCATACCGCCTATGCTGCAGCCCCGCTCTACCGGCGCATACAGGACGACGTCCGCGCCTTTCTGGAAGAGCATGCCGCAGCGTCCACCCCGCCCGAGGCCGGCACAGACGCCCCTTGCCCCGCCACCCCGCCCGAGGGCGCAGCCAAATGTTAAAATGCGGAAGGGCGGATTTGCTTTTCGCTGAAAACTGTATTATCTTTGCCGTAGGAAAGGGAGCAGGCCGTGAATTTTCGCGGCCTGCTCCCTTTCTGTCGCCTTGCTGCGAGGGAAACTATCCGGGAGTTGGAAACCTTAACCCAAGTTTGACATTCCATTCCCCACACCCACATTTTCAGTCCCCCGTCAGCACGCCGTATTTTTCTTTCGCGCACATATACGCGCGCGCATTACGCATTTTATGGTCCGAAAAATGCCCCAAACTATACACCGGGCCTTACAAATTCCTGACGCTCACCCTATTCCGGGTGTATAGTTGGCCCGCAAAACTATACACCAACCCCTCACCAACCCTTCACCGCCTAACGCTGCGGCAAGAAAAGCGGAGTTTTCTTGCCGCTCACGCTCGCCCAAAAAACTGACAGGTCCATACATTTATTTGAGTTAATACATATTAAAATCGGGGGGGTATTTGTCAGTATATTATTAATAATTTATTGCTGTCCGGTAAAACTTTTTCAAACAAAATAAATTAGGGCTGACACTTCTCACGAGGTATCAGCCCTTTTGGTTATCTTTGTTTTGCGAAAAA
>SFCP01000102.1 GCA_004558535.1 Bacteroidales bacterium | reverse complement strand
CAACTACCTGCCGGATAATTTTTTCTAAGTGCTTTGTAGTTTTTTCCAAGTGCCGGATAGTTTTTCGCAAGTGCTTTTTAGTTTCGCCGAGGCAGCCGGCAGAATGTAAAGAGAAGTTATAAATGTTAAAGTTGCGGGCCGGATGACGCCCATTTTCCGGCCGGTAAGCCCCATGATTAGGGCACTGAAACAGGTCGGAATTGCGAGCGGCGGCTCGGCAATTAAGGCAAACTCAATTTCTCCCGCCTTGCGCCGCGTTTGGCTTTTGATTAGGGGCCTGTTTTTTGAAGCAGAAAGTCCCAAGTTTGATTTCGTGACTTTGGACGGGTTTGCCAGGTTTGTTGTTTTTTTTACCGGACAGCAATGGTTTTCGATATTCCCCGGCTTTCTGTTTTAATAAAGCTTAAAAATCCCCCCCCCCAATTTAATTGGCGTCTCAGATTTGCCGTATAGCTCGCAAGCCTTTTATGCTCCGCTTCATCTTGTGCTTATTGCTGGCAGCCGTTCTATTCTTTTTCCTGTCGTCCATGCTTGATGACAAGCACCTGCAATACCAGGCGGCGCTCCTGATTATGATGGCTTTTGTGCTGGCAGAAATGATTTATTTGCTGGTTCTCGCGGTGCGGCGCCTGCATGATTTCGAGGAAAGAAGCTGGAAGGTATTGCTGCTCTTTGTCCCGATTTGGAATATCTTTTGGCTGATTATCCTGCTAAGCACCGACGGCACCATAGGTCCTAATGCGTACGGGCCGGACCCCAAATGCCGTTACTCATTCTTTGAATAATTCTTCTCATAACTGTTTTCAAACGAAAAGGACTGCACCGGATGTAAATCGATGCAGTCCTTTGTCGTATCTGTCCCCCGGATTTGTGATTTTCAGAATGCTCCTAAGGTGTAAAAATACAGCACGGAGGCCGGAATAGCCAAGAGCGCGGAGTCGAAACGGTCGAGCACGCCGCCGTGGCCGGGCAGGATGTTGCCGCTATCCTTGATGCCGAGTTGCCGTTTCAGCAGGCTCTCGACCAAATCGCCCCATGTGCCAAAGATGCAGACGACCAGGGCAAAGCCCATCCATTCGGTGAGGCTGAGCGGCACGGAGGTGGCGAAGGCTTTCGACAGGATAAAAGCCACCACAAGGCACAGCAGGCCGCCGCCGATGCTGCCTACCCACGATTTCTTGGGCGATATGCGTTCGAAGAGCTTGGCGGGGAATTTCTTGTGCAGCAGACTACCCACACAGTAGGCTCCCGTGTCGTTGGCCCAAAGGAAGATGAAAAGCGACAGGGGCAATTGCCACGTGTGGTCTACGACATTGGTCATAGGATTGTAGGAGAAGGCCAACAGATTGAGCAGTGCGAACGGCAGGGCTGCGTAGATCATGGAGGCAAAGGCGTAGGCCCAGCTTTTCAGCGGGTCATTGTGCTGCCAATACAGTTCGGCGATGGGCAGAAAGAGCACGGCGATGAGCAGGGGTACGAAGCTAATCAGTGCTGCGCTTCGCCCAAATCCCATCGGCGTATAGCAGTAGGCGAATACGAGAAAGAGGTAGACACCGGTGGAGGTGGTGATGGTGCGGTTGACATCGGCTTTGGCGTGGGCGTTCACCAAGGAGGAGAACTCCCAAACGGCCATGCCGGTAATCACACCGAACAGTAGGATAAAAGAAATCGGGCTTCCCACCATGCAGCCTATCATGACTGCGAGAAATAGCAGGCCGGTAATCGTGCGCGTTATGAGGTTGGACATAATCCTTTTGGCGTAAATAGGAATTAGTAATTGAATTTTGGCAAATACGGCTTTTCCGCTTGCATCCGCCCCTTGCTTGTGCAGGGTGCAAGTGCTGCTTTTTTTGTTTATTGTTCGTCGGGGGCAGGCGTCGGGGGCAGGTTGTCGTCGCTCTCGGCTGTTTTGCTTTCCGTTTCTGCCTTGCGCTGTTCCTCCAGCAGTTCGTCGGCGCGGCTCTTCCAAGGCCTTTTGCCGAAGATCTCCTCGACGTCGTCAGCGAAGACTACTTCGTGCTCCACAAGCTTTTCGGCCAAGCGATTATGCTTCTCGGCGTTTTGTTGCAGCAGGGCTTTGGCGCGCTCATATTGTTCGTTGACGATAGTACGTACCTCTTCGTCAATCTTTTGGGCGGTAGCGTCGGAATAGGGTTTGCTGAAGACGTTTTCCTGATTGTTGTAGTAGCAGAGGTTGAGCATTTTATCGCTCATGCCGTAGTAGACCACCATGCTGTAGGCTGCTTTGGTGGCACGCTCCAGGTCGCTGAGTGCACCGGTGGAGATGTGGCCGGTGAAAAGTTCCTCGGCCGCGCGTCCGGCTACCAAGCTGCAGATGTTGTCCAGGATGTGCTCTTTCGTAGAGTTGACCCGCTCCTCGGGCAGATACCATGCGGCGCCCAGTGCCCGGCCGCGGGGGATGATGGTCACCTTGACCAACGGGTTGCCGTACTCCAGCAGCCACGATACCGAGGCGTGGCCGGCTTCGTGGATGGCTATACTGCGCTTTTCGCTCTCCGTCATTACTTTTGTCTTCTTCTCCAGTCCGCCTACGGTGCGGTCCACGGCGTCCAGGAAGTCCTGGATGGAGACGCAGGGGCTGTTGTGGCGGGCGGCGATGAGAGCTGCTTCGTTGCAGACGTTCGCGATGTCAGCGCCCGAGAAGCCCGGTGTCTGCCGCGCAAGGAATTCCACATCCAGACCCTCGGCCAGTTTCAGCGGGGCAAGGTGTACTTTGAAGATAGCCACGCGTTCGGCCAGTTCGGGCAGGTCCAAGTAAATCTGTCGGTCGAAGCGGCCGGGACGCAGCAGGGCAGCGTCCAGAATTTCTACGCGGTTGGTGGCTGCAAGGATGATAATGCCGGAATTGGTGTCGAATCCGTCCATTTCCGTGAGCAGCTGGTTGAGCGTATTCTCGCGTTCGTCGTTTGTGCCAAAGGAGGCGTTCTTTCCGCGGGCTCGTCCGATGGCATCGATTTCGTCGATGAAAATGATGGCGGGGGCTTTTTCCTTGGCTTGGCGGAAGAGATCGCGTACGCGGCTGGCTCCCACGCCCACGAACATCTCGACAAAATCCGATCCGGCCAGCGAGAAGAAGGGCACGTTGGCTTCGCCGGCCACAGCCTTGGCCAGCAGCGTCTTACCCGTTCCCGGAGGTCCTACGAGAAGTGCGCCCTTGGGGATTTTACCACCCAGTTCGGTGTACTTTGCCGGGTTCTTCAGAAAGTCCACGATTTCCTTGACTTCCTGCTTTGCGCCTTCCTGTCCGGCTACGTCCTTGAACAGGATTTGGGTGCCTTGTCCCTTTTCAAACAGACGGGCCTTGCTCTTGCCTACCGAGAAGATGCCGCCGGAAGCCCCGCCTCCGCCTGCACGGCGGAACATGAAGTACCAAAGTCCCACCAGCAAGAGTACGGGCACGATAAACGAAAGGAAATAGCTGAAGTAATTTACTTTCTCCTCGTAGGTCACTTGCACGGGGTATTTGGAGACAAAATCCTCGAAGGAGGCCGGGTTGCCGATTCGTGTGGTGGCCGCGGGGTCTTTGCCTACTTCTTCTGCGCTTTTCTTGAAGACGTCGCGCACGTGTTCGGGCTTGATGGTCAGGCGTGCGATGCCGCTACCCTTGTCCAGCACGACTTTGTCACCTTTTCCTGTAGCCACGTAGCTTTGGAATTCGGTGTAGCTTACTTCTTTCTCGTAGCCGGAGCGTCCGAAGCCGTCGGTAAACAGCAGGATGCCCAGTCCGAAAATGATAATCATATACAGCCAGCTGAGGTTGAAGCCCGGCTTGTTATTCTGTTTCTTTTCCATATGTTTTTTCTTCCCGTATGTGGTTGAATGGGTTGTTTTGGCCTTTGTCTGTGGGCTTAGTCTTCATCGGGCAGTTGCTGCAGTTCGGCATCGTCCCACAGGTGTTCGATGTCGTAGTGCTCGCGCGCTTCGGGCAGCAGGTGATGTACCATCACGTTGCCGTAGTCCATGGCCACCCAATAGGCGTTGTCCAGTCCGGCCACGGCGGCGGGCTTTTCCTTTCCCTTTTCGCGGACCACGTCTTCCACGGATTCGGTCATCGCTTCGACTTGTTGGGGCGAATTGCCGGTTGCTACTACAAAGTATTCACAGGGTGCAGTTTCGATGCTGCGCAAATCCACGATACTGATTCGGTGTCCTTTCTTTTCCCGAATGCCTTCTACGACTAAGTTTACTAATGTGTTGTTGGTAGGGTTCATCTAATAATATTAGGTGCGTTAGAAAAAAAGCAGTTGCCGGCGTGCCGATGGCGGGACATGCCCATGCCATACAAGGAAACGGCGCGCAGCACTGCCTGCCTGCGTTTTTAGCGATGCAAAGGTAAGAGGATTTCTCCACTTGGAGAAACCCGCACCTTGAAATATCTTCTTTTTTTTTGATTTTTAGGGAATAAGCACTGCTTATTCCGCCGAAACTGCTACCTTATCTCAAAGTACAGCGTGTCCGCCGCCAGTCCGCGTCCCACGCCGTTCTCGGCAAAGGCCACTGCATAGTAGATGCCGGGCTGCAGGGGCTTGGTGCGTGCGGTGAAGATGGTGGTGGGCGCTTCGCTTTTCGTTTCCAGCCGCAGTGTGTCGTTGCCGTAAGCAAATCCGCAGGACTTGAGCGTGCTGTTGGGCGATGCCGTCACGCGTCCGGTCAGTGTGCAACTGTCTCCCTCCACAATGCCGTCCACATTCTCGACGGTGGGGGCAAAGGGTTGCTCTCCGGAGCGGTCCTCGGCGTTGCATGCCGTCAGGCAGAGGCCCGCGGCTGTGGCGAAGAGGGCTTTTGAGAGGATTCGAATAGGTTTGTTGAACTTCATGTCTACGGATGGGATGCTTGCGGAGACTTTCCCGCGTGAACTGCCGGGCGGTCGTGTCCTGCCTTGTCCCCTTGTACTACTTTTTCAGTCCTGCTTCGATTTCCTCCACCTCGTGGCGAAATTCCTTTTCGGAGGAGATGCGGTGGGCAATCAGGTCGCAGCTGTAGAGCACGGTGGAGTGGTCGCGTCCGCCAAACTTGCGGCCCAGCCGGGCGTAGGACAGGTTGGTATATTTGTGGCAGAGGTAGAGAGCCAGCTGCCGGGCTTGTGCGATGGCCTGCTTTCTGCTTTTCGACAGGACCTCTTTTACTTTTACGCCATAGTGTCGGGCCACCACCGCAATGATGTCATCGGCCGTCAGTTCGCGCTTTTCCAGGATCACGGCGCGTGCCACGACCTTTGCCGCGAGGGGCAGGCTGATGTCGCAGTCGTCCACGACGGAATAAGCCATGATGGAGTTGATGATGCCCTCCAGTTCGCGCACGCTGCTTTCCACATTCTGTGCGATATAGTGGATGACTTCCGGCGGAAAGGACAGGCCGTCGCGCTTGATCTTGCTTTCCAGGATAGCCTTGCGCAGGGCGGTGTCGGGCTTTTCCATTTCGGCAATCATGCCCCACTTGAAGCGGGTGAGCATACGGTCCTCGATCCCCTCGAAGAGGGCGGGTGGGCGGTCGCAGGTGATGATCAGTTGGCGGCCGTTCTGCTGCAGGTGGTTGAAGATATGGAAGAAGGTCTGCTGCGTGCGGGGTGTGGAGATTTCCTGTATGTCATCGATGATCAGTACGTCGATGGACTGATAAAAGTTCAGGAAATCGTTGGACGTGTTGTGCACCACCGAGTCCGTATATTGCGTCTTGAAGACATGGGCCGAGACAAAGAGCACGCGCTTCTCGGGAAAGCGTTCGCGCAAGCGCACGCCGATGGCATTGACCAGGTGTGTCTTGCCCACGCCCGAGGGACCATAGAGGAAGAAGGGGTTGAATGTGGATTGCCCGGGGTTGTCGGCGATGGACAGGGCTACGGTGCGGGCCAGCTTGTTGCTTTTTCCCTCGACAAAGGTGTCGAACGTGTAGCACGGGTTCAGCTGCGGGTCGAGCGGTGGCAGGGTAGGCTGTAGCTTTGCCTTTTGCTTGTCGGCCAGCTTCACCCTTTCTTCTTCCAGCTTCTTGAGTTCATCCATCCGCCGTGCGTCCTGCCATACCAAGTTCGTGTGCTCGTCGAACACACGCACCAATGCCGCCCTGACCAGTTCGCGATGCGTACGACCGATGTACTCGCTCACGACTTTGTTGGGCGTGCTGATGGTCAGCGTGTTGCCGGTAAGCGCCACGAAACCGAGGGGCGTAAACCAAGTGTCGTACTCCCGTGCGGGTAGCTGCTCCTTGATGTACGCCAGACAGGATTGCCATTTGTCTGCAGCGGATAGATCCATAGACGTGGTGCTGTTTGGGTAGATGGTGTCTTCGGTAAGCCCGTCTTTAATCTCCCAACACTTTTCCACCGTTTTTCACGGCACTTTTTTGACATGCCTGAAACTCAAATGTTTACTGCACGAGGTTGGAAATGACATTTCAGTGGCCGGTGTTCTCCCTCCCCGCAAGGGTGGTGCCGCGCGAGGATGGGAAAGTTTTCATGCCATCTTGGTCGCTTTTGCGGACGGCCGGTAGAGCGGAGCGAAGGTGCCTTGTGGCATTCTTTAGGTGCTTTGTTGCCTTCCCCGCGTCCGTGTTTGCCCTCCCTGCGTCCGTGTTTGCCCTCCCCGCAGCCGTGTTTGCCCTCCCCGCAGCCGTGTATGCCCTCCCTGCAGCCGTGCTTGCTATCCCCGCAGCCCCGATTATTCTCCCCGCAGCGGCCCGCCGTTTCGCAAATGTTAAAATGGGAAATACTGCATTTGGATTTCGTCGAAAAATGTAGTATATTTGCCATAGCAAAGGAGGAAATCGCACATAGCATGC
>SFCP01000101.1 GCA_004558535.1 Bacteroidales bacterium | reverse complement strand
GCAGCATCTGCCTGCATGCCCGCAGCATCGCCTTCGAGCACCCCGTGTCGCACGAAGCCATCGCCGTCGAAGCCCCCTACCCCGACCTGCCCATGTGGCGCTTCTTCGAATAACCGTGTCCCGCCGCCGAGTTTACCAATCGTCGGCCACAAAGTGACATTTTGTCATTTAACAATTGCCGATGCCGAATTTTCACATTTGGAAAAGGCAAAAATATTTCGTAAATTTGCGTATGCGATATAGGGAACGGCGCGACGAGCAGCCGTTCCCTGTATTTTTTTGGGGAAAACGGACGAAAACAGCCGGGAGATTGTTGAACTTAGAAAGGAGGTAGTTCAAATTAGGTCGGACTTAATTTTCAGCAAGTCCCGAGTATTTGAAACTATCCAGCACATAGTTTTGCACGAAGACGGAGGATTGTTAAATACGTTAATGACGCGTCCGCTGCCGCAGTATTAAATTCCGTAAAATAACTTACTTTTTATCACTCCCGCGCGGGATGTCTGCCTGAAAATCCATACTCAGTCCTGTCGGAAGCCATCGGCGGTGGCCGACAACTGCAAAGGTCCCACCCTCGCCACCGTACACCACACAATCGCGCACCGAAAATCATCCCTCGCGCACGCGCATACGCGCGCACTTACGTATTTTATGGTCCGAGAAATGGTGCGAAACATACACCGGGCTATTCAGCACGTTGAATACCCACAAATTCCGGGCGAACGGTTGGGCCGCCCAACCCTTCACCAACTGTTCACCAACCCTTCACCGGAGCCACGGCCCCATCCTGCCGAAATATTTCGGTACAGCCCATTTGTACCAAAATATTCGGGGCCCGGACCGGTCGGGAGGATGTACATATACATTCCCCTTGGGGGCACCGGGCACTATCCATCGGTGAACAGTTGGTGAAGGGTTTTGCCGCCCAACCATACACCCACAACCCGCTGCACATCAGTCGCATAAACACCGCGGTGTATAGTTTGCACCATTTTTCGGGGTTTAATTTGCGTATATACGTGCGTACGTGCGCGCGAAGCCTCATGTATAAAATCGCGCAATCGTCCTGCAGGACTGTAACAAAATCAAAAAAAGTGACAAAGACTTTGCCTTTTGGCCGCCTTGCCGTAAATTTGCACCTTATATCGGCATTTGGAGTCGGCACACAGGCTTTGGCGCACGCATTCGGCACACGGTCGGCACACCGATGCACCGGACAGACGCGGACACGCACGCCCCGTTGAAATCTTCGGCAGCCGGTCCATACCTCCCCGCGGCACATACGCCGCCAATTCCCCGACAACCGCGCCCCTCCCTCTCCCCGGCCCAACGGAAAGCAGCCTCCCATGAATTTGACCATAGACATCGGAAACACGCGAACCAAAATCGTGGCCTTCGAAGGGTGCGAACCCTGGAGGATGCCATCGCGGCTCTGGCCCAACGTATCGGCACGACATGGAACGGCCTGGCATGGTGCAGCACCGGAAAAACAGCCGATGGGCTGGCCGAAAGGCTGCAAAGGCACGCCCCACACGTACTTCGTCTGACGGGACTGACGCCTACGCCGCTGCGCGTAGACTACGCCACGCCGCACACTCTGGGTGCCGACCGCCTGGCAGCCGCGCTGGGTGCAGTGGCCCTGCAACCGGGTGGCGACCTGCTTGTGGTGGACGTCGGCACCTGCGTCACCTGCGACTTCATCGAGGGCGGACAGCGCTTTGCGGGCGGTAACATTTCGCCCGGCATACAGATGCGCCTCCGCGCCCTGCATGATTATACCGAAGCCCTGCCGCTCATCGAGGCCGATGGCCGATGGCCGCTGCTGGGAAGCGATACCGAGACAGCCATCCGCGCCGGTGTCCTGCTGGGGCTACAGGCCGAAATTGCCACCCTGGCACAGCGACTGACCAAGACACACCCCAACCTGCAGGTATGGCTGGCAGGCGGCGAAAGCCTGCGGCTGCACGAGGCCCTGCCCTGCCCCCTACACACCGGCCCGCACCTGGTGGCTCGCGGACTGAACAGCCTGCTGGCCATATAGCCATGCCACCACCCGCAGGACTGCCGGGCCACAGCCTCCTTACCACCCATTCACCCCTTGATACAAATCACAAGCACAACCCTTGATATGAAGCAAGTTCAGAAGAGCCTTTTGACGGGCATGCTCCTTTTCTGCCTCTGCGCAACCGCCTTTGCCCAGACCAACGGCAGCAACACCCCTTATTCCCGCTACGGATTCGGACTGATAAACGACGGCGCACAGGGTTTCAACAAAGGCATGTCCGGACTGGCCTATGGTATGCGCGACGGTAAAGAGCTGAATTTCAAAAATCCGGCCTCCTACTCCGCCATCGACTCCCTGTCGTTCCTCTTCGACATCGGCATGTCGCTGCAAAACGGCAACTTCGCACAGGACGGCAAGAAAATCAACGCCCAAAATGCCGCACTGGACTACCTGTCGATGGGATTTCGCGCCGCGCCCAACCTGGGTATCTCGCTCGGACTGATGCCCTACAGCACCATCGGCTACAATATCAGCAACAAGCCTACGACACTGGACCTGCCCACCGGCGAAGTGACGCAAACCGACAACTACAACGGTGACGGCGGACTGCACGAAGTCTATCTGGGCCTTGGCTGGCGACCCTTTAAGCCCATCTCCCTCGGTGTCAACGTGGGTTACCTGTGGGGCGACATGACCCACACAGTGCTCACCTCCTTTAGCGACGCCAACATCTCCTCGCGCCGCAGACGCTACGAAGCCGACGTGCGCACATACAAGGTGGACTTCGGCCTGCAATGGGAACAACGGCTCAACAAGAAGAACAGCCTGCTGCTCGGCCTCACTTACGGCCTGGGCCACGACGTCAACTCTGCCTCCTTGTACTACGATCAGAAAGTCACCTCGGGAAGCGTGGCCGCCGGAGATACCCTGAGATGCGCCAATGCCTATCAACTGCCCCACACGGCAGGCGTCGGACTGGTGTGGGACTACAACGACCGCCTGCGCTTCGGTGCTGACTATACCTACACCCTGTGGAGCAAAGTGAAATCCCCCGTCGTAACCGAGGATGCCGAGGGCAACCAGCACTACGTCACCCACACCGGCGACTATCAGGACCAACACAAAATAACAGTGGGCGCCGAATACCAACCCAACCCGAACGGACTGAAATGGCGGCAACATGTGCGCTACCGACTCGGCTTTGCCTACACCGGTCCCTACACCCGCATCAACGGCAACGAAGGGCCTACCTCCTATTCCGTCAGCCTGGGCGCCGCACTACCCATCGTCAATTTCCACAACAATCGTTCGTTGGTCAACGTAGCCCTGCAGTACGAACATGTGAAGCCCAAGATGGCCGGCATGGTCACCGAAAACTACATTCGCCTGTGCGTGGGCATTTCCTTCAACGAGCGGTGGTTCATGAAGTGGAAAGTAGAATAAGCCACTCCGACCACAGCCATCCCATCCCCCCGACCCATTCATCCGTGTGACCCTCACCCCACCTTCATCATGCTGAAAAAGAACATCGTCCTCCCCCTGCTGTTGCTGTGCTCCCTATCGGGAATAACGGCCGGCTGCGGCAACGATGCTCCACCCATGGGTGCTGCCGTCCAAAACCGCGACTCGCTGCCGATGATGGTCACCCATGGTGTGTCGAAGCTGATTTCCGACTCGGGGGTGGTGAAATACAAAGTCGTGGCCGAGGAATGGCAGTACTATGACAAGACTACGCCCACACGCCAAGTCTTCCCGAAAGGCGTATTCCTGGAACGCTACGACAAGACGTTCAAGGTGGACATGTACCTGACGGCCGACACCGCTTACTGCTACGACGAAAACCTGTGGGAACTGCGCGGCCGCGTCTTCGTGTGCGACCGTGAAAAAGGCATCACCTACCGCTCCGAAGAACTGTTCTGGGACACGCAAAAGCATCGTATGTATTCGCGAAAATACATGCACATCGTGACACCCGACAAGGACCTGGAGGGCGATTGGTTTGAAGCCAACGACCGGTTGACCGACTACCACGTGCGCCAAACCGCCGGATTTATCCCCATGCCGGGCAGCGAAGCCGGCAGCAACGAGGAAGTCATCGTCGACGAGGAAATCGTGACAGACAGTCTGCCCATCCGCGATCCCGCACAACCCCGCCCCCGCAGACAGACCGGGAATTGACGCAACCGGCGCGCAGCAACGCTCCACCCAGTAGCACGTAGCTGCATGCCGATAGCACACAACGGCATACAAGCCCCCGCCGCGCCACCACATAGCCGACCCGGCTCCACACAAGACCGACCCCGCGGCATACAAGCCCCCGCCGCAACACCGCACAGCCGACCCGGCGCCACGCAAGACCGGCCCCGCGGCATACAAGCCCCCGCCGCACCACCACACAGCCGGCCCGGCGCCACGCAAGACCGGCCCCGCGGCATACAAGCCCCCGCCGCGACACCGCACAGCCGGCCCGGCGCCACGCAAGACCGGCTTAAACGCAAAGAAATACCGATTTTTTCAGGAAAAAACCGCGCGATTCTTTCTTTTTTTATAACTTTGCGCGTTGAATCCGCGGGCTGTACCCGCGCATTCCCTATTTACACCGAATAATAATAATAAAAATAAATACTAATGGCAGCATTACAAACACTTAGGAACAAGCCCGTGCTGTTGATGTCTATCATCGGTGGCGCCCTCTTGCTCTTCATCATTACGATGGTAATGGAAAACCAAACCGGATTCTTCGGACCGAGCGACAAGGCCGGAGAAGCGTTTGGCAACGAGATTAAGGTAAACGACCTGGAAAGCAAAATCGCCGAGGAGCAGAACTTACAGGAAGTGGCCGGTATTATCAGCTCTTACCTGCAAACCGGTAAGTTTGACAACCAGGGACTGACGGAAGAGCAAAGACTGCAAATCCGCCAGAATGTCTGGGATCAGTTCGTGACCGAGGCAGCCATCGCCGACGAATGCGACAAGCTGGGCCTGCAGGCTACCGAAGAAGACCTGAAAAATGCCCTGCAAAACCCCGAATATGAGGAAGTGCAATTCCTGATGATGGTCGGCGCATTCGCCTATCAGACCCCCACCATCGAAGGCTACCGGAAGTTTATCACAGAGTTTGACAAGCTCGTAGCACAAATGGCACAGGGTAATCCCGAAATGGCCGAACTCTTCCAGAACATCAAGCGCGCCTGCCTGTATGCCGAAAGCAAGCTGAAAACTTCCGTTCTGGAGCACAAGTACCTGACCCTGCTCAAAGGCAGCTATACCTCGAACCCCATCAGCGCCAAGATGAATTTTGACGAGAGCAACACTTTCGTCAATGTAGCCGTAGCCGCTATTCCCTACGCCACCATCGCCGATGACCAAGTCAAGGTGAGCGACGACGAATTGAAAACCCTGTACGACCAGTACAAGGGACAATTCCGCAATCCCACGGAAACACGCAGCGTGAAACTGCTCGACTATATCGTAACGCCCAGCGCCGCCGACAACTCAGCACTCTTCGCAGAAGTGAAAGCTCTGGAGGACACACTGCGCGGCGCCTCGACGTCAAAGGAAGTAACTGCCATCGTATCGGGCAGCAAGACGACCATCCCCTACAACGACATTTATTTCAAGAAAGAAGCTTTCCAGGAAGCACAGCTGTATGAAGTGTTCAGCCAATTGGACTCCATGCAGGTTGGCGCAGTGACGGCTACCAAGAATGACGGACAATTCGTCACCACATTCAAGCTGGTGGGCCGCAAGTCCTCTGCCGACTCCCTCAACATCCGCTACTTGACCCTCCGCGACAAGAAGCAGGCCGACAGCGTGCTCACCGCGATGAAAGGTGGCGCTACCTGGGCCGACATGGCCAAGAAACTGGGACAGAAAGACACGACCATGTGGCAACCGATGCCTTTCTATGTGGCACAGCCGACTGATAATGACAGCAACACCTACACCCATCCCTGCCAGCTGCCGCTCAACACGCCGACCATCCTTGGCGACCAAAGCGGTTACGTCATTGCCGAAGTACTGGATGCCAAGGCATACAGCGAGAAGTTCAACGTGGCCGTCATCAAGTGCCCGATAGAATACAGCGACGACACCTACAGCAGCGCGCTGAGCAAACTGAACAACTTTGTTGCCAACCACAAGGACGCTGCCAAGTTTGAAGAAGCTGCCAAGAAAGAGGGCTACACAGTGTACAGCCTGTCCTCGATGACCACCTCGGACTATACGCAGTTTGTGGCACAGTTGGGTGAAAACAGCAAGGAGACCGTACGCTGGATCTTCGACGAAGCCGAAGCCGGACAAGTTTCCAACGTCTACGAGACCCGCAATTCGCAAGACGCTTCCCACCTGGTCGTAGCTGCCGTAGTCAGCGTGAACGAGGATGACTACCTGCCTTGGGACAACGAGGATGTGAAGAACTTCCTGACAGCCATCGCCAAGCAGAACAAAAAGGCTGAGATGATTTTGGGCAAAATCAAGAGCGTGAAATCCATGGCCGACATGCAGAAACTGCAGGGCGTACAGACAGATACACTGCAGGCCATCAGCCTGGCAGACTACCCCTACAACGAACCTCGCTTGGCCGGCGTTCTGGCCAAGGCCAACAAGGGACAATTCGTAGGCGGCATCAAGGGTGGTTCGGCCATCTACGCCGTACAAATCCTTGAAAAGACCACCGGTAGCAAGACTTTCAACGCCGACATCGAGCTGGCAAAGGCCGACAGCCGCAAGGCTTACAATGCCTTCGTGCAGATGGGTATGTACGGTCGCCCGCAGATGAGCAAGTACCCCAACGCCCTCCTCAACGAACTCATCACGTTCAGCGGCAAGGTGAAAGACCTGCGCTACAAGTTCTGATATAGTTTTTTTGACAAGCAGCTAAATACAGCCTACTGAACAAAGAGCCGCGCTCCCCAAGGAGGCGGCTCTTTTATGCAAGAAAGCCTTTTGCCTATCTCCGACTAAAAAACGATTACCGTTGGAACTCAACGAACTACTTCCCATCTATTTTCGTCATCCAAGCATCAAGGGAATGGCGCAGTTGCTGCAGCGCGGCCGCGACACACGCCTGTATATGGCCGGCATGTCGGCCTCAGCGCCTGCCGTCGCCTTTGCCGCCCTGCAGCAGAAGCTGAAGGCACCCTGTCCCTTTCTGTTTCTGATGGACGACGAGGAAAGCGCCGGCTACCTCTACCATGACCTTGTACAGATACTGGACGAGCAGCAGGTACTGCTCTTCCCGTCTACCTACCGCCGCGCAGTCAAGTACGCCCGCCGCGATGCAGCTAACGAAATTCTGCGTACCGACGTGCTCAACCGCCTTTCGCTATGGAAAAACGGCAGCAATGCCGGCCCGCTCATGGTGGTAAGCTATCCGGAAGCCTTGGTAGAAAAAGTAGCATCACAGCAGGAAATTCACGACCGCACGCTGGTCATTTCCCGCGGCGACCTGCACGACCTGACGGAGCTTGCAAACCGGCTGAAAGATTTGGGATTTCGACCCTGCGACTATGTCTATGAGCCGGGCGAATTTGCGGTGCGCGGCAGCCTGCTTGACGTTTTCTCTTTCT
>SFCP01000100.1 GCA_004558535.1 Bacteroidales bacterium | reverse complement strand
CTCCCACCCCTCCGCATTGATGGCGCGAAAGACTTTGTCGGGCTCGAAGCCGCGGGAGATGGCGTAGCGGGCCACTTTCTGACGTCCGGTGTAGTCGTCAGTGGCGCCGAGGGAGCGGATTTTTTTCTGGATGACCTCGTGGAGCAGGGCTATGTACTCCTCTTCGTCGATGTCGGTCAGGGCCAGTTCGATTTCAGCCTCGGGCAGTTGTTTTTGCAGGAGAGCTTGGCGGATCTTTATCCGTCCCCAGCGCTCGTAGCGGAGCTTGTCGGCGACAAAGGCCCGCACATAGCGCGCAGCATCCAGGAATTTCTCCTGCTCCAGTCGGTCGAGGACGGCCTCCGCTTCGTCAGCATCGAGCCCGGCGCGCAGCAAGTTTTGCCGCAAGTCGTGGCGGCAGCATTCGCAGCGTGCACAGCGTGCCGCGGCGCGCTGGTAGGCTTTTTCGGGAGAGACTTTCTGCATAATTCGGGACGTGCTGGATGGAAGCAGGCAGGCGTTGGTTATTTCACGATGGCCCGCAGGCAAAACCACAGGTGCATGGCGACGGTGCTCACGACGCCGTAGTGGCGACACATGATGCGGAAGCGTTCGCCAAGCGAGGCTTTGTGGTGACGGGTCGTCATTCCCTCGCTCAGATAGTCGGCTACGACGTCACCGGCGTCTGCATTGTGCAGACCTTCGCGTCCGGCGCGGCGCATCAGTCGGATGCACCAGTCGAAATCGGCCGAGAATCGGTAGCGCAAGTCGTACTTGGTGGCGTGCGCCAAGTCGGTGCGTGCATAGAAGGCTTGGTGGCAGACGAGCATCCCCTGCCGGAAGGAGCGCCAAGTCAGTTTCTTGGGCGGCGTTAGGCGACGTGGGGCGATGTACCTGCCCTCGGCGTCCACCAGGTGGGTATGTCCGTAGACGACGGCGGGCAGCCGACCGCCGTCGGCCTCCCGGCAGTTTTCGGCGGTGGCGGCAATTTTCGACAGGGTGGCGTCATCGTGCAGCGTATCGCCTGCATTGAGGAACACGATGTAGTCACCCGTGGCCATGTCGAGGGCCTTGTTCATCGCGTCATAGAGTCCGTGGTCCGGTTCGCTCAGGCAGGCCACCTCGTGGGGCACTTTGGCCAGGCTATTGCGTTCCTGATAGTGATGCACGGCGGCCAGGGTGTCGTCCTGCGAGTTTCCGTCTACGATGACGTGCTCCACGTAGGGATAATCCTGGCTTTCCACACTGGCGATGGTGCGTTCGATGAGCGCGGCGGCGTTGTAGGTGACAGTAGCTACGGTGATTTTAAGCGGAGGCATGGGGAGGGGATTGCGCTTGGGCAATCAGTTTTTATTAATTAGGAGTTAGGAATTAGGAGTTAGGATTTTTCGTACAAGCAGCGTGCGACAGGGCTTCCTCGTAGACGGCCTGGTAGCGTCTGGCCACGGTTTCCGCGGCATAATTCCGCAGGGCGCTTTCGCGGGCTGCCCTTGCGATGGCGGCATAGTCGTCGGCAAGGAGCAGGCTCCGTATGCCGTGCAGGAAATCCGCCTCGTCGCGGTAGCGCGCCAAGTAGCCGTCGCGTCCGTGGTCTATCATCTGGGGCAGTCCGCCCACGCTGAACGCCACGCAGGGCGTGCCGCAGGCCATTGCCTCGACCACGGTGTTGGGCAGGTTGTCCATCAGTGTGGGCATCAGCAGGACATCGGCCGCGCGGTAGAGGTCGCGCATCACCGTCTCCTCGCTGACGTATTCGAAGCAGTGGGCGGGACAGGGGAAAGCCTCGCGCAGGGTCTCGGCCTCGCGACCTACGATAATCACATGTAGCCGGCCGCGCAGCTCCGGGCTGTTTTCGGCCAGGGCCTGCACAGCTGCCTTGACGTAGGACGTACCTTTCTTTTCGTCGGTGGCCTTGTAGGCGGCAAAGAGCAGCACACGGTGGTCGGCCGGGATGCCGAGCCGCTCGCGCACCTCGGCTTCGCGGCCCGGTGCATAGAATGCCGTATCAATGGGGTTGGGGATGCTGTGCACGGGGCAGCCCTCGGTCAGCGGCGAACGGCGGGCGATGTCGGCCAACCAGTCGCTGGGCGCCACAAAACTGATGCGGCCGCGGGCGTAAGTGCTCCTCTTTTCGAGGAAAGTACGCCACGACAAATCCTGCGCAGCAGGTCGGCGCAACAGGCGGCAGTCGTGGCATTCCTGCATCCAGTGCCGGCACGCCTCGCTGTGGTGACAGATGCCCGTGACGGGCCACATGTCGTGCATAGTCCATACCACGCCTTTGCCGCAGGCCAGCAGGCGGCGCAGCCCGCCGAGCGAGAGGAAACCCTGGTTCACCCAGTGCAGGTGGACGACGTCGGCGCGGCGCAGCAGGTCGGACTGGTCGAGCCGCAAGCCGCGCGTGGCGGGGTCTATGGCAAAGAGGTTGCTGCGGCTTCCGCCCTGGGCGCGCACCACGTCGCACCGCTCCATCAGGAAAGCCGCGCGCGCAGCCAGCCGGTGGCCCGTGGTGTGTATGTGGGGCAGGCTGGTTTCGCGGTCGCGCACCAGCAAATCGGCCTCCACGCCGATGTGTCGCAATGCCCCGAGCAGGCGTCGTGCCGCAATGCCGGCGCCGCCCGCTCCGTCCTTGGTATTGAGCAGGAGTGTCCTCATATATCCCGCAAAGGTAAGCATTTTTTTTCATAGGTACGACTTCTGCGGACTTATCTTGGTCCTGCACCGACACGAGTCCTTGTCCGGGCCGGCCTGCTCCCAGCGGTCCTTGCCGGATGCGACTTCGGCGCGCCCAAATGTTAAAACGCGGAGAGGCCGATTTGCTTTTCGCCGAAAAATGTCGTATCTTTGCAGTAGCCCAAAAGGAGGAAGTCGCACATCGGCGGCTTCCTCCTTTGCTTTATCCCCACTCCGGGCCGGATAGCGGGCTTTTTCGGCAAAATCAGGAAGCCGGCAGTTTGTATCCAAGTGCTTTGTAATTTCAACCAAGTGCCTTGTAGTTTTTCCCAAGTCGTACTTATTTTTTCCGGCGTGCCCGAAGCGGCAAAACGGGCGGCCGCGGCATGCGACAAAAATGGGCATAAAAGCCCTCTTTAAGAAAGTTTATATTAAATCTTCGCCTGCGGCAGCGCGCCGTTTCCCTCCGCCACGCGAGCCCCCCGGGCGGCGGGGTCATCTGATGGCGCACCGCGATGCAGCCGCACCGCCCCACCACGCGAGCCCCGGGCGGCGGGACCATCTGATGGCGCACCGCGACGCAGCCGCACCGCCACACCACGCGAGCCCCCGGGCGGCGGGACCATCTGATGGCGCACCGCGATGTAGCCGCACCGCCCCACCATGCGAGCCCCCGGCGGCGGAGCCATCTGATGGCGTACCGCGATGCAGCCGCCCCACCCCATCCTGCCCACAAGCAGCGCACTGCCAAGCCGTCGAGGCCGGGCGATGCTAAAAAAATGCAGGCGAAGCCCCCTCGTTCTCTCACTTTTTGCCTACCTTTGCAGCACGAATGCGGTCGCAGTGGCCCACCGGGCACTGCGTGAAAAGGGAAACGGGTGAGAATCCCGTGCAGTCCCGCTGCTGTATGCCTTTATATTTTGCCGGCCGAGGCCGGGCGCCAGTGCCCATGCCCCGCCGATGCCCCAAAGCGAAGAACCACTGTTTTCCCCATGAGGGAACGCGGGAAGGTGCTTTGGGAAAGGACAAGCCAGAAGACCTGCCGCGTTTGCCACAAGTACGTTCCCCGTCGGCTTCGAGGAGAGCCGGGGCACGGCCCACTATCCATCCTTTTTTATTCGGGACGACACTCTGCCCCTCATCGGGCCGGTGTGGTCCGTCCGTATGCCATGAGACTGTTTCTGTCCATTGTCCGGTGCCTGACGGCAGCCCTGTGCTGCTGGTGCTCCTCGGTCCCCACGGCCGTGGCCCAGCCGAGGGTGCCCCGCAACGACACCCTGCCCCAGGCCGTGGTGCGCGAATGGAGCGCCCGCGACCCCCGCCGCAGCAACACACCGCAACAGGTGCTGCGGATGCAGGACCTGGCACGCACCGGCGCCACGGACATGACCGCCGTGCTGCGACGGATGGCCGGCGTCAACCTGCGCGACTACGGCGGAGCGGGCGGACTGAAGACCGTCAGCGTGCGCGGACTGGGCGCGGCCCACACCGTGGTGACCTACGACGGACTGGCCGTGGGCGATGCCCGCCAGGGACAGACGGACCTGTCGCGATTTACCCTCGAGGAGCTGAGCCGCGTGACGCTCTCGGTGGCCGACGCCGCCGACCTGCTGGCACCCGTCCGCAACCTGCAGGCCGCCACACTCAGCCTCACGCCCGAAAGCAGCGACACGGCGGGGCGCGGACTGCACGGCCGGCTGACGATGATGCAGGCCTCGTTTGGCACCTACGCTCCCTCGCTGCGACTGACGGCACAGCCCTCGGCGCGCCTGCGCATGGGCCTTTCGTCGCACTACTTCTACGCGCGCAACGACTACCCCTTCACCTGGCAGAACGGCCTGCTCACCACCCACGAGCGCCGCACACACAGCCGCATGCAGACCGCCGGCGGCAAGGCCGACCTGCACGCCACCGACCGCGGCGGCGGCCAATGGGACGCACTGGTGGCCTACGATGACGACCGCCGACAGCTGCCGGGACAGGTCATCCTCTACACCGACAAAGGCACCGAGCAACTGGACGAGCGCCGCGCCCTGGCACAACTGCGGATGCAGCGCTACGCCGGCCGGGTGCGCCTGATGGCGGCTGCCAAATTCGACTACCACGAAAGCCACTACGCCGACGTCGATGCACAGTACCCCGGCGGACGTCTGGAACAGGACTACCGCCAGCGCGAATGGTACGCCACAGCCGGTGCCGCCCGGCGGTGGGGCGCCTGGGAGGCGGCCTATGCCACCGACCTCAGCCTGCAAAGCCTCAACAGCAACCAGCCGACGGACCACGACGTGGCGCGGCAAACGTGGCTGCAGGCCCTGAGCCTGCGCTACGGCGGCGAAAAATTCTCGGCCACGGCGCGGCTGACGGCCCACCTGGACTGGAACGAAAACCACGGCTCGGACGCGGCACGCAATGCCCGCCGCCTGTCGCCGGCCCTCACCGCAGGCTACCGCCTGGCCTCCTGGAGGGGACACGAGGGCGGACGCGGCGAACTACGCGCGCGCATATTATATAAGGAGTCCTTTCGCGTGCCCACCTTCACCGAGTGCTATTACTATCACCTCGGTTCGCAAAAACTGCGCCCCGAACTGGCGCGGCAGTTAGGCCTGGGGCTGACGCTCGCCCTGCCCGCAAGCGAGCACTTCCCCCTCGCGGAACTGACGGCCGACGGCTACTACAACCGCATCGACGACCGCATCAGCGCCATCCCGTACAACCTGTACGTATGGCGCACGGAAAATATCGGCCAAACCAACGTGGGCGGCGCAGACGTGGTCCTCAGGGCCGAATATGCCCCCGCGCGGCGCCACAGCCTGCTCCTCAGTGCCAACTACTCCTGGCAGAGGGGCGCCGACCGCACCCGTCGCGAGTCGCAAAGCTTCGGCAAACAGCCCGCCTATATGCCGCAGCACGCACTGACGGCCTCACTGGCCTACGAAAACCCCTGGGTCAACCTGTCCGCAGCCGTCACCGCCGTGTCCGAACGGTGGAGCACGAACGAACATGTGGCCGGCACGCGCCTCGCCCCCTACCACGAGTGGAGCTTCGGCCTGTACCGGCAGTTTGACCTCGGAGAGTGCCGCCTGCTGCTGCGGGCCGACCTGCGCAATGCCTTTGACCGGCAGTACGAAGTGGTGCGCCGCTACCCCATGCCGGGACGCAGCTACCGCCTGTCGGCCTCGGTGACGTTCTGACACGCCCCGGACCGCTTCCCACAAAGCCATTATTCATTCACCAAACAACGTTATAAAAATGAAAAAGTACCTGTTTCCGGCGCTCTGCGCCACCCTGTTTGCCTTCGCCGGCTGCTCCGACGACGACAATGTAGTACAGCGACAGCACCTACCTGTCGAACCAGTTCTTCGCCGCCAACGGCCAAAGCCTGGGCGACTCGCCGCAGGAAGGCGTCGTCTACGGCTCCCATCTCTACATCGCCGTCTATGGCTCCAACCTCGTGTGGGTGCTCGACCGCCAGACGCTGAGCATCAAAGCCATGGTGCAGACCAACGAGCCCGAAGGCATCTGCGCCGCCGAGGGCGCCGTATTCGTGAGCAACAACGATGGCTACGTGAGCCGCATCGACACGACGACATTCAGCGTGACGGACCATGTGGCCGTCGGACCCAACCCCGCGCAAATGGTGGCCGTGGGCAAGTACGTCTATGTCAGCATCTCGGACGGCTACAACTCTAACAATCAATACGCCAACGGATTCAAAGTGGCCAAAATCGATGCCCAAAGCTGCGAAGTGACCTCGCAGATTGCCGTAGGCATGAACCCCGGCCCCCTCTGCGCCGACAACCAAGGCAACGTCTACGTGGTGGCACGCGGCAACTACGGCGACATAGCACCCGCCGTGTGGAAGATCCATACGAACGACGCCGCCTTCTACTTCTGCGAGGGTAGCGACGTGGCCTGCAACGGCAGCACGCTCTACGTGCTCAACAACTATACCAACTGGTACGCCAATCCGGTGGTGAGCATCCTCACCTATGCCGCCTACGACGTGGCCGACGGCTCCTGCATCACGGACAAACTCCTCGAAGGACAGCCCCAGCCCGAAGCACCGACCTTCATCCGCGTCAATCCGCGCGACGGCAACGTCTACGTGGGCAGCAACGCCTCGTCCAACGACTACACCTCGCCCGGCTACCTGTACCGCTACGATGTAGACGGCAAATTCGTGGCCAAATACAACGCCGGCGTGGCCCCCTGCTCCATCATATTCTAAGCAAGCAGCCCATACACGACAGGCTTTCGCGCAGGCAAACGCAAATATTCGGCAGAATATTTTGGCTGTGCCAAAGATAATCCGTACTTTTGCACCCGCTATTAAGCACAAAACCATTTAATTATCAATTACAATGTACTTAGATTCAGCTAAGAAGCAAGAGATCTTTGGCAAGTACGGACAGTCTAATTCGGACACGGGCTCCGCTGAGAGCCAGGTGGCTTTGTTTTCTTACCGTATTGCCCATCTGACGGAACACATGAAGGCCAACCGTAAAGATCATACGACAGAACGTGCCCTCGTGAAGTTGGTAGGTAAGCGCCGCGCCCTCCTCAATTACCTGAAGGAACGTGACATCGAACGCTACCGCGCCATCGTGAAAGCACTCGGCCTGCGTAAGTAAGCCCGCCTTCTTACCGAAAACCAACTATTGCCCTGCCGGACAAATGCTCTCGGCAGGGCAATTTCGTTGGGTACGGAGCCGGCAAACGGACCGCCCACCCCATCAAAACAGACCGCTTCCCAGGGCCAACCAAGTGCTCCACAGCCCATCCTACTCAAAGAAAATTATTACTGTCCGCTAAACTTTTCAAGAGGCAATGAAAAATTAGGGCTGCCACCTATTGCAGGAGTCAGCCCTAAATGGTTACTTTGCTTTTGGTCA
>SFCP01000099.1 GCA_004558535.1 Bacteroidales bacterium | reverse complement strand
TGCCGTTACACACATTCTTGCGCACCGGACATTGCAAAATTACTACATCTTCACCACCGTGTAACGCACGTATAATAAAAATATAAATGATTTTATAAAAATTAAAATGGCTTCTTTCTGATTTTCAAAGGTTTGTATTTTCGAAGAGTAGTAAAAAATATAAATCAATTGCAAAGTAAAGTTGACAGAAATACCGATATTTTAGAAGCTTTTAGGAGTTTGTCACGGGGAAATAGGGTGCAAACAGACTGCCAAAGGGCCGGCATCCCATCCGCCCACCGCAAAAATTCCACCCATCGCCGGCTGAGAATCACCGATCCGCCGGCAGCCCGGCCGCACCTACCGAAAACAACCGACGACACACGCTTCAGACTTCTCCGCAAACGAGCCGAAAGAACCTTGGGACAAGCAGCCCAAAACTACAAAGCACTTAGATAAAACTACAAAGCACTTAGATAAAACTACAAAGCACTTAGATAAAACTACAAAGCACTTAGATAAAACTACAAAGCACTTAGGTAAAACTACAAAGCACTTAGGTAAAACTACAAAGCACTTAGGTAAAACTACAAGGCACTTAGATAAAACTACAAAGCACTTAGATAAAACTACAAAGCACTTAGATAAAACTACAAGGCACTTAGATAAAACTACAAGGCACTTAGATAAAACTACAAGGCACTTAGATAAAACTACAAAGCACTTAGATAAAACTACAAAGCACTTAGGAAAAACTACAAAGCACTTAGATAAAACTACAAAGCACTTAGGTAAAACTACAAAGCACTTAGATAAAACTACAAAGCACTTAGATAAAACTACAAAGCACTTGGATAAAACTACAAAGCACTTGGATAAAACTACAAAGCACTTGGATAAAACTACAAAGCACTTGGATAAAACTACAAAGCACTTTCGGAGCATACAAAATCGGAGCCGTTTTCACAAACAGCTCCGATCCCTCAAAGAACTAACCTTTTGAAATCTTGGGAATTGCTTCCCACAGGAATGGCTCGTCACCACTAACCAGTCGTATGATTGCACTAACAAACGACGAGCCTTCCCGCTGTCGTGCCTCCCCGAAAGGGGCGGCTAACACATATATACCACTTACTTAAACTTTTCTATTTCATCGTCAAGGCGTCAGCCTCTCACTGGAAGTCCAGGATGCAGATGCCGCGCGGCGACAGGGACAGTGTGTCTCCCAACGCTAATTGCTGTCCGCTCAGCACTTCCCGGGCCGATGCGGCAGGCAGTACCTCGGCATAGTGCGACAGGCCGACCTCAACGGGCTTCGAAGTGCCGTTCATCAGCACCGTGACGGTACGGCCGGCGGCCTGGCGTGCATAGACATAGACTCCGTTCTGCACGGCAAAGTGGCGCAGACTGCCACTGGCAATGGCCTCGTTGCCGCGCCGCCACTGCAGCAGCTTACGGGTGAAGTCGAACCACTGATTTTGCGACTCGGTGCGACCGGCGCTGGTGAACGCATTGGCGGCATCACCGGGGAAACCACCGGGGAAATGCGTACGAAGGGCGCCATCGCCGTGATCCTTGTTGCCGACAAGCCCAATCTCATCGCCGGTGTAGAGCTGGGGAATACCGCGCAGGGTCAGCAACAGCGTGAGTGCCTGACGATAGCGGTTGAAGTCGGCAGCCTGTGCCTCGTTTTGGGCAAAGCGCGGCGTGTCGTGGTTGGCCAGGAAAGTCAGCAGGTGCATCGGGTCGGCATAGACGATATCCTGCGACACGTAGTCGTAGATGCGCGCCAATCCGCGGTCCCAGTCATTGCTTTCCTCGGTCACGGCGCTGCCCGTGAGCAGGTTCATCAACGGGAAGTCCATCACAGTGGGCAGCATGGAGTTGCGCGGAGCTGCCAAACGGCTGTCCTTTTGCCAATACGACACACCCACATTGTTGTTCAACCACGTTTCGCCCACGATATTGAAGCCCGGATATTCACGATCCACCTCCCGGCACCACTCGGCCATTGCTTCGAGGTCTGCATAGGGGTAGGTGTCCTGACGAATGCCGTCCAAGCCGGCGTATTCTATCCACCAGATGGAATTTTGTATGAGGTAGCGCATCACGTGGGGGTTGCGCTGGTTCCAGTCGGGCATGGCCTCGACAAACCATCCGTCCTGCGCCAGACGCATATCGGCAGCAGACCCGTGGGGGTCGCTCACTGCACTGATTTTATAGGAGGTCTGTACGTAGCGGCTGTCGTAATTGAACCAGTCGTCGGCGGGACGGTCGGCAAAAAGCGGGTTCAAGCTGCCACAATGGTTGAACACCATGTCCATCACTACCTTGATGCCACGCGCGTGAGCCGCCTGCACCATCGCGCAATAGTCTTCGTTCGTGCCATAACGCGGATCGATGCGATAATAGTCGGTGATGGCATAGCCGTGATAGGAGTGCGAGGGCATATCGTTCTCGAGCAGCGGCGTCATCCAAAGGGCGGTCACGCCGAGGTCGGCCAGATAGTCCAAATGGGCGGTCACACCGGCCAAGTCGCCACCTTGGCGGGCATCGGGCTGGGTGGGATGCGAGGTACATTCGCGCAGGCCGTTCACCACATCATTGGTCGGGTCGCCGTTGGCAAAGCGGTCGGGCATCAGCAGGTAGAGCACATCGGCCGCAGAAAAGGTTTCGATGCGACGGGGCACGCGCTGCTTCAGTTCAAAAGGCACTTCGGTGGTCCGCTTGCCCTGCTGCAGACGGATGTACAGGGTCTGGGGACGCGCCGCAGCCACATTGACATACAACAGCAAGTAATTGGTATTGGCCGGACGCACCACGCTGTCCATCGCCACGCCTTCGCCCCGGATTTCGACCGACGACGTACCTATCGCCGTGCCGCGCAGCAAAATCTGCACTTGCGGCGACTGCATTCCAGCCCACCAAAAAGCCGGCTGCAAAGTGAGCTGCGTACGCTTCGACGCTGCCTGTGCCGCATGCAGGGTCAGACAAGCCAACGAAATCAAAAACAGGTGCTTCAGTTTCATGGATTTTAATGGATTAATGGTGGAGGCTACGCCGCTGAGGAGACAAAGGGCATCGTCTACAAGTGAACACTGCAAAATTAAAGGCTTTCACAAGACATGAAAAGCCCATAGAAACCAAATATAAATTGATTGAAAACATACACTTCTGATTTTCTGACAATTACATTCCTACAGAGTAAAGAAAAATATAAATACTGTAAAAAACATCCACCGAACAATTTGGCCGTAAAGTAATAAATTTTTAACTTTACACCCGACTGAAAAACACAACAACCCCGCATCGCTCCGCTCCGGGATGCCGGTGAATCCCGACCTCACCGATAATGGCGGCCGCACACTTACACTACCTTGTCATGAAGAACCTCCTGCCACTTATCTGCTTTCTGCTGCTCGTCGGCTACGGCCGGACAGTCCACGCCCAGGTCCAACTGAGCGAGAAAACCAGGCTCAAACTGCAAGAACTGGACAATGTCATCGAACACAAGGAGGATTTCCGAAACAAATACATAGCCGGCATCGACTCTCTCAAGAAGGCGGCGGCACACAAACAGGGCGACGAACGCATCCGACTGTATCGCGACATCTACCACCGGTATGCACGGTTTCAGACGGACTCTGCCTCGCTCTACCTGGACCACATCGAACAATTGATCGACACCGCCCAGCAGCAGGAGCTGTGCGATTTCCTCCTCATCTCGCACGCCGAGGTGCTGGCCGTAACAGGACTGTACGCCGAAGCCATGCACCTACTGGAACAGGCCGATCCGACCCGCATGAACGCAGCCAACCGCATCGACTACTACCACCTGAGCCGCACACTCTGCGGATGGTCGGCCAACTACGTGCTTTCGGAGAAAAAGCGCAACAATCTGCTTGAAGCTACCCGCCACTTCCGCGACTCTATCATCAAATACGAAACCAACACCTTGGGACGCAACGTGGTCATCGCTGACAAGGCTATCGTAGAGGGCGACTTCGACAAAGCGCTGCAACTGTCGCTGCACGATAGCAAGATTGCCGGACAAGACCTGTTGCCCTACATCTATTTCCACCTGGCCCTCTGCTACCAGCACATGGACAATACGGACCAACAAATCTACTACCTGGCATCGGCTGCCGTCACCGATATCCAACGCGGCGTGACGGAATACGAGGCCCTCGGCCTGCTGGCACAGGAACTGGAGAAACTGGGCGAAGTGAAACGCGCCTACGACTACCTCATCTGTACCATGGAAGACGCTTCCTACTGCAAAGCCCGGCTCAGAACCATCGAAGCGTCCAACATCTTCCCCATCATCGACAAGGCCTACAAGCAGGAAGTCAGCCGACAGCAGCGACAATCGGCCATCTTTACCTACATACTCATCGCACTGACGGTCTGCCTCATCGCAGGTGTCGTCTACCTCTTCCTGCAGAAGCGACGCCTCAGCCAGACACGCCGTGAACTGGCATCGGCCTACGAGGCACTGAAGCAGGCCAACACGGACCTGCAATTTATCGACAAGGTAAAGGAAGAATACATCGTGAGATACCTGAACAGATGCCGAAACTACATCGATACCTTGGAGAACTATCGGCGCGACCTGCTCAGAATGGCCAAGGCCCACCAGACAGAACAACTCCACAAGGTGCTGAACTCGGGCAACATGGTGAACGACGAAAAGACCCGCTTCTACGCTGACTTCGACAGCGCATTCCTCACCATCTATCCCAACTTCATCGAAAAAATCAACGCCCTGCTGCTCCCCGAAGCACAGATGCAGCCCAAAAAGGGGGAAATGCTCAGCACCGAACTCCGAATCTTCGCCCTCATACGCCTCGGCGTCAACGACAGCGCCCAGATCGCCCACTTCCTCAACTATTCCCTGACGACTATCTACAACTACCGCAGCAAATACCGCGGCAAAGCTGTCTGCGGAAAGGACCATTTCGAAGAGAAAATCATGGAAATCTGAAAAACCATACTCCTATATAATATTATACACACGCGCAATCTACGCAATACAGGCACAGAAAAAAACAGACTCGAAACAAAGGCTGCGCCAGCGGCCCGGAAACCTGCGCCACAGCCGGATTGCCGAAAATCCCGTCATAATTACTCTTAAATACGCGCCCGACACCCTGGTTTTTCCTATTTTTGCAGGCGAGGAAGTCCCCCGCCGGGCGCTTTGGCACGCTTCTTGCCATAGACAAAGCAAGGGGCAATGCCTCCGAGGGACTATTCCCGCTTCACCCTTTTATCCATAAAACTGTATTATGGTAGGTTCTATGAATTAGCTTGCGATGTATTGACGACCATCGCGCCGCAGGTTTTTGCTCTTCACAAGGGAGCGTGGCGGCCTACGTGACCAAGTGAAAACAAAAAGTGACGATGCGAGAGACGTGAAGACGTGCAAGCAAAATAGAAGCTTACCATCCTTTGTAACTAATTAATAGAACGTATCATATGTACTTTATCCTTTTTATCGGAATTGCACTGCTGAGTTTCCTGGTGCAGAGCAACCTGCAAAGCAAGTTCAAGAAGTATTCAAAAGTACCCGTAGCCGGCGGACTGACAGGCCGCGACGTGGCCGAAAAGATGCTTCGCGACAACGGCATCTACAACGTAAAGGTCACCTGCACGCCCGGACACCTGACCGACCACTACAACCCGACAAACGGCACGGTCAACTTGAGCGAAAGTGTCTACAACAGCAATTCTATCGCCGCTGCAGCTGTCGCTGCCCACGAGTGTGGCCACGCCGTGCAGCACGCCGTGGCCTACGGACCGCTGAAGATGCGCTCCGCACTGGTCCCCGTGGTCTCCTTTGCCTCGCAATGGGTACAGTGGGTGCTCCTGGCAGGCATCCTGATGATAGAGAGCTTCCCCCAACTGATGCTGGCAGGCATCGGACTCTTTGCCCTGACCACCCTGTTCAGCTTTGTGACACTGCCGGTCGAGATTGATGCCAGCCGCCGAGCCGTCAAATGGCTCTCGAACGCAGGTATCACGACCTATGACAACCACTCGATGGCCGTCGGCGCACTTCGCTCCGCCGCCTACACCTATGTGGTCGCCGCACTCGGCTCTCTGGCCACACTGGTCTACTATATTTTGATTTTCATGGGAAGTAGCCGCGACGAATAAGGCTGCACCCCACCCTACATACCCAACAGAACAATCCGCCTGCTCCCGGCCATGGCTTCGGCCTGCCACCGGAAGCAGGCGTTCT
>SFCP01000098.1 GCA_004558535.1 Bacteroidales bacterium | reverse complement strand
GAAAATCAGCCAAAAAAACGTGGCCTGAAAGCACACGAACCATAATACGCTAAAAAAAGAGGGTGCGTCGTAAAACTGCTATTACGACACACCCTCTTCACCCTATTTCCTGTATTGCTTTTTGCCATTTACGATGACGACGCCGTGGGCATCGACGGGTCGGAGGGGTCGTCCGGCGGGGTCATAGATTTTTGCGTCGGCTTCTTCGTCAGCCGTGGGTGCTGTCAGGCCGGTTGTCTCGCCGTTGGTGTTCACCGTCAGTCGGCGGGCGTCGCTGTCAGCGCCTATGGCGCGCACCACGTAGGCTCCTTCGGGCAGTCCGCGGAGCAGGGCGTTGGTTCCTTCGGCGAAGGTAGCGCCATTGTTCGAGTAGATAACTACGCGTACGCAGCCGTCAGCCGTCCGTGCCGTCGCGATATTTTTGCCTTGTGCGGCTTTCGAGGGCAGGATGTCGGCCGGATTGTCCACACCGCGCAGGTCTATCTGCAGGGCGCAGAGCCGGGCGTCGGTTTCGGTCGTCAGGTAGAGTCGTCCGTCGGCCATGTGGAGGGTCACTTCGGGCAGTGCTGTCTCCTTAATATTATATGCGCGCGCGAGGGATGCTTCGGGAGCGGCTTCAGCTGCCAGAATGTGGTTGACATCCATGACGATGTCGCGCACGTCGAGCGTGTCGTTTCCCTCGCCGTCGGCAGCGCTGAAATTAAAGACGACATCGTTTTGCACGTAGCCTTTGCTCAAATAGTTTGTCAGGCTGACGAGGTCAGTTACGTCGATGAGGCGGTCCGCATTCACGTCTCCTTCCAGGAAGCGCACGTAGTAGGGCTTCACCTGCGTATGGCTGCTGCTGCCATTATTCGGCGTGCCGAACCACATGATGCTTTCGTTCTTGAAATGGTTCTCGTAGCCTGGGTGCGGCTGGAGCATATCCTCGTCCGTGATGAGCAGGGCGGTCTTGCTGTCGATGATCGGCGAGCTGTAACCGGCGTTGTAGGCGTTCATGTAGGTCTTATAGCTGACCCTCCAGCGGTCTTGCAGCGAATTGAGTGTGAGGGGCAGGTCCACGCCCACGTTGAGTTCTTCTACGGGTAGCAGGTCGGGGCGCAGGATGAGCTGTTTCGCATCGTAGTCCCAGAACTGGTTGCACGTGTAGAAGTTGGCGGAGCTCGTGGTGAGGTTTTCCGGCACCTCTTCGCTCATGCCCGTCAGCTGGTTGTAGTCCAAGTAGCAAGTAGTCAGGTGGGGCAGCCGTGCCAGCAGCGGCGACAGGTCGCCCGTCAGGTGGTTGTTGGTCAGGTAGAGGGTCGCCATTTTCGAGTTAAAGGACTCTTCGGGCAGTATGGTGTCGAGTTGTCCTTCGATAGCGTTGTGGCTGAGGTTCAGCGTCAGCAGTTCGGGCAGGGTGAATACGCTGCCGGGCAGGGTGCCGGCCAGTCCGTTCCTGTTGAGGTTGATGGCCGTGATATGATCTCCCTCTGTCGTCACGCCGTACCACTTGCCGGGATAACGGTCATCGGTCGAGAGGTCCCAGGTCTTGGTCCAGTTTTCGCCGTCGAGGTTGTTGTACAGATCTTTCAACACGGCATAGTCTTCGGGGGCAAGCTTGTCGCCTGTGAGGAAGCCGCGGATTTCTTTGAACTCCTTCCAGTAGTTGGCGGCTTGGTACAGTTCCACTGTTCCCATCGGCACTTCGAGGACGCACTTGCTGCGGAAGAGCACGTAGTACGATGACATACTGCTCGGCACGGTACCGGCGTAGATGCGCAGGGTCTCCACGTTGTCGCAGTTGTACAGGTAGCTGAAACCAGTGCCGTAGTTGAGGTTGCGGCCCAGGTTGACGTAGCGCAGTGAGTCGCAGTTTTCAAAAGCGTACTGCCCCAGGGTGGTCATGCTGTCCGACAGGCTGATGTAGCGCAGGGCGGTATTGCTGAAGGCATACTGGTCGATGCTCGTCACCGTGGCTGGGATGTCGAGGGTGTCGAGGGCGGCGCATTTGTAGAAGGCATGGCTGCCGATGGCAGTCAGGTTGGGATAGAGCAGCACCTCCTTCAGGGCGCCGCATTCGTAGAAGGTGTAGTAGGGTAGCGTCGTGATGGCCACTTTGCTAAGGTCGGCGCGTACCAGTCCGCTTCCGCGGAACACCGATGTCCCCATCGTGGTCAGCGTGGCGGGCAGGGGAAATTCGCTGAGGCTCTTGCAGTCGCGGAAAGCCTCGTAATTGATGCGCGTGAGGTGGTCGAGTGCTGTCTCAAAGGATGCGTAGGTCAGCGCCTCGCAGCCGCTGAATGCATAGTCGCCGATGCTCTGCAGGGCACTCGTATTCCGAATGTCGGTCAGGCTCTTGCAGCCTTCAAAAACACCGTAATCAAGAGTCTGCACGCCTGCGGGGAGCCAAACGGTCTCCAGTGCCGCGCAGTTCATGGCTGTTCTGGCTGACAGGGAGGTGATGGCGTAGTGGCGCAGGTCGAGTTCCTTCAGGTTGTTGCAACCTCCGAAGCAGCAAAAACCCAGTGAGGTCACCTTGCTCAATGCGGGGAAGGTGGTCAGGCCCGAGTTGAGGAAGGCGTAGTTGCCGATGGTCGTCACTTCGCTGATGGCGTTGGCGTCCAGCTCCGTCAGCGCGCTGCATCGCTCGAAGCAGGACTCACCGATGGAGGTGATGCTGCCCTGCAGCGTGAGATTGGCCAGTGCGGAGCAGTCTTCAAACAAGGATTGGGGCAGCTTCGTGATGCTTGCGGGCAGGGTGGCGCTCTCCAGAGCTTTCATGTTGGTAAAGGCACCCTTGCCGATACTTGTCACAGCCTCGGGTAGGTGCATTTCGGTGAGGAGATAGCAGTTGCAGAAGGCGTATTCGCCAATGGTGGTCAGTTCTGTGCTGAGGGGGAAGGACTGCAGTTTATTGCAATCACGTAGTGCTTCGTTGCCGAGGACCTTCACTTTGGAGCCTTCCTCTGCAAAGGTCACTTGCTCCAGCTTTTTGCAATAGGCGAATGCTGCGTTCCCGATGGTGGTCACGGTGGAGGGCACCTCAAGGACTTCCTGCAGATTGTCATCGCCGGCGAAGGCGTAGGAGGGCAGCGCGGTGATGGAGCAGCCCCCGACAAAGGTTACCCGTACCAGGTTATTGTTATCACCGAAAGCGTAGTATTTTATGTCGGTGAGCGCTGGTGGGAAGTACACCTCGCGCAGGTCGCAGCCGTAAAAGGCTTGTTGCCCGATGCTTGTCACACCCTCGGGCAGGTCGGCCGTAGCCAGCAACTTGTTGTTGTAGAAGGCATAGTCGCCGATGGTCTGCAGGTCCTGGGGCAGCTCGGCAAATGTCAGCTTGCCGCACTGCGCCACGGCGTAGTTGCCCATGGCGGTGGCGGTGTTGGGCAGGCGGATGGACTTCAGGAAGGGCAGGCCCTGGAACATGTAGTCGCCGATGATGTTCTCCTCGCTGTTGTAGGAGTAGCTTGTGTTCTTGGTGGCCACGCCGCTGCTGCTGATGCTCCACCGGTGGTACGAATCGCCGCCCGCCACGATTGTGACACCGGACAGGTCGAGGGTGTTGATGTTCGTCATCTTGCCGTGCAGGTAGTCTATGTCGGTGCCGTTGATGGGTCCGCTCAGGGTAAGGTCGAGCACGTTGCCGGGTTGCAATCTCATGTGGTTCTCTATGACCTCTGCCAGTATGCCGCTTTCGGTCAGGGTGATGTTGGCGTCGTGGGAGACGTCCTTGTTGACGACGCGGTGGTTGGTAAGGAGACTGTGCGCTTTATAGTCTTCCAGGAACTCGCCGGGCACCAGTATCAGTGCGCCGGCGTCCAATCCCAGTGAGCCGCTGTATGTGAAGTCGGCAGGGCCGTTGAAGGTGATGCGGTCCAACTGCTTGCCGCAGTATCGGAATATGTCGCTCCCTATATTCGTGAGTGCCGCGGGCAGGCTGGCTTCGGTGGCGGAGGTGCAATATTCAAAGGCCCAGTAATCGATGGTTTGCAGTCCCGAGCCGCAGTCGATGGTGCGCACGCTGCTGCAATTGCTGAACGCGCGGGTACCCAGCGAGACGAGGTCATTGCCCAGGTGGATGGCCTTCATCGCTGTGCACAGCTGGAAGGCGTAGTTGCCGATGCTGGTGGCATGGCGCAGGTAGAGGCTGCCCAGCGAGGAACAGCCGGCGAAGGCACTGCTGCCAATCGTCTTGAAGCTTACCTCGGTTTCGGTGTTCACCGAACCGAGGGTGAGTTTTTCGCAATTGAGGAAAGCGGTGCTCCCGATGATTTCGGCATCGCGCAGACCCGTGAAGGTGGTCAGCATCCTATTATCGCGAAAGGCGTTATCGCCGATGGAGGTCTGCGTACAGGGCAGGTTGACGGTGGCGAGCTGATCGCAGGAGTAGAAGGCGTAGTTTGCGATAATCACGCCCTCGGGAATGCCCGTCGCTTCGGCAAAGCCCACGCTCACCAGGGCATCGCAGTCGTAGCAGGCTTGCTCGCCGATGGTCCGTACGTGCTTGCCCAGCAGCAGCGACTGGAGGTTGTCTTTGTTTTTAAAGGCTTCTTTGGCAATGCCGGTGACGGGATACTCCGTGGCATCTTGGCTCACGGTGGCGGGAAGCTCCACCTGAGCGTTGTCCACGAGAGTGGCACCTTTCACCTCGGCGTAGGAGGCAGCGGGGTTGGTCTCGTTGGTGTAGAGGGTGTACTGAATCGAGTTGCCCTGCGCGTCCTTCAGCGTCAGGGTACTTGTCGTCACTACATCTTCCTGTGCGTGCAAGCGGCCGGCCGACAGGGCGAGCAGTGCCACCAAGGTAAATAGAATTCGTGTTCTCATACAAGTGGGGAATGGGGTGAGTTTGGGTTGCGAAGGGGGGGAGAGAGGCGGCCGCCGGCCGCCGGGTGAGAGGGGAGGGGGGAGGTTGGGTGGCGCGGTTATCCTGCGACTATTCCTCCGGTTCCCAAAACTTACGGCGGGTGTCCAACTCGGGCGGTCCGTCGGGCTGCTCGCTGGCGTTTTCGGCCCCATCGAATGATGAGAAGCTTGTCTTCAGTAGGCTTTCCATGTGGAAATCTACGGCCTCGGCATGGGGCATTAAGTAGGGCTTTCTTGCTCTTTTCATATTGTTTGTAGTTTGGGCAGCGTCATGCTCTGCTGTGGGGCGGGGCTTCACCGGCCGCGGTGTGCCGTGGGCGCTGTGGGGTTTCGGAAAGGGGGGAAATAAGGTTTGTGTGTGGTTTTGAACGGTGCCGGCGGCGAAGGGGGGAGCGTTTGGCTCGAAGATATGGGGATGCGCAGGCTGCGCAATCTGCCGACCGAGGCACGGGGGGTACTATTATCCGCACAAAAATATAGATTTCACTTTATTTACCCCCCCGTGGCGAAAATTTAACATAATATTAACACAACAGATTTTTTTCTGTGCCTTGTGCGGCTTCCCGTGGGGCGCAGCGAAGTCGCCGTTGGCTGCGCCTTTTCCGCCCGCATCGGGGGCGTAGACATCCCCACCTAAGTGCGTTGTGCTGCCGGCAGATTGGGCGAAAACAGGGTGCTTTGTCGGTTTCACAGTGTGCCGCGAAGTGCTTGCTTTTCCCATGCTACAGCTGTGCAGCGGCTGAGGGCGTCGGGAGGTTGGGGGCGTGGCCGCACCTTTTCCGCGTTTGCGTGCGCGTACGCACCCTATGCGCGCGCGTGCACACCCAATAGGTAAAGGTATCTCCCGGCAAAAAGACGCGCCGGCGGCGCTATGCGGACCAAATGTTAAAATGCGAAAGACCGGATTTGCTTTTCGCCGAAAAATGTAGTATATTTGTCCTACCAAAGGAGGAGACCGAACGTAACAGGCGGCTTCCTCCTTTTTTAGGTCCTGCCTGCGCGCAAAACTATCCGGCACTTGGTCAAAACTACAAAGCACTTGGTTTTATCTACGTCCCAGTTGCGCAAAATTACAAGGCACTTGGACAAAAGCCATCGGTATGTAATAGGAAGAATCCGGCACAAAAACGTGCTTTAAGAAAGTTTACGTTAAATCTACCTATGCATTTCGATGCACTACTCAGCCCTTGCACATACGCCTCGGGCGGCCCGCAATTCCTGCCCAAGTCCCGCTGTGCATCCATGTTGCTGACGGCCGTCGCGGGGCAGGGTTTGCGCAAAAGTGAGAAGAAGGTTGCACAGCCGTCTCGGGCTGCGCGCGGAGGGTTCCGGGCTGCGCGTGAAAGGTTCCGGGCTGCGCGCGAAAGGAAAAGGGCGGCGTGCAAAGGGACTCAGGCTGCGTGCGAAAGGAAAAGGGCGGCGTGCGGAGGGGCTTGGGCGGTGCGCAAAGGGTTCCGGGCGGCGCGCGAAGGGTCTCGGGCGGCGCGCGAAAGGTCGGGGCTTTGATGCTCCGGACGAGGGCGCCTTCGGGCATTTCCACGCAGTTGGTGCAAAATCCCGGTTGTGCCGGCTGTGCGACGGCCGCAGCCTGTGTTCCGCTTCCTCAAAACCGGTTTCCGGATTTTACGCAGGGTAAAAAAATGTGTAAAAGTGAGGAGCTCAGCGAAAAAAGTGTACCTTTGCACATTGGTAAACGCGCCCCTACGCATTTTGTCACATTCTCGGACACCGCAGGGGCACTTCCACTCCCCCTTAACAGCAGTAAAGCAAATATGGAAAAGAACTACAAACGAACCTTAGTGACGGCAGCGCTGCCCTACGCCAATGGCGGTGTGCATATCGGCCACCTGGCCGGCGTCTACGTGCCTGCCGATATTTATGTACGCTACTTGCGCCTGCGCGGACGCGATGTGCTCTACATCTGTGGCTCCGACGAGCACGGCGTGCCCGTGACCATCCGCGCCCGCAAGGAGGGGTGCACGCCCCAGGAGGTCGTGGACCGCTACGACAAGATTATCCGCGACTCCTTCCGCGACTTCGGCATCTCGTTCGACTACTACGGACGCACCACGAGCGACACACACGCCCACCTGGCCGCCGACTTCTTCCGCCACCTCTACGACAAGGGCGAATTTGTGGAGAAGGAAAGCGAACAGTACTACGATGAGCAGGAGCACACGTTCCTGGCCGACCGCTACATCACCGGCGAGTGCCCCCACTGCCACGCCGAGGGCGCCTATGGCGACCAGTGTGAAAAGTGCGGCACGGCCCTGTCGCCCACCGAACTGATTCATCCGAAAAGCACCATCAGCGGTAGCACGCCCGTGCTCCGCAAGACGAAACACTGGTACTTGCCGCTCGACAAGCACCAGGCTTGGTTGGAACCGTGGATTACACGCGAGCACGCAGATTGGCGCAGCAACGTCGTGGGTCAGTGCAAGAGCTGGTTTGACATGGGTTTGCAGCCCCGTGCCGTGAGCCGCGACCTGGATTGGGGCATCCCCGTGCCCGTCGAGGGCGCCGAGGGCAAAGTGCTCTACGTATGGTTTGACGCCCCCATCGGTTACATCAGCAATACCAAGGACCTGCGCCCCGACGACTGGGAGCTGTGGTGGAAGAGCGAGGACACACGCCTCGTCCACTTCATCGGAAAGGACAACATCGTCTTCCATTGCATCGTCTTCCCCGCCATGCTCAAGGCCCACGGCGGCTATGTCCTGCCCGACAACGTACCTGCCAACGAGTTCCTCAACCTCGAGGACGACAAAATCTCGACTTCGCGCAACTGGGCCGTATGGCTCCACGAATATCTGGTCGACCTGCCCGGCAAACAGGACGTGCTGCGCTACGTACTGACGGCCAACGCACCCGAAACCAAGGACAACAACTTCACTTGGAAGGACTTTCAGGCGCGCAACAACAACGAACTCGTGGCCGTCTACGGCAACTTCGTCAACCGCGCCCTGCAGCTCACCCGGAAATACTACGACGGCGTAGTGCCCGCACCGGGAGAATGGACCGACTTCGACCGACAGACCATCAGCGAGTTCAACGGCGTCAAGGCCGAGCTGGAAAGGCTCATCGAAGCGTTCCGGTTCCGCGACGCCTTGAAGGAAGCCATGAACCTGGCCCGCATAGGCAATAAATACTTGGCCGACAGCGAGCCTTGGAAGGTGATAAAGACAGACCCCGAGCGGGTGAAGACCATCATCCACCTTTCGCTCCAGCTGGCCGCCAACCTGGCCATCGCTTTCGAGCCCTTCCTGCCCTTCTCCTCCGAAAAACTGCGCACCATGCTCGCCATGGGAGCACCCCGGTGGGACGCGCTGGGCAGCACAGACCTGCTGCCGGCCGGCCACAGCCTCGGGACACCCGAGCTCCTCTTCGAAAAAATCGAGGACGAGGTCGTAGAAGCACAGGTGCAGAAGCTGCTCGACACCAAAAAGGCCAACGAAGCCGCTGCCTACCGCGCCAACGAGGTGAAAGCCGACATCGACTTCTCTACCTTCGAGAAGCTCGACATCCGCGTGGGCACCGTGAAGGCCTGCGAGCGCGTGCCGAAAATGAAAAAGCTCCTGAAATTCACCATCGCCGACGGACTGGACGACCGCACCATCGTAAGCGGCATCGCACAGCACTACGAACCCGAACAACTGGTGGGCAAACAGGTCTGCTTCATTGCCAATCTGCCGCCCCGCGAATTCAAAAACGGCTTGGTCAGCGAGGGTATGATCCTCTCCGCCGTCAATCACGACGGCGCGCTCAGCGTGGTGACCGTAGACCGCGAAGTGTTGCCCGGCAGTGAGGTGGGATAATGACCACCGCGTATTTACGTCTCAGAAAAAACCTAACATAAAACGTTTCCATGAAAAAGATTTCAGCGTTAGTCCTGGTATTATGGACCGTGGTCGCCTCGATGTCGGCCATTCCTGCCGACAGACGGCCGCATCTCTTCACGCAGCCCGACGGCAGCACAGTTACCTTAATCCTACAGGGTGATGAAACTTTTAACTTCCTCACCACCACCGACGGAATGCCTGTCGTGCAGGACGCAGACGGCACTTTCCGTTACGCCCGGTTGAGCGGAAGCGAACTGGTGCCCGGCCAATTCCTGGCACGCGACGAGAACAGCCGCTCAGCCGAGGAACAGGCGTACCTGCTGGCCAACGGACTCCTCATGAAGTCCGGCGTACAGACCATCTGGCAGCAGCGCAATCGCCTGCGCAACGGCATGGTGAGCACTGCAGTGCGACGTGCGCCGGCCGAGGGAGGACCCCGCCGCACCGCCTATACCGGAAAGAGAAAAGGACTCTGCATCCTGGTGCAATTCAGCGACGTGAAGTTCAGCGCCAACGGCACGCAGACTGAATTCAACAAAATGTTCAACCAAACCGGGTACAGCAAAAACGGACATATCGGCAGTGTACACGATTACTTCTACGACCAAAGCTACGGCCAGTTCGACCTTGAATTTGACGTAATAGGCCCCGTGCAGCTGAAATATACCCGTTCGTACTACGGCGCAGACGGTGGAGGACAAAATATCGACCTGAAAGTCGGCGAAATGATAGTCGAAGCTTGCAAGGGAGCCGCCGATCAAGTGGACTTCAAGGACTATGATTGGGACAACAACGGCGAAGTGGACCAGCTCTACGTACTTTATGCCGGCCACGGGCAGAACGTGGCCGGCGTGACAAGCGATGCCATCTGGCCGCATGAGTACTGGTTGCAATACAGCAGCTACGGGAAGCGACTCTACCTCAATGGCATGTACATCAATACCTATTCCTGTGGCTCCGAACTCAAGGGTAACAGCGGCACTAACCTCGGCGGTATCGGCGTAGTCTGCCACGAATACTCCCACTGCCTTGGTCTGCCCGACTTCTATGACACCGGATATTCCGGAGCCTTTGGTATGGACAACTGGAGCGTCATGGGCAACGGCGCATACTGCGGCGACGGCTGCATACCCTCACCTTATACTTCCTACGAACGCATGGTAAGCGGATGGCTCACCCCGACAGTGCTCAGCACACCCACGGCAGTGGTCAACATGCAGCCCATCACCGATGCACCCGAGGCATATATTATATACAATGACGCCAACAAGAACGAGTACTACATGCTCGAAAACCACCAAGTCAAGTCTTGGGGAAAAGATATCAACGCCCATGGACTCCTGGTGCTCCACGTGGACTACAACTCCTCGGCTTGGGACTACAATACCGTCAACAATGACGCCTCGCACGAACGTATGACCATCATTCCCGCCGACAATTCACTCAGCAACAACGGTTATGTGAGCAGTTCCGACTTGGCAGGAGACCCCTTCCCCGGTATAAAGAAAAAGAAAGCGCTGACCGATACCTCCATTCCGGCAGCTACGCTCTACAATCGAAGCCCCTCGGGCAACTACCTCATGGGTAAGCCCATCGAAAAGATTACCGAAACCACCTCCGGGCTGATTTCGTTCTCGTTCATGGGAGGTGTTCCGCTCAGTCCGCCCGTGGCGCTCGACGCTACCGACGTGCAGGAAAACTCCTTCACAGCCAATTGGGAAGAAGTGGCTGACGCTGAAAGCTACAACCTGCAATATCGCACGATGAGTGGCGCCAATCCCTCGGGAAGTGCTTTGGTGGAGGAAGACTTCGCCTTGGTAGAACCCGGCAGTGACGGCAACGATGGCGCTTTCGACGTGTCTTCGAACCTCGACAACCTGACTGCACAGCCCGGATGGAGCGGCAGTAAGCTCTACAACAGCAAAGGCTGCATCAAGCTGGGCACCGCTTCCAAAACCGGCTGGATCGCTACGCCCCTGCTCACCGCTCCGGCCGACGGAAAGGTCACCGTCTACTTCGATCAGGCAGTTTATGGCGCAGAAACCGAGGTCTACGGCCGCGTGGCACTGATGAGCGCAGCCGGAGATACGATTCAGTCGAAACAGGTGACGCTCACCGGCAAGGGATATGCCCTCAATTTCGACGGAGTCAGCCAGGACTTCAAGGCTTACATCGGTGCAGACGCGCGCGTCTACCTCGACAATATCGGCGTGTACGCCGGAACTTTCTCTGAAAGCGACTTCGCCGGACTTAATGTCTGGGGAAATGCCACTATCATCGAGAACATCACCGCTACGTCCTACCTGATGCAAAATCTCACCGCTCCCGCCTACGCTTACCGCGTGCAGTCCGCGAGCAAAGACGTCACATCGGAATGGAGCAACGAGATCGTTGTAACCCTGTCCACCGGTATCGAGCACGTGCTGCACGATAATTTCACGGAGGGAGCACCTGTGGAAATCTACACGCTCGACGGACGCTGCGTCACCACCTGCCGCGCCGACCAGAAGCCCACTTTGCCCGCCGGCATCTACCTCTTCCGCCAGGGCAATCAGGCCCGCAAGGTGCTGGTGAAGTAATCAGCGACGCCGCAAAGGCGGCCCGCCATACCTATAATAGATACTATAGAAGTCTATAGAATCGATAGTCATCACTCAGTGCTGCACAGCGAAACTGCACCCCCTCGCAGTTTTCCCTGTGCAGCACTTGCTTTGCATTGCCGGCCGCTTCCTTTCTCCTCGCGCTCGCTTCTTCTCTCCTCGCGCTCGCTTCTTCTCTCCTCGCGCCTGCTTCTTCTCTCCTCGCGGCCGCTTCACCCCTCTTCCCGCCCGCTCCTGCTCTCCTCCCGCCCTTTCCCTGTCTCCTCGCGCCCTTTTCCCTGCTCTTCTCGCGCCTGCTTCATCCCTCCTCCCGCCTTTTCCCTCTCACCTTCCGCCCTCTCCCTCCCTCCTCTTGCCCGCTCCTGCTCTCCTCCCGCCCGCTTCACCCCTCCTCCCGCCGTCTAAATTTCCTCGAGGTCGGCGCTGCTCGCGAAATTTCCTCGGTTTCTTTTTGCCCCGATTTGCCAAAAAACAGGCCCGGAGAGGGGGCAACTACCTGCCGGATAATTTTTTCTAAGTGCTTTGTAGTTTTTTCTAAGTGCCGGATAGTTTTTCGCAAGTCCTTTGTAGTTTCACGGAAGCAGCCGGCAGATTGTTTCCGAAGGTTAAAAACGTTAAAGTTGAGGCTCCTTCCCCTCCCTCTCTTCGCCCCACCAAATCCCCCGCCTCCCTTTTCCACCCTCCTCCCGCCCCGCTTCTTTCCACCTCCTGCTTGCTCCCATCCTTCTCCCTCCCACACCCTCTCTCTCTTCGCCCCGCCAAATCCCCCGCCGCCCGCTTCCGAGCGCAGAAGTACCGGCTGATTTGCCGCAAAAAAGGGCGATGGATTTGCCGCAAAGGGGCTGAATGCAATTGCGCAAGGGAGCCGAAGAACTTGTCCGGAGGCCGGAAAAACCGGCTCCCGGGTCCGGCAAAATAATTTATATATTTTTTAATTTATCGCGCCGAGGCTTTGTGCTTCATAGGACTTATCGTAAATTTGCGCCGAAAAACCACAAACTGTATGGAACAAAAACAAGTCAGGGTGCGATTTGCGCCCAGTCCCACGGGACCGCTGCATATCGGCGGCGTACGCACGGCTCTCTATAATTACCTCTTTGCCCGCCAGCACGGCGGTAAATTGATTTTCCGTATCGAAGACACAGATTCACAGCGCTTTGTGCCCGGTGCTGAGGAGTATATACGCGAGGCTTTCGACTGGCTCGGCATCCGTTTCGACGAGGGCGTCGGATTTGGAGGCGACAAGGGTCCCTACCGCCAAAGCGAAAGACGCGACATATATAAGAAGTATGTGCAACAACTCCTGGATGAGGGAAAGGCTTACTACGCCTTCGACACGCCTGAGGAGCTGGACGCCAAGCGCAAGGAGGTGGAAAACTTCCAGTACGACGCACATACGCGCCACTTGATGCGCAATTCGCTCACCCTTCCCGCCGACGAGGTAAAGGGCCTGATAGATAGTGGCGCCCAGTACGTAGTCCGCTTCAAAATCGAGCCGGGCGAGGATGTCCATGTCGACGATATTATCCGCGGCGACGTGAAAATCAATTCCTCGGTGCTCGACGACAAGGTGCTCTACAAGAGTGCTGATCAACTGCCTACCTACCATTTGGCAAATATCGTGGACGACCATTTGATGGAAATCACCCACGTCATCCGCGGCGAGGAGTGGTTGCCCTCGTCCCCCCTGCACGTGTTGCTCTACCGCGCTTTCGGTTGGGCCGACACGATGCCGCGCTTTGCCCACCTGCCGCTGCTGCTCAAGCCCGACGGCAAAGGCAAGCTCTCCAAGCGCGACGGCGACCGCCTCGGCTTCCCGGTCTTCCCCCTGGAGTGGCACGGAGCGAGTGGTGAGGTCTGCGCCGGTTATCGCGAGGACGGCTACCTGCCCGAGGCCGTGATAAATTTCCTGGCATTGCTGGGATGGAATCCCGGGACGGACCAGGAATTGCTTACCATGGACGAACTGGTCAACCTCTTTGACTTGGCAAAATGCTCCAAGGCCGGCGCCAAGTTTGATTACGTCAAGGGCCTTTGGTTCAACCGCGAATATCTGCAGCGCAGCGACAACGCCCGCCTTGCGCCCGCTTTCGACGCCATCCTCCGCGAGAATGGCATTCAGGCTCCCATGGAGCGTGTCGAGGCAGTGGTCGGTATGATGAAGATGAAGAAGATTAATTTCGTGAAAGACCTGTGGCCGCTCTGCGACTTCTTCTTTACGGCGCCGCAAGTCTACGATCGCGAGGACAAGTTCGTACGCAAGAATTGGAAAGAGGGCACTGCCGACGACATGCGCGAGCTGGCAGGATTGCTGGCCGGCCTGACCGACTTCTCCGTCGAGTCGCAGCGCGCCGTCATCGACGCCTGGGCCGAGAGCACCGGCAAGAAGCCTTGGAACGCATGGCGCGTGGCCTTGGTCGGCGCGGGCAAAGGGCCGGATATGTACGAGCTGGCCGCCTTCCTCGGCAAGGAGGAGACGTTGGCGCGCATGGAGCGTGCGATTGCCGCCCTGCAGTAGGCCGCCCGCCTGCCTTATAGTATTGCCGAATCCTTGATTTCGAAGAACACCACAGCATTCCTTCACCTGTGTATTCGCTGATTATTTACCTGTACAACCTTTGCGTCATCGTCGTGTCGCTCTTCAATCCGAAAGCGCGGCTCATGCGGCGTGGCCACCGCAACACGTGGCGCATCCTGCGGCGCGAAGTGGGCACGCATACCTATGTATGGTTTCACGCCGCCTCGCTCGGTGAGTTCGAGCAGGGCCGCCCGCTGATGGAACGCCTGCGACGCGAGCATCCCGAGAAGAAAATTCTCCTTACCTTCTTCTCGCCCTCCGGCTACGAGGTACGGCGCGATTATCCCGGGGCCGACATCGTGTGCTACCTGCCCTTTGACACCCCGCTGAATGCCCGGAAGTTCATCCGCCTGGCCCGTCCCGAGGCAGCCTACTTCATCAAGTACGAATTTTGGCGCAACTACATCGAAGTGCTCCACCATCAGGGCATTCCTGTGTACAGCGTATCCTCCATCTTCCGCCCGGGGCAGATATTCTTCCGCTCGTACGGCCGTGGCTACAGCCGTTGCCTGCACCGCATCACCCACCTGTTTGTACAGAACGAGGAGTCGCAGCGGCTGTTGGCGCAGATAGGCGTGACCCAGGTGAGCGTAGTCGGCGACACACGCTTCGATCGCGTCATCGACATCATGCAGACGGCCAAGCCCCTGCCCATTGCCGAAGCCTTTGCCCGTGGACGAAAAGTTCTGGTGGCCGGTAGCACGTGGCCCCCGTGCGAGGATATCCTGATCGATTACTTCAACCGTCATCCCAATCTGCACCTGATTATCGCCCCCCACGTGGTGAGCGAGGACCATCTGCGGGAGATAGAGTCCAAACTGCGACGGCCGTCGGTCCGCTATACCGAAGCGACGGCCGAACAGGCTGCCGAGGCCGACTGCCTCATTATCAATTGCTACGGACTGCTCTCGGCCATCTATCGCTATGCCGAAGTGGCCTACGTAGGTGGCGGTTTCGGCGTAGGCATCCACAATGTGCCGGAAGCTGCGGTCTATGGCGTGCCCGTCCTCATCGGTCCGAACAACAAGAAGTTCCGCGAAGCGCAGGCCTTGCTGGCAGGCGGCGGTTGCTTCGAGGTGACCGACGCCGCCTCGTTTGCTGAATTGATGGACCGCTTCACCGAGCAGCCCGAAGAGTGCAGGCAAGCCGGCCGTGCCGCGGGCGACTACATCCATCGCAATGCCGGAGCGGCGGACCTGATCTACCGGGCCACGCTGCCCCGACTACTGGGAAAATCCTAAAGTCAAGGAAGCAGAAAGCGCCGCCGTGCTTTCTGCTTTTTTTAGGTAGGTGTTGCATATTTCCCGCCGCCGCAGAAGTGCATAGAAGTGCAGCAGTAGATTTAATGTAAACTTTCTTAAAGGCCCATTTTGGTGCAGTTTTTGTCACTTCCGCTCCTGCGAAAAATGGCGCGCTTGGGACTTCGTTGAAACTATCTGCCGGATAATTTCAACGAAGTCCTATGTAATTTTTTCTATCTCCTATGTAATTTTTTCCAAGTGCCGGATAGTTTTCCGCCGAAACAGGCGATAAAAAAGCGGAGCGGACCTGTATGCGCTGAGGTCTGCTCCGTTCCTACGGTAAAGTTACGCAATTTTCGCCCGAAATCCAAATCCGCCATTTTTTGTTTTAACATTTGGCCGCGCCTCCCCTGCGCCGCTGCGCGAGGAGCTGTGCGGCGACGCCGAAGCAGGCGAAGCGCGGCGCCGGCCCGCCCGTTGCTCGCGCTCCGTCGGCAGGTCGTGACGCCGAAGCAGGTGAAGTGCGGCGACGGCCCGCCCGTTGCTTGCGCTCCATCGGCAGGACATGGCGCCGAAGCCGCCTTTGCGATGATTTTGCCAGCTCGGGTGCGCGATATTTTGGTAATTACCGAAATATTTTGGTAGTTTCTTGAAAATTACCGCGTTGT
>SFCP01000005.1 GCA_004558535.1 Bacteroidales bacterium | reverse complement strand
AAAGCGATTGTTTTCATTCAAATTAAACATGGCGTTTTTGACTGCAAAGTTCACAAGCAAAAACGTCATGTAAAAGTCGGCTTGTTTCGGATGGTTACGTAGTTTTCTGTCTCATATCCACCTGTTTTCAATTGAAAAATATGCTGTCCGCTAAAAACGTTTTGAGCACCAAAAATTAGGGCTGAGTACTAAGCGAGGTATTCAGCCCTTGTTGTTTCCTTTGTAGTAAACATCCACCACGCAAAAAACAGCGATTTCGGAAGCACGCAGATGCGGTTTCCGAAATCGCTGTTTCAAGATATTGGGAAGAGGAAGGATTATGCCTCCTCGGCAGTTTCTCCCTCTTTCTGGTTCAGTTTCTCGTAATCCTCCATATCACCGACTACGATGCGGCTAAATTCGCGCAAGCCGGTACCGGCGGGGATGAGGTGACCGCAAATCACGTTCTCCTTCATACCCTCGAGGTAGTCCGTCTTGCCGCTGATAGCAGCTTCGTTGAGCACCTTGGTCGTTTCCTGGAACGAGGCGGCCGACATGAAGCTCTTCGTCTGAAGGGCGGCGCGGGTAATACCCTGCAAGATTTGCGTAGAAGTGGCAGCCTGCGCATCGCGCACCTGAACAAGGCGGAGGTCACGGCGCTTCAGCTGCGAATTTTCATCGCGCAGCTTGCGGGCCGTTACGATCATACCCTTCTTCATCGTTTCGCTGTCGCCAGCATCGGTTACCACCTTCTTACCCCAAATACGGTCGTTTTCCTCGGCAAAGTCGAGCTTGTCGACAATCTGCTGCTCCAGGAATCGGGTATCGCCAGGTTCGTTGATCTGCACCTTGCGCATCATCTGGCGGACGATAACTTCGAAGTGCTTGTCGTTAATCTTCACACCCTGCAAACGATATACGTCCTGTACCTCGTTGACGATGTACTCCTGTACAGCCGTGGGGCCCTTGATGGACAGAATGTCGCTCGGTGTGATGGAGCCATCGGAGAGGGGCGTTCCGGCACGTACGTAGTCGTTCTCCTGAACCAAAATCTGCTTGGACAGGGGTACGAGGTACTTCTTGATTTCGCCCAGCTTCGAGGTAACGACGATTTCGCGGTGACCACGCTTGATGGTTCCCATGCTGATTTCGCCGTCAATTTCGGAAACGATGGCGGGATTGCTCGGATTGCGGGCCTCAAACAGCTCGGTAACACGGGGCAGACCACCGGTGATGTCGCCTGCACTGCCTACGACACGCGGAATCTTGATGAGCACGTCACCGGCCTGTAGCTTCTGTCCGTCTTCCACGGAGATGTGTCCGTTGATGGGGAAGTTATAGGTACGGATAAGTTCGCCGTTTTCATCAAGGATGTGAGCCGAAGGTACTTTGCCTTTCTCGCGGGATTCCATCACGATGCGCTCACGCAAGCCGGTGGCATCGTCTTCCTCGACGCGATAGGTAACGCCCTCCTTGACATCCTCAAACTGCACCGTACCGGCAGTCTCGGTAACAATGACAGCGTTGAAGGGGTCCCACTTGGCGATGACCGTACCCTTCTCGACGCGGTCTCCATCGTTGACGAAGAGCTGCGAACCGTAGGGCACGTTCTGCGTAGAAAGGACAATGCCTGTGTTCTCGTCGATAAAACGAACTTCAGCCAAACGGCCTACAATGACCTTGCCGGCTGCTCCATCCTCGGATACGGTGTCGACCGTACGAAGCTCCTCGAATTCCAAGCGGCAGTTGTGCTTGGCCACGATGGTGGCATTGGCTGCTGCACCACCGGCGATACCACCGGCGTGGAACGTACGGAGGGTCAGCTGCGTACCCGGTTCACCAATGGATTGGGCGGCAATCACTCCGACAGCCTCACCCTTTTGCACCATGCGTCCGGTGGCAAGGTTACGGCCGTAGCACTTCATACAAACACCATGCTTGCTTTCGCAAGTAAGTACCGAGCGGATTTCCACGCTCTCGATGGGCGAGGCTTCGATTTCGGCAGCGATGGCTTCGGTAATTTCCTCACCAGCCTCGACAATCACCTTGCCGGTAGTGGGATGTATGATGTCGTGTACAGAGACACGGCCCAGGATACGTTCACCCAAAGAGGAGATGATCTCGTCGCCGTCCTTGAGGGCTGTGCAGACAAGGCCGCGCAGCGTGCCGCAGTCTTCCTCGGTAATGATTACATCGTGGGAAACGTCGACGAGACGGCGGGTCAGATAACCTGCGTCGGCCGTCTTCAAGGCGGTGTCGGCCAAACCCTTACGGGCACCGTGGGTAGAGATGAAGTACTCCAGCACGGACATTCCTTCCTTGAAGTTGGAGAGAATGGGGTTTTCGATAGTACTGCGTCCCTCAGCACCGGCCTTCTGCGGCTTGGCCATCAGACCACGCATACCGGCCAACTGGGAAATCTGGTCAGCAGAACCACGGGCTCCGGAGTCGAGCATCATGAACACGGCATTGAAGCCTTGGTCTGCCTCGGTCATCTGCTTCATCAGGGTCTTCTTCAGGTCCGTGTTGACGTGCGTCCAGGTGTCGATTACCTGGTTGTAACGCTCGTTGTCGGTGATGAAACCCATGTTGTAGTTCATCGTAATCTGGTCGATTTCCGCATTACCGCGATTGACGATGTCCACTTTTTCTTGCGGTATGATAATGTCGTCAAGGTTGAAGGACAGACCGCCCTCGTAGGCTTTGCGATAGCCTAAGTTCTTGATACCATCCAGGAAGTGGCAAGCACGTGCCATACCCACGGTCTTGATAACGCGGGTGATGATGTCGCGCAAAGATTTCTTGGAGATAATCGTATTGACAAAGCCGACCTCGACCGGTATGATTTCGTTGACGATGACACGTCCCACAGAAGTTTCAACCATGTGGCGGATAGGCATACCCACCTCGTCTACATCGTCGACAACCACCTTGACAGGGGCATGCACATCCACGCGCTTCTCATTGTAAGCGATAATGGCTTCCTCGGGACCATAGAACGTCAAGCCTTCTCCCTTGGCTCCGGGACGCAGTTTCGTGATGTAATAAAGTCCGAGGACCATATCCTGAGAGGGCACCGTGATAGGTGCGCCGTTGGCAGGGTTGAGGATATTGTGGCTCTGGAGCATGAGCATCTGAGCCTCCAGAATGGCTTCATTACTCAAGGGGAGGTGAACTGCCATCTGGTCGCCGTCGAAGTCGGCATTGAATGCCGTACAGGCCAGCGGGTGCAACTGAATGGCCTTACCCTCAATCATTTTGGGCTGGAAAGCCTGAATACCGAGGCGGTGAAGTGTCGGGGCACGGTTGAGCAACACGGGGTGTCCCTTCATGACGTGCTCCAAAATATCCCAAATGACGGGTTCACGACGATCTACTATTTTCTTGGCGCTCTTCACCGTCTTGACGATACCGCGCTCGATGAGTTTGCGGATGACAAACGGCTTGTAGAGCTCGGCGGCCATCAACTTCGGCAGACCGCACTCGCCCATATTCAACTCGGGGCCAACGACGATTACCGAACGGGCGGAGTAGTCGACACGCTTACCGAGCAAGTTCTGACGGAAGCGGCCTTGCTTTCCTTTCAAATAATCAGAGAGGGATTTCAGGGGGCGGTTGCTGTCGCTCTTCACGGCACTGCTCTTGCGCGAATTGTCGAAGAGGCTGTCTACGGCCTCCTGCAACATACGCTTCTCATTGCGCAAAATCACTTCGGGCGCCTTGATTTCAAGCAGTCTCTTCAAACGATTGTTGCGAATGAGGACGCGGCGATACAAGTCGTTGAGATCGGAGGTTGCAAAGCGGCCACCATCCAAAGCAACCAAGGGACGCAGTTCGGGCGGCGTCACCGGAATGATCTTCATAATCATCCATTCGGGACGGTTGCGGTCCTTGCTGGCACGGAATGCCTCAACCACCTGCAACCGCTTCAGTGCCTCGCTCTTGCGCTGCATGGAAGAGTCGGAATTGGCACGGTCGCGCAATTCGTAGGAGAGGTTGTCCAAATCGATGCGGCACAGCAAGTCATAGACCGCCTCGGCACCCATTTTGGCAATAAACTTGTTGGGGTCGGCATCCTCGAGGTACTGATTTTCCTTGGGGAGCTTCTTCAGCAGGTCCAGATATTCGTCTTCGGTCAGCAGGTCGTTTTCTGCTACTTCCTCGGACAGCACACCGGGCTGAATTACGACATAACGTTCGTAGTAAATGATGGAGTCCAGCTTCTTGGTGGGAATACCCAGCAAGTAACCAATCTTATTGGGCAGGGAGCGGAAATACCAGATGTGGGCCACAGGCACTACCAGCTGGATATGTCCGGCGCGTTCGCGACGCACTTTCTTCTCCGTCACCTCGACACCGCATCGATCGCAGACGATGCCTTTGTAACGGATGCGCTTGTACTTTCCGCAATGGCACTCGTAGTCCTTGGTCGGACCAAAGATGCGCTCGCAGAAAAGTCCGTCGCGCTCCGGTTTATAGGTTCGGTAGTTGATGGTTTCGGGTTTCAACACTTCACCATAAGAATTGGATTGGATTTCCTCGGGCGAGGCCAAGCCGATGGTAATCTTGGTGAAATTACTCTTTATCTTGTTGTCTCTCTTAAAAGCCATATTTATAGGTATGTTATCAGTGTAAAGAGTTATCGTTGATTAGTCGAGGGTAATGCTCAAGCCCAAGCCGCGCAATTCATGCAGCAACACGTTGAGAGACTCGGGGATGCCAGGCGTTGGCATGGTGTCGCCCTTGACAATAGCTTCGTAAGCCTTGGAGCGGCCCACCACGTCGTCCGACTTGATGGTCAGAATTTCCTGCAAGACGTGCGATGCACCGAATGCCTCGATGGCCCAGACTTCCATTTCTCCAAAACGCTGACCACCGAACTGGGCTTTACCACCAAGGGGCTGCTGCGTAATGAGCGAGTACGGACCAATGGAACGTGCGTGCATCTTGTCCTCGACCATGTGACCGAGCTTCAACATATAGGTGACACCTACCGTTGCTTTTTGGTCAAAGGCTTCACCGGTACCTCCGTCATACAGCTGCGTAGAGCAGTAGCGGGGCAATCCAGCCTTGTCGGTCCATTCGCACAGGTCGTCCAACTTGGCGCCGTCGAAGATAGGCGTTGCAAATTTCACACCGAGTTTCTTACCGGCAGCACCGAGTACGGCCTCAAACACCTGACCGATGTTCATACGCGAGGGCACACCCAGCGGGTTGAGCACGATGTCAACCGGAGTACCATCGGCCAAGAACGGCATATCCTCCTGACGCACAATCTTCGATACGATACCCTTGTTACCGTGGCGACCTGCCATCTTATCACCCACGCCGATCTTACGCTTCTTGGCCACATAGACCTTGGCCATCTGGATGATGCCGGAGGGCAGTTCGTCACCAATGGTGATGGCGAACTTCTTGCGCTTCAGCACAGCGTCCATGAGGTTGTACTTCTTCAGATAATTAATAACCAACTGACGCACCAGTTCATTGGTATGTTCGTCTTCGGTCCAACCGCTGAGCTGTACGGAAGTGTAGTCAATGGTTTCCAGCACGGATTTGGCAAATTTCGCATTCTTTGCAATCACTTCCGTACCAATATTGTCGTGGATACCCTGACTTACATGGCCGTTGAGCAGTGTGAGCAACTTCTCAATCATGAGACTCTTCAATGCACCGGCTTCCTTGTCGAACTCATCGTCCATCTTCTGCAGGGTAACCTTGTCAGCAGCCTTGGATGCACGGTTCTTGATAGCTTTCGAGAAGAGCTTGCGGTCGATAATCACACCGGACAGCGAGGGATTGGCCTTCAAGGAAGCATCCTTCACATCGCCGGCCTTGTCACCAAAGATTGCACGAAGCAGTTTCTCCTCAGGAGTGGGATCGCTTTCTCCCTTTGGTGTGATTTTACCAATCATGATATCCCCGGGAACTACACGTGCGCCGATACGGATGATACCATTCTCGTCCAAGTCCTTCGTAGCATCCTCACTTACATTGGGGATGTCGTTGGTCAATTCTTCCATACCACGCTTGGTCTCACGCACTTCCAGCGCAAACTCGTCCACGTGTACGGAGGTCAGGATATCTTCGCGGACCATGCGTTCATTGAGCACGATGGCGTCCTCATAGTTGTATCCTTTCCAAGGCATGTAAGCCACAAGCAGGTTGCGTCCCAAGGCAAGCTCACCGTTTTCCGTAGCATAGCCTTCCGTCAGGATGTCGCCGGCCTTTACGCGCTGACCTCTTTCGCAAATCGGGCGAAGGTCGATGGTCATGTTCTGGTTGGTACGACGGAACTTGGGAATTTCATATTCCTTGGTAGCAGATTCGAAGCTGACAAACTCCTCTTCTTCCGTGCGGTCGTAGGTAATACGAATCGTTGTAGCATCTACATAATCCACTACACCGTCGCCTTCGGCCGTTATCATGGTGCGGGAGTCCTCGCACACTTGTTTCTCGATGCCGGTTCCGACAATAGGTGCCTCGGAGCGGATGAGGGGAACGGCCTGGCGCATCATGTTCGAACCCATCAACGCACGGTGGGCGTCGTCATGCTCCAAGAAAGGAATGAGCGATGCAGCGATAGAAGCAATCTGCTGCGGAGCCACATCCATCAAGTCTACCTGCGAAGGCGGTACGACCGGATAGTCGGCATCCTGACGACATTTTACTTTATCGCGGATAAAGGAGCCATCCTCGCGCAGGGGAGCATTACCCTGTCCGATGATTTTTCCTTCCTCTTCCTCTGCACTGAGATAGACCACGTGATCGTTGTCCAAGTCTGCCACGGAGTTATTGATCTTGCGATAAGGCGTTTCGATAAATCCGAGTTCGTTGATTTTTGCATAGACACAGAGCGAGGAGATAAGGCCGATGTTCGGACCTTCAGGACTTTCAATCGGACAAAGGCGACCGTAGTGCGTATAGTGTACGTCACGGACCTCGAAACCTGCACGTTCACGCGAAAGACCGCCGGGACCAAGGGCAGAAAGACGGCGCTTGTGCGTCACCTCAGCCAAGGGGTTGGTCTGATCCATGAACTGCGATAGGGCGTTCGTTCCAAAGAAAGAATTGATGACCGAAGAAATCGTCTTGGCGTTAATCAAATCCGTCGGGGTGAACACTTCGTTGTCGCGGACGTTCATGCGCTCACGAATCGTACGGCTCATGCGGGCCAGACCAATGGCAAACTGATTGCTCAGCTGCTCACCGACTGTGCGCACGCGGCGGTTGCTCAAGTGGTCGATGTCGTCCACCGTAGCTTTCGAGTTGATCAACTCAACCAAGTACTTGATAATTTCAATGATGTCTTCACGTGTCAACACTCTGACATCGTTGTCCGTAGACAGTCCCAGCTTCTTGTTGATGCGGTAGCGTCCCACTTCTCCCAAATCGTAACGCTTTTCTGAGAAGAAGAGGTTGTTGATAACTTCACGGGCACTGGCGTCATCAGCGGGGTCGGCATTGCGGAGCTGACGGTAGATATAAAGGACGGCTTCCTTTTCAGAGTTACTCGGGTCCTTCTGCAGCGTGTTGAAGATAATCGAATAATCCGACGTCGAGGCTTCCTGCTGGTGCACCAAGATGGATTGCGTACCGCTCTCCAGGATTTGATCAATGTGCTCAGGTTCCAGAATAGTCTCGCGGTCCAGGATAATCCGGTTACGCTCGATGGATACCACTTCACCGGTATCTTCGTCCACGAGGTCCTCGACCCAGCTCTTCAGGACTCTCGCAGCCAACTTGCGGCCCATGACTTTTTTCAGGTTCGTCTTGTTGACTTTAACTTCCTCGGCGAGATTGAAGATCTGCAGGATTTCCTTGTCCGTCTCAAAGCCAATTGCGCGGAGCAAAGTAGTCACGGGCAATTTCTTCTTGCGGTCGATGTATGCGTACATGACATTGTTGATGTCTGTAGCAAACTCAATCCAAGAACCCTTGAACGGAATGATGCGGGCAGAGTACAACTGCGTGCCATTGGCGTGAATGCTTGAACCAAAGAATACGCCCGGCGAACGATGCAATTGCGATACCACCACGCGCTCAGCACCATTGATGATAAAGGTGCCGTTGTCGGTCATATAGGGAATAGGACCGAGGAAAACATCTTGGATGACGGTACCGAAGTCCTCGTGATCGGGGTCCGTACAGTAAAGTTTGAGCTTTGCCTTGAGGGGCACACTATAGGAAAGTCCTCTCTCCAAACACTCCTTGATACTATAACGAGGCGGGTCGATATAGTAGTCCAAGAATTCCAATACAAAGTTGTTGCGGGTATCAGCAATGGGGAAATTCTCCGCAAAAACTTTATACAGGCCATCGTTTTTACGCAATTCTGAGGGGGTGTCGAGTTGCAGGAAGTCCTTGAAAGACTTTAGCTGTACGTCCAAGAAGTCGGGATAAGGCATCGGGTTCTTGACGGACGCGAAGTTGACACGTTGGTTGATTACTCTGGAAGCCATTGGTCGGTATGAAAATTATCAATGAAATATTTAGACACAAAAAGGTTAAGAACCCTCTACCAGAGGATTCTTAACCAAGCCCTTTTCAGGGTGTACTTTATTAGGCGAGTTCTACCTCAGCACCAGCCTCTTCGAGAGCCTTCTTCAGTGCTTCAGCTTCTTCCTTGGCAACGCCTTCCTTCAGTTTGCTGGGAGCGCCGTCTACGAGGTCCTTAGCTTCCTTCAAGCCAAGTCCGCAAGCTTCCTTAACAGCCTTAACGACCTGGAGCTTAGCAGCACCTGCGCTCTTCAATACTACGTCGAAAGAGGTCTTTTCCTCAGCGGCGGCAGCACCACCTGCTGCGGGACCGGCAGCAACTGCAACAGCTGCAGCAGCGGGTTCAATACCATACTCCTCCTTCAGGACGGTTGCCAACTCGTTTACTTCCTTTACTGTCAAATTTACCAATTCTTCAGCAATAGCTTTAATGTCTGCCATGATTTTTATGTATTTGTTTTGTTCTTAAATCAGTTGATTGATCACGGTTACCCGTGGGAGTTTAATTATTCGGGACGTTCGCCCAAAGTTTTCAGCACGCCATGGATAGTCTGACCGGCACCTTGCAGAGCGGACAGTACATTCTTGGCAGGCGATTGAAGCAAGGCAACAACTTCGGCGATAACCTCGTTCTTGCTCTTGATAGCGCAGAGTGCATCCAAGTTCTCAGCACCCACATAGAATCCTTCTTCAGCGTAAGCTGCCTTCAAGCCGGGGATGCCGTCCTTGGCAACTTCCTTGATCAGTTTGGCGGGAGCGTTAGCCACATTCGTGAAGAACACGGCGGTGTTTCCCTTCAGACTGTCGTAAAGCGGAGAATAGTCGATTTCTGCAGCCTCGAATGCCTTGTGAAGGAGGTTGTTCTTGACTACGACCATCTTGATCTCTGCGCCGAAGCACTTTCTTCTCAAGCTACTGGTAGCCTCGGCATTCATACCGGTTACGTCTACCAAGTAGAAGTGAGCGTATTCCTTTATCTTTTCACCGAGTTGCTCGATGATGATTGCTTTATCTTCCTTTCTCATGATTCAATACTCATTTAGTTTAGTTCTCGTCAAATGACTTGGGATCAATCTTGATACCCTTGCTCATGGTCGAGGAGAGATAGACACTCTTGATATAGGTACCCTTGGCTGCGGCAGGCTTCAGTTTGTTGATCGTTGCGATAAACTCCTTAGCATTGCCGATAATTTGCTCGGGGGTAAAGGATACTTTGCCAATAGAGGTGTGCACGATACCGGTCTTGTCCACCTTGAAGTCGATCTTACCTTGTTTTACTTCGCGCACTGCTTTTGCTACGTCCATCGTCACCGTACCGCTCTTGGGGTTAGGCATCAAGCCACGGGGACCGAGCACTCGACCGAGTGCACCAATCTTACCCATGATAGCGGGCATCGTGATGATTACGTCTACATCGGTCCAACCGCCTTTGATCTTTTCGATGTACTCGTCCAGACCTACATAGTCGGCACCGGCTTCCTTGGCAGCAGTCTCCTGATCAGGCGTACAGAGGCACAATACGCGTACCACCTTACCCGTTCCATTGGGCAGGGAAACGACGCCACGTACCATCTGGTTGGCCTTGCGGGGGTCTACGCCCAAGCGAACATCGATATCCAGCGAAGCATCAAACTTGGTAGTAGTGATTTCCTTTACCAAAGTAGCGGCTTCTTTCAAGGTGTAAGCCTTTCCTGCTTCAATCTTACCGGCGACCAGCTTCTGATTCTTTGTCAGTTTACTCATTGTCTTAGTTCTAAAATTGAAGTTAATTATTAAGCGGGAAAGTCACCCTTGACAGTGATACCCATGCTACGTGCAGTACCGGCCACGAGTCTCATTGCTGCTTCGATGGTGAAGCAGTTGAGGTCGGGCATTTTGTCCTCAGCGATAGCTTTCACCTGATCCCAAGTGATTTCTGCTATCTTCGTACGGTTGGGCTGAGCCGATCCACTCTTTTTCTTGGCAGCTTCCAGCAACTGTATGGCTACAGGCGGAGTCTTGACAATAAAAGAGAAAGATTTGTCATTATAGTAGGTAATGACAACCGGCAATACCTTTCCGGCCTTCTCCTGAGTTCTGGCGTTGAACTGCTTGCAGAAATCCATGATATTGATTCCCTTGGAACCGAGAGCGGGACCTACGGGAGGCGAAGGATTTGCAGCGCCACCTTTAATCTGTAATTTGATTAATCCAGCAACTTCTTTAGCCATTTTGTTTGATTATTTTGATGTTTATGAGAGGAACGTTGGCACGTAACAATTACCTTATTCCTTCTCGACCTGGGTAAAACCAAGGTCCAGGCCCGTATTACGCCCGAAGACCTTCACTGTCACCGTCACCTTCTTCTTCTCATTGTCCACCTTTTCGATGACACCCGAGAAGCCGTTAAACGGACCGTCGGTCACCTTGACAGCTTCGCCGACCACGTAGGGGATGACTACTTCTACAGCTTCGTCCTGCATTTCGTCTACCTTGCCCAGTATGCGGTTCACTTCACTTTCACGGAGCGGAGTAGGATTGTCCATCCCACCCAAGAATCCCAATACATTCGGTGTATTCCGCAACTCGTGGACGGTCTCGCCCACCAATGCAGCCTCCACCAAGACATAGCCGGGAAGATAGTTTCTTTCCTTTACGATGCGCTTGCCATTGCGTACTTGGACGACTTTTTCAGTAGGAATTAACACCTGAGAGACATGTCCCCCCAGGCGTCCGTTCTTGATTTCTGCATCAATGTATTCCTTGACTTTTGCCTCCTTGCCGCTTACGGCTCTCAGCACATACCAAGACATCTCAACTGCCATTGTCTCTTATGCTTTAGGATAAACGCTTTCCATGACGAACTTGAACACTGAGTCCTCAGCAAACACGATAACAGCGATAATAATGGAAGCAACTAATACGACTATCGCAGTATGTGTAAGCTCCTTACGGTTCGGCCATGTGGTTTTGTTAGCCAGTTCTTCGTATGATTCCTTACAATATGTGATGAATTTTTTCAACATACGTTTGATTTTTTAGCACGGGAAGAGAGGCTCGAACTCCCGACACCTGGTTTTGGAGACCAGTGCTCTACCAACTGAGCTATTCCCGTAGAAAAAGGCCCTGCCTCGAAGCGAGGGCCTTTAAGTATGAGGTCAAATCTTACAGTCGAGCTGTATTATTCAATGATCTCGGTAATCTGACCCGAACCAACGGTGCGGCCACCTTCGCGGATAGCGAAGCGAAGACCTACGTTGAGGGCTACTGCGTAAATCAGTTCTACGCTGATTTCCACGTTGTCGCCGGGCATTACCATCTCAGTTCCCTCGGGCAGGTGAATTTCACCCGTGCAGTCCATGGTACGGAGGTAGAACTGGGGACGATACTTGTTGCCGAACGGAGTGTGACGACCACCTTCTTCCTTCTTCAGTACGTAGATGGAAGCCTTGAACTTCTTGTGAGGCTTGATAACACCCGGGTGGGTAATTACCATACCACGGCGAACTTCGTTCTTGTCGATACCACGGAGGAGCAGACCTACGTTATCACCGGCTTCACCCTGATCAAGCAGCTTGCGGAACATTTCCACACCGGACCTTAACGACACCGGTTTCAACACGGCCGGTAGCAACAGTACCACGACCAGTAATCGAGAACACGTCCTCGACGGGCATCAAGAAAGGCTTATCCTTGTCGCGTACGGGCTCCTGAATCCACTCGTCTACAGCGTCCATGAGCTTCATTACGCTATCTTCCCACTGAGCAACGCCGTTGAGGGCACCGAGAGCGGAACCACGGATGATGGGGGTATCCTCCTCGAATTCATACTGCTCAAGCAGTTCGCGCATTTCCATTTCTACGAGTTCGAGCATTTCCTCATCCTCGACCATGTCGCACTTGTTGAGGAACACTACCAGACGGGGTACGTTCACCTGACGGGCGAGCAGGATGTGCTCACGGGTCTGGGGCATCGGACCATCGGTAGCAGCTACTACGATAATAGCACCGTCCATCTGAGCAGCACCAGTTACCATGTTCTTCACATAGTCGGCGTGTCCCGGGCAGTCCACGTGAGCGTAGTGACGCTTGTTGGTTTCGTACTCGATGTGGGCAGTGTTGATAGTGATACCACGTTCCTTCTCCTCGGGAGCGTTGTCAATCTGATCGAAAGACTTAACTTCTTCGCCCGTACCGAGCTTCTCATGGAGCACCTTGGAGATAGCTGCCGTCAGCGTAGTCTTACCATGGTCCACGTGACCAATCGTACCGATGTTCACGTGCGGTTTAGTACGCTCGAATTTTTCTTTAGCCATAGCTTATTACTAATTTATGAATGAATTTTCTGATTGTAACGCGCTATTTATGAAAAGTTCTTTCAGTCATTTCATAAAAAACTTGAGCTGTTAGTGAGACTTGAACTCACGACCTCTTCCTTACCAAGGAAGTGCTCTACCGCTGAGCTATAACAGCATTTGGAGCGGAAAACGAGGCTCGAACTCGCGACCCCCAGCTTGGAAGGCTAGTGCTCTACCAACTGAGCTATTTCCGCATTCCTTAGTGGGCAAAGATGGATTCGAACCACCGAAGGCGTAAGCCAGCAGATTTACAGTCTGCCCCATTTGGCCACTCTGGTATTTGCCCGTGTTTCTTTGCGGTGGAAATTTTGCAGCCGCCGGGAAACCTCCCCGAAACGGCTGCAAAGTTAGATATTATTTTTTACCTGCAAAAGTTTTTGCTGATTTTTTTTATTTCGCCCGTTGTTTTTCCTTGAATTTCTCCACTTGGCGCTGCAACGCCTCGCAGCACTGGTCCACGCCTTCCTCGAAAGTGTCGCACACCTTCTCGGCCTGCAGGCTGCCTCCGGGCAGGCTCAGGCGGATTTGTACTTCTTTATTCATGGCGGTCTCGGGCTTTACCACTTTCAGTACGACTTCGGCCTTGCCGTCCTCGCAGCTCTTGGCAAATTTCCCTACTTTCTTTTCAATGAACGCTTGCAACTTCTCCGTTGCGTTGAAATGGATGGATTGAACTCTGATTTCCATAGTTACCTCCTTGTTTTGGCTCCACGGCGGGAGCAAGTTCCGTACACGTATAGATTATATCACGCAGGCTTTGCCCGCAGAAAGGGCCTCACACAGACTGCATGCTGCCTTTTCAAGGGCGAATATACGCCTTTATTTCTTTCCCGCCAAGCATTTCGGACGATTTCTTGTGAGATTTTCGGAGAGGCGACCCGGACTTGCCTCCGTGTGCCCGGACGCCCTCCCACAGGGACTGACCATGGCCTCGACGTAAGAAATAAGGAGACGCGCGCCCACGCGTACGCGCGCATTACGGATTTTATTTCCTCGATTTTTTGTGCAAACTATACACCGGCGCCCGTAAGCCGCTCATCCTTAGCGGAGAGCCTGGTGTAGGGTTGGCCCGGCAAACTATACACCAACTGTACACCCGCGGTTCCCGATAAAACTGCAAGGCAATTGCCTAAAACCAAGTAGTACTTAGAAAAAACTACAAGGCACTTAGAAAAAACTACAAGGCACTTAGAAAAAAACTACAAGGCACTTAGAAAAAAACTACAAGGCACCTAGAAAAACTACAAGGCACTTAGAAAAAACCACAAGGCACTTAGAAAAAACTACAAGGCACTTAGAAAAAACTATCGGGCACTTGGTTTCGCGCAAGTGCCCGACAGTTCTCCGCAGCATCCTTTTAAGCCGAAAAAGGGCGGGAGCACACTATCTTATTACGCATTTTTCAGGTCCGAAAAAACCTCCACACCCTTCACCGTGAAAATTTCATGCTGTGTATCAGCACATTCGTGTGAAGGGTTGGTTCCCGAGAATGCTTCACAACCCTCCACCGACCCTCCACCCCGCATCCGGCTCGGATACGTTGGCTAAAATTTACAAATGGCGGTGAACAGTTGGTGTATAGTTTGCCGGACCAACCATTCACCCGTTACAAACTGACAAGCAACTGATTAGATACCCGGGTGTAGGGTTTGCACCATTTTTCGGGGTATTAAATACGTAATACGCGCGCGCGTGATAATACCGACCATCCTTAGTTGTGAATTTAACAAGTAAGATTCGGCACGATTTTGACAGGCCCAACAGAAGCGCCCCTCCGATCCAAGGGGCGAGAGCGTACAACGAGGATGTCCCACTGGTGAGACATCAATTCTTCTGTTGTCTCCATTTGCAGTTTGATGTTTTTTAGAACTGCAAAGCTACATGGGAATACATGATTGGGTGGAACTAATCCACCCAATCGCTCAACGCTATCCACCCAAATCAAAACCAACATTCTCTTCCAGAATACAGCAAGGGCTGCAAGCAGCATGTAGCCACGTGCAGCCCTATGTTAATGTTATGATTATGATATTACTATTTACTTCAGCACAGCACAGACAGCTCTGCCAGACAATGCTTCAGTGGCATAATGTAAGCAATTCCAAAGGATATTTATATGTGGAATTTTCTTCATTATACTATTAGTCTCATATATTCATTATTATTGAGTTCTTCGCTCTGACTGCACGATGCAAGCATAGCTGCTATGCCCAGCATCAAAGAAAGAATCTTCTTCATAATACTTTTTGTATATTATTCATAGTCATTTGTTTTAACCAGAGTGCAAACAAACGACTATCTATGCCTATTGCCAAAGTTAGTTTGTGGTTCACGGAAGTTGGTTTGTAGTTAGCATATACACAAACGCAAAGAAGGCTGCAAATGGCATTTCGTTGCCGCTTGCAGCCTCCTACCATTATTTGTTCTTTTTTATGGGTTCGTGTACTGGATAGTTGCCTGACCATCTCTCCAATTGTCAAAAAGATAGGCACGGTTGATTAATTCATCATACACTGAGCTGTTATACAATATCAGTGTACGAGAAGACGCTTCAGTGCCTGCATTAAAAAGCCAATCATCGAAACACCCATCTGCAGTTACATCCGTTGCGAGCATTTTTACCTTAGACAACTTGGTGCAACTGGAGAACATCATAAAGTAACACCCCTCTGCCAATGTCTCGGCTGTAAGCTCAGGTGCTGTGGTGAGAGAGGTGCAACCGTAGAACATTTGGCGATAACAGTGATCTGCTAGTGTCGTAGCAGGTAATTTCGGAGCGGTGGTGAGAGAGGCGCAATTATAGAACATGCCCTGATAACATCCCTCAGCCAAAGTTGTGGCAGGTAGTTCCGGTGCTGTGGTGAGAGAGGTGCAACCGTAGAATATGCCCTTATAACATTGCGAAGCTAGATTCATGGCAGGTAGTTCTGGGGGAGTGGTGAGAGAGGCGCAACTATAGAACAAGAAATGAAATCGTGCATTGGAGGTATTTGCAGTATTGAAGTTCTCATAGTCAACAAGTGTGCGGATGTCACCCTTGCAGCTAACAGGAATATTTGAATTTCCGAAAGAGATAGATGAATAACAGTAAGGTACTAGAGATGTAGTACCCTGGCTGCTTTTGCCACGCAGACGGAGGTCACCCAATGTGCCTCCAAAGGCAATACCACTGACTGAGTTTGTAAACCGTTGCCAGTTACCATCGCCTACGGAGTACTCGAAATATTCGCCCAATCCCAAAGCAAATGTACCATTCACACTATATGCATCGAATTTCATTCCGAACGTTTGCTGGCTGGCGGCAGAGAATGTGATATATGGCGGAAAATCAATCTCTTTGTCTGTAGTAGCCCAGACATCGTTGATGCTGATGTTGAACGGCTGATTTACGTTCACGCTAAACTTACCATTGATGTTGGTGACGTAGTTGGCCTGTACGGGGACGTTGGAGATGGTCTTTTCGGCTTCGCTGTTATACTGCACCCTGAAATCGCTAAGAACGCGCTCGTCAGCATTGGTCAACAGCAGGAATTCGCCCACTTTGGTGGGATTAGCGACTGTGCCTGTGATTGTAGTGGCAATAGGGAGAGTCTGTGTGAGCGTTGCCGAATTGATACCATTTCCTGAAGAAACGTCGAAGCCCTTGAACCCGTCGTAGGTCACCTTGATGGAGCCTGCTACCAGTCGGTCGGTTTCATTCAATGTCACTTTTGCCACTGCACGACTGAGCGTGACGTTTATCGTACCTCCGTCGGTGACGGTGATGCCCTGCTTGGCATAGAAGGCTTCCACTTCGGGCGCTGCATCCTGCAGGGCTACGCTTTTCAGATTCGTGGCATTGTAGTTAGTGCTGCCATAGTCCGCCCAGAAGAGGCAGGTGTATTTGCCCGGGTCCAGTCTCACGGCAAAGGTGCTGCTGCTGAACTCCGTAGCCGGTAACACTTCCGTCTGTCCCGACTCATCATAGATGGCCATCACATAACGCAGGGTGCCGGCGGCACGTGTCTGCACTCCGTTGTCTGCCGTAAGCGAGAAAGTCACTTCCTTGGCACTGTTGTTTTCTGCCGTCAGTTCTTCACTCTGACTGCACGATGCAAACATAGCTGCTATGCCCAGCATCAAAGAAAGAATTTTCTTCATAATACAAATTTAATTTTTAATTTCATCTTTGTGGATACTCATTTCAGGAAATTCACGGTAGTGCCCGTAGCACCTTGTCTCCAAATTTCGGGAAGAATCTTGGGATCAGCACTCATTGTATTGTATATATCTTGATTAGCCACTGTCAAAGTGCGCGATGAGGCCTCTGTGCCTGCATTTTTTAACCAATTATCCAAGCAATAATTTTCACTTACATCCGTTGCCAGCATCTTGACCTCTAATAGCTTTTTGCAGTCCTCGAACATTCTACAATAACAGAAAGGTGTCAATGTTGTGGCAGGAAGTTTCGGAGCGGTGATGAGCGAGGTACACCCTTTGAACATTAAAGAATAACATTCAGTTGCTAATTTTGTGGCAGGAAGTTTCGGGGCTGCAGTAAGTGCGGTGCAACCTCTAAACATATAGCCATAACAACCTGCTGCCAATGTCGTGGCAGGGAGTTCCGGGGCTGTGGTGAGAGAGGTGCACTCTCCGAACATTGAGTCATAACATACCCCCGCTAACGTCGTGGCAGGGAGTTCCGGGGCTGTGGTGAGAGAGGTGCACCCTCCGAACATTGAACCATAACATCCCTCGGCTAACGTCGTGGCAGGGAGTTCCGGGGCTGCAATGAGTGCGGTGCAACCTGTGAACATACCATAATAACAATAATTTGCCAATGTCGTGGCAGGAAGTGTCGGAGCTGTCCTCAAAAGATTATTGCCTTGAAACAGATAAGAAAACATTGCATTTGTTGTGTTTGCGGTTTCGTAATTCTCATAATCGATGAGAGTACGGATATCACCTCTGCAATCTACCAGGATGCCAGGTGTTCCAAAACTAATTGTGAGGCAACCAGCATAAATATCCCGCGCTGTTCCTTGACTGCTCTTGCCGCGGAGGCGCAGATTGCCTTTGTCACCGCCAAAAGGAACACCGCTGAGTATCTCATCAGTAAACTTCGTCCAACTGCCACCGCCTACGGAATATTCGAAATATTCATCTGCTCCCAAATAAAAGCCGTCGTTAAGAACAAAAAAAGTCTGCTCGCTTGCAGCAGAGAAGGTGACATAAGGAATCTTCTCTCCGAACTTGCCGTTCAGATTGGTCTTGCAGTTGGCTTGAATGGGCACGTTGGAAATGGTTATTTCATCATCATCTTCGTATTTCACCTTAAAGTCGCCGAGTTGGTTCTCGTCGCTGTTCGCCAAGAGGAAGAGGCTGCATACCTCTGCAGGAGAGGAAACAGAGCCTGTAATCTTAGAAGCCACGGAGAAGGTATGTGTGACACTTGCCTCGTTGGACGCTACGCCGGTGCCAACATTGAAGTTCTGGTAGGCAGTGTAGCTGACAGTGAGCGTTCCTGTAAATAATTCGGAGGTCTCTCGCAAGATGACCTGCGCCACGGCACGGCGCAGCGTGATGTCCACCACGCTGCCATCGGTGACGGTGATGACCTGCTTGGCATAGAAGGCTTCGGCATTGGCATCGTCGGCACTGTTGGCCTTGGCCGTGATGGCGGTCAGGTCGGCAGCATCGTAGTTGGCACTGCCATGGTCTGCCCAGAAGAGGCAGGTGTATTTGCCTGCGTCGAGACGGACGGAGAACGTATTGCTGTCAAACTCTTTTTCCGACACCACCTTGTTCTCGCCCGTCTCGTCATAGATAGCCATCACATATCGGGTGACGGCTGCAGTACTGCGCGTCGCCTCCTCCCCATCGGCAGAGAGCGAGAAGGTCACATTATGCGCGTCATAGGCGACCATCTCCTCTACTTCGCTGCACGATGAGAGCATGGCCACAAGACCGAGCAGCCATAGCAATGTATTCGATAATCCTTTTGATTTCATACGTTTTTCTTTGCTTGCAACCTTTTCATTCGAAAATATAAGTGCATTATTGCAACCTCACCGACTGTGACTAATCGTGCCTGGAGAATAATACTTCGTTAGAAACCAAGATTCTTATCCGTAGATTCCCACGCGTCATTGACAGTGATTGAGAACGACTGTCCCACGTTCACACTGAACTTGCCGTTGATGTTGGTCACATAGTTGGCCTGTACGGGGACGTTGGAGATGGTCTTTTCGGCTTCGCTGACCTTTCCTGTCTTCTGATACTGCACCTTGAAGGTAGTGAGATCACGCTCGGAAGAATTAGCCAACAGCAGGAAGCTGCCCACTTCGGAAGGAGTGGTGGTAGAGCCTGTGATGATTGACGGGACAGAAATAGTCTGGGTGAGCGTTGACGGATTGAGTCCTGTTCCCTGAGACACATCGAAGCCCTTGAACCCATCGTAGGTCACCGTGACAGAGCCTTCCTCTATACGGTCAGTCTCGTTCAGCACAATTTTTGCCACGGCACGTCCGAGATTGACATTTTCCGTTCCTCCGTCGGTGACGGTAATCACCTTCTTGGCATAGAAGGCTTCGACTTCGGTGGCTGCATCTTGGAGAGCTACATTTTTCAGGTCAGAGGCATCGTAGTTTGTGCTGCCATAGTCCGCCCAGAAGAGGCAGGTATATGTGCCGGGGTCCAATCTCACTGCAAAGGTGCCGCTGCTGAACTCCGTTGCAGCTACCACGACGTTTGTATTTGTCTCGTCGTAGATGGCCATCACGTAGCGCAGGGTGCCGGTAGCACGGGTCTGTACTCCGTTGTCTGCCGTAAGCGAGAAAGTCACTTGTTTGTCACTGTTGTTTTGAGTCACCGGCTCTTCGCTCTGACTGCACGATGCGAACATAGCTGCTATGCCCATCATCAAAGATAGAATCTTCTTCATAATCGAACTATTTTATTATGTATTACTATAATTTAATTTCTTCAAAACCATACATCATAGACACCGTCCCATCTTGTGTCGATGCATATTCCTCCACTGTTGGTTCCCGAGGTGAGGAATCGTCCACTGACGGTGGTCAGCTGATTGCGGCGATAGTCAATCTGCGTGCCCGGTACTCGGCATATCGCATTGCCTTGGCTGTCTGAGACGATGACCGTGGCACTGACAAATGAGGAGTTGCCATTCACCAATATCCAGTCGCTGCCCAGTTCCAGCTCTGCGGCAGAACCATCGTAATGGCTGAGCGATCCGCTGTAGGCAATACCAACCAAGGCATCGTTGGGCTTTCCTGTTGATACATTGAAGCCCGACGGGAAATAGCCCTCATACTGTACGCTCACCGTCAGTTCCTCAATGGGCGGGAACTCCTGCGGACTGACCTTCCGCATTTTCTGATATTCGGCTATCTCGTCGGCATCTACGATGATGCGGTATTTCGCCAATGGGCGCTGCATAGGCATCGTGACCGTTGCGCCAGCTTTGGGGAGCGCGATGCCGCTTTCGTTGCCGTAGGCCACATCCTTGGCATCAGTGTTAGCCGTGTAGGGTTCGGTGAAGAGGGTCATGGCCTTCAGACTTTCGGTGTGGTAGTAGGTATCGGCGAGCGGTGCGTCTGTACGGGCATAGTCGGCCCAGAGGCGCAGGTCGTAGTCGCCTTCGGAGAGTTGCAGCTCCACCCGATAGGTGCCGTCCTCCTGTAGTTCGGGCGTGAGCACCTTGTGCAGCACTACCTGGTCGGTCCCTGCCTTGCAAAGCTCTGCCACACAGCGCAAGGTATAGCCAGCTGCGGCGGCACGGGTTTTCACCTGCTGCGGAGTGAAGTCTGTCATTCCCGTTTCGGGCATAGTGAACCTCACACTGAGCACAGGCAGGGAGAAGGCTTCCTGATATAAAGGAATGACGGCACGCACCACTCTGTTTTCCGCCACATCCACATCTGCAATGCCTGAGAGCAGGTCGCTGTCGATGCCAGACTGTGCTGCTGCCCACTCATGCAGGGCTGTCAGTGTGGCAGTCTCCGTGGGTGCTTCATCCGCATTGATGACGGCTGCCACCGTATAGTGCCCTGCCGCTAACGGCAGGAGGGCGAAAGCAACGGCACGGGCATCGGCATAGTCGTAGGTGGCGCAGAGGTGGCCGCCGGTGTCGTATATGTATAAATAGGTATGCCCGACGGGAACCTTGGGGCAGCGGCTGTTGTCGAGGGCGATTGTCACGCCACCCTCGCGCTCGTGTTCGTGCGGGTCATCATTGGCACAGGCTGTGAAGCCGAGAAGGAGTACTACTGTGAGTAGCAGATGCGTGATGCAATGGTTCAGTGTCTTCATGGTTGTGCCTCCTTTCTTTCGTTGTCTACCACCACTACGCGGCGGGCCTTCGCGGCGTCCGTTTCGTCGCGGTCAATGCCCATTCCCAGCACCTCCAGACGCGAAGCTTCGATACCCTGGCTGACCAGCCAGTCCCTGACAGCCTCGGCGCGGCGGCGCGAGATGCGCCTGTTCACGGCAATGCTGCCCGCGGGGTCGCACCATCCCGTGATGCTTACCCTCATGTCTGGATGTGTTTGCAGTATGTGGCAAATGTCCCGGAGTTTTTCCATTTCTTCGGCCCTGATGTTCGACTTGTTGAAGTCAAAGTAGATGACCGGGAAGTCCTGTGCCGTCTCCGGCATATCCGTCACCGGCGTTTCTACCGGTGTCACCTGCGGTTCTTCCTCGGGTTCGGGCCGTACGGTGGCCGTGTCGGGCAGCGCGACGGGCGTTTCCACGACGGGCAGCAGGCTGCCCTCCCGGGCCTGGGCTTTTCTGCGGCTCCGGCTGAAGGTGTAGCCTATGCGCAGGCCGCTCTCCCACAAGCAGTTGACGTCGTGCACGCGCGGTGCTACGCCATCCATCCCCCTGCCGCTCAGGCAGGTGATGCCGGAGTAGACGCCCAGCTGCAGGCGGTCGGTGACGGCGTAACTCGCCTGCAGGTCGCCGCCGCCGGCCAGGTGCCAGCGCGTCCTGCCCTCGCTCAGGCTATTTCCCGCAGCGATGGTCTGCACGTCGGCCTTGGTCCCCACAGCAGCAATCGTCGGCGAGAGTTCCAACCTCCATCGGCTCTGTCGGGTCCGGCGGAAGAAACCGAGCAGGTTCACGTTTAACCGCACGCCATACTGCTGCAGCGCGACTGCGCTTTTCAGGTCGGCATAGTCGGCTCCAGCGAAGCCTGCCACGGGGGCGTGATAGGTTCTGCCGTCAGCGCCCAGCCAATAGCTGCTTTCGGCGCAGCAGTTGCGGGCGGCAAGGTTCGCCTTTCCCCACTTGGCGGAAAGCTCTGCCGAGAGTGCGGGGTGGAAGCGGTAGCCGCCGAACAGCCCGAGGGCGTATCCCGCCCGCGTCTTGTCGGCGCCGAACGAGCTGAAAGTGCTCATTCCGAAAGGCACGCCGCCCTCGATGCCGCCGTACCATTCGCCTACACAGGACGGCGCGGCGTCTGTCCCATTGCCACCGCTGCGCTGTGCCGGGACATCCTGCACAGCGAGCATCCACAGCGACAGGAAGGCCGCAATAATAGCTTTTGGTGTCGTCATATTTAATCGTTATAAAGGGTACAATATGCAGAAGCCTCCCGCCGGTGCCATGATCTGCACCTGCGGAAGGCTCTTATTCTGTATCTACATGTGAATGAAAACGTTACAGCAAAGCCAGCATTGCCACCCTCCCGTTAAATCCCGAAAGTACAGGAGGTTGTGGCCTTTATTTGCCATACGTATCATTGTCTTCATGTCCATAATTTCTGATATAGCGCATCACCCAGTTGCGAGCGAATATATCATTTGCGCCGTAAAGATGCAAAATTTCTCTCATATAAACATTAAAATGCTTGGAATTTTATTTACTATTGCAACAAATTAACAATTTGCAGAATCAACCAGCCGCGTGGGAAATCCTGCCGGGGAAACAATTTTTTTCCTTTTCTCCGTTTATAGAATAAAGGGAGACTTGTTTTCCCGCCTTGGCCTATGAAAATCAGTATTATCACCGCTACATACAACAGCGCCCGCACCCTGCGCGACACTTTCGAGAGCGTGCTGGCACAAACTTACCAGGACATTGAATATATCATCGTGGACGGTGCGTCGCGAGACGCCACACTTGACATCATCCGCGAATACGAACCGCGCTTTGAGGGCAAGATGAAATGGGTAAGCGAGCCGGACAAGGGGCTCTACGATGCCATGAACAAGGGTATCGCCCGGGCCACAGGCGACGTGGTGGGCATTCTCAATTCCGACGACTTCTATACCAACGAACGGGTGCTGGAACAAATTGTACGCCGCCTGGAAGAAACCGACGCCGATGCGGTATATGGCGACGTGCACTACGTCAGCGAAAAGGATCTGTCGCACTGCTTGCGCTACTACAGTTCGCGGCCCTTCGCGCCCTGGCTGATGCGGCTGGGCTTCATGCCGGCACACCCTTCCTTTTATTGCCGCGCCGATTTGTACCGGAAATACGGCACGTTCGACACCCGCTACCGCGTGGCGGCCGATTTCGAACAACTGCTCCGCCTGCTGTTCGTGGTGGTGCATCCAACGCCACACTGCGCAGTCGCCTCCGTATCATGCGCGACCACCGCGAAGCCCTGCGCAGAAATCACGTTACATCCTGCTACGCCCTGTTGCTGACCCGCTATTTCTACAAATTCGGAGAAATCCTCGTCAGCCGACTGCACCGGCCCGCTCCGCTGCCTGCCTACGTCGGGAAAGGTCCTATTTGCTGAATTTCCTTTCCCTTTTCTACCAGCAGCCCGGCCATTTTTTCTTTTCTCTCCCCTACTTCACCGGCTCCACGTGCGTATTGATGATGGTCTGCCGGCCAAACTTCTCGCGCAGCGCGTCCTCGATGGCGCGCGTGGCAGCGTGTGCTTCATGGATGGTGGTATTGCCGTCCATGCGGAAGTGCACTTCGATGGCACGATAGTCCCCGATGCGCCGCGTACGCAGATTGTGGGGGTCTGACACGCCGGGATGGCTCAAAATGACCTGACGAATATACTGTTCCTCGGCTTCGGGCAAAGACTGCTCCAGCAACTCACCCACACAGGGCAGGAGCAACTTGTAGGCCACGTGCACAATCAGCGCACTCACCACGATGGCAGCCAGCGGATCGAGCACTGCCCACCGCGGACCCAGCACTACGGCGCCGCCGATACCCAAGGCTGTACCCACGGACGAGAGGGCATCGCTGCGATGATGCCAAGCGTTGGCCACCATCGTCTGGGAGTGGAGTTTGCGGCCGCGCCGCGCGGTATATTGATAGAGCAGTTCCTTGGTAGCCACCGACACCAGCGCCGCAATCAGTGCCACGCGGCCCGGCACGGGCAGTTGCTCGCCACGGCACACGGCATAGACGGCCGTGGCACCGTTCCAGAATATCATACAGCCCACCGCCAGCAGCAGCAGTCCGATGACGGCCGTGGCCAGTGTCTCGTACTTGCCGTGTCCAAAGGCATGGTCGCGATCGGAGGGCCGCCCGGCCAGGCGTACAAAGAGGATGACCACCACATCGGTCGCCAAATCTGACAGTGAGTGCACGGCATCGGCCACCATGGCGGCACTATGCCCCATGATGCCGGCGAAGAATTTGAAAAGGGTGAGCATGAGGTTGCCCACACTGCCCACCAAAGTGACGCGCCGTATTTCGCGCTCGCGCGGCACAAGGGTTTCGGACGTATTCATCATCATTTTCGCATGGGATAGTTACACATGACCGGAGCACCCGAGGCATCCCCGGGCCACCGGCAAGCCGGCACTGCGGTCCGGCAAGGGGAGCAAAGTTACAACCTTTTCCCTGTTCCGCCTCATACCGTGGGCACTTTTCTGTTCTCATCATTTTCCATGGACCGGCAGCTTCCCGCTCTGCCGCACCGCGCCGACGCCACGAAAGCCAAGGGCGGGAGGATTTTATGGCACGTTTTGGCGCAAAACGGATGAAGGGCAAGAGGAAAATAAGCCCCAACTTTGCAGGCATGAAGACGTTACGCCTACTCCCTCCCCTACTCTGCTGGCCGCTGCTGTACCTGCTGTGCGGCTGTGACCTCATAGAATATCATCCCTACGACTCGCGGTTTGACGGCGAGACGGGACTGAACGCCAAGAACATACTGCTGATTGAGGAACAGTGTGCCGACCGCGACAGCCTGCGCTTTGCCGTCATCAGCGACACGCAGCGATGGTACGACGAAACCCGCCGCGCGGTCAACTGTATCAACGCCCGCGGCGATATAGACTTTGTCATTCACCTCGGCGACATGAGCGATTTCGGCCTGGCCAAGGAATTTGAATGGATGCAGCACGAATTGTCGCGACTCAATCCGCCCTGCGTCTGCCTCATCGGCAATCACGATTGCCTCGGTACGGGTTCGGATGTGTACAGGTGCTTATACGGCGAGCCCAACTTCACCTTCGACGCCGGTAATACGCACTTTGTCTGTCTCAACACCAATGCGTTCGAATACGACTACTCCATCGCCATTCCCGACTTCCATTTCCTGCGCACGGACATCGAGACGACACAAAGCAGCGGGGCGCAGCGCACTGTCGTGGCCATGCACGCCGCCCCCGGCACCGACCAGTTCAACAACAATGTCGAGGATGTCTTCCACGAATACCTGCGGCATTATCCCGGATTGCAGTTCTGCCTGTGCGGACACACGCACAAGACGACCGACTTCGAACCGCTGGGCGACGGTCTACTGTATCATGAATGCGGCTGTGCCAAGGGGCGACAGTTCTTAGTATTTACCCTCAAAGCAAACGGAACCTATGAGATGGAAGTGGTGGATTATTAGCCTCGCGCTGCTTGGCCAAACGACAACGATGGCGGCCCGGCCGGTTTCAAAATCCCCGCAGGCGACAGCAACGGCCGAGGTGCGCGACACGGTGGTGCGCGGCGACACTGTCTTTGTCTACGTACACGAACCGCTCCCCGTCCCCCTCGACAGCGCAGCGGCCGCCGAGGGGGCTGCCGGACGGAAAATCTCGCGCTACGAGCGACGTACGCAGCGCTACCAGCGATTTTGGCACAACCTGACGCCCAACCAGTTCACCGTGCAGTACGCCGGCAGCATCGGACTGCTCTCCACCGGCTTCGGCTGGCACTACGGGCGTCACGACAACTTCGAGACGGACATCCTGGTGGGTTTCCTGCCACGCTACAACTCCGAGGAGGCCAAGATGACGCTTACACTGAAGCAACGCTTCGTACCCTGGCACACACGGCTGGGCCGGGATTGGACGTTCTGCCCCCTGACGACAGGTATCTTCGTCAACTCGATCTTCGGCGAAGACTTTTGGGCAAACGAGCCCTCGCGCTATCCGGATCGCTACTACGGTTTCTCGACCAAGATCCGGCTGAATGTCTTCCTCGGGCAGAGTTTTCGCTACAACATTCCGGGAAACAAGCGCCGCCATGCCAAAGCGCTGGCTTTCTATTACGAACTCAGCAGCTGCGACCTCTACATTGTTTCGGCCTTTACCAACCGGGAAATCCGATTCAAGGACATCCTGTCGCTCGCACTGGGCTTGAAGTTTGAAATATTCTGACTCTATACACAAAGGACCTCCCCCTGCCACCATTCAATCGGGCGACAGGGGGAGGTTCTTCACATACCGGCGAGACGGGGAAGCCGGCCACTACAAATGATGGAGCAGGGACTGCAGGTTGGCCGTAAAGAGGCGCACGGAAATGGCCAGCAGGATGATGCCGAAGAACTTCCGCATCAGGTAAATGACACTTTTCGAAATAATACGCTCGACACGCGTAGTGGCATGCAGCACACAGAACACAAACACCAGGTTGAGTACCAATCCTATCATGATGTTGGGCGTGGCGTACTCGGCGCGCAGCGACAGCAAGGTAGTGAAGGAGCCCGGCCCCGCCAAGAGCGGGAAAACCACAGGCACGAGGGTCGCCTCTTTGATAGGGCCCGTATTCTTGAATATCTCGACATCCAATATCATCTCAAGCGACATGAGGAAAATAACCAGCGAACCGGCCACGGCAAAGGACTCAATGTCAACGTTGAAGAGCCTCAGCAGGATGTCGCCGGCAAAGTAGAAAGCCACGAGCAGGCCTCCCGAAATCAAAGTGGCCTTGGGAGCACTGACAGGTCGTCCCTGGTTTTGCAGAGAAATGAATATGGGCGTCGAACCGAGCACATCGATGACAGCAAACAGGACGATAAACGCGCTGACGACCTGCTGCCAGTCCAAGCGCGAGACCAAGTAATCTACACTGTACAACATAGTTTATTCTTTTAGCTGCGAAGTCTGCCACACCGCCCATCCGGGAGCGTCGCAATCCCCGCCGTTTTTCTTATCCGCCGCAAATTTACGGAAATCCCGCCCACGGCACCATCCCCAAACCGGATTTTTTTGCACCGGCGACCACACAGTGCTGCCTGCCGCCTATTTGGCCACCTCGTCGGAAATGCTTACTTTTGCCTATCCCCTACCTATAATATTATATCGTCTATGAAAACTGACCTGGAAATCGCCCACAGCGTTGCGCTGAAGCCCATCGACGAAGTGGCAGCCTCGATGGAAATTCCCGCTGCCGAGTTGGAACACTACGGCAAGCACATCGCCAAGCTCCCCCTGCACCTCATCGGAAAGCAGCAGGGCAAACTCATCCTCGTGACAGCCATCACGGCCACCAAAGCCGGCATCGGCAAGACGACAGTCTCTATCGGACTGGCACTGGGACTCAACAAAATCGGCCGCCGGGCCGTCGTGGCGCTGCGCGAACCCTCGCTGGGCCCCTGCTTCGGCATGAAGGGCGGTGCTGCCGGCGGTGGCTATGCCCAGGTATTGCCGATGGAGAAAATCAACCTCCACTTCACCGGTGACTTCCATGCCATCACGTCGGCCCACAATATGATTGCAGCCCTGCTGGACAACTACCTGTACCAACATGCCAAGGAGGGCTTCGGACTGAAGGAGATCCTGTGGCGACGCGTCCTCGACGTCAACGACCGCTCCCTGCGCTCCATCGTCACCGGTCTCGGACCTGCGACCAACGGACTCACCCAGCAGGCGGGCTTCGACATCACACCGGCATCCGAACTCATGGCTATTCTCTGCCTGGCCGCCGACGAGGCTGACCTGCGCCGCCGCGTGGAGAACATCCTCCTGGGCTACACTTACGAAGGTACGCCCTTCACCGTACGCGACCTCGGCGTAGCGGGCGCCATCATGGTGCTACTCAAGGACGCCATCCAGCCCAACCTGGTCCAGACTACGGAGAATACACCGGCGGTGGTACACGGTGGACCCTTTGCCAACATCGCGCACGGCTGCAACTCGCTTCTGGCTACAAAAATGGCACTTGCTCACAGCGAATATACCATTACCGAAGCCGGATTTGGCGCGGACTTGGGCGCTGAGAAGTTCTACAACATCCTCTGCCGCAAGAGTGGCCTACAGCCCGACCTTACCGTCATCGTGGCCACGGCACAGGGACTGAAGATGCACGGCGGCGTGCCCCTCGACGAAATCAAGGCGCCCAACATGGAGGGACTGCGCTGCGGCCTCGCCAACCTGGACCGCCACGTCGCCAACCTACGCTCGTTTGGCCAGTCGGTAGTGGTCGTCTTCAACCGCTTTGCCACCGACACAGACGAGGAAATGGCACTGCTACGTAGTCACTGCGAGCAGGAGCTCGGTCTGCCATTCGTCATCAACAACGCCTACGCCGAAGGCGGAAGCGGTGCCGTCGAAATGGCCCGGCTCGTGGTCGACACTATCGAGCAGAAACCGTCGCAGCCCCTGCACTTCACCTATGAGGATGGCGACTCCATCCGCACGAAAATCGAGAAAGTGGCCTGCCACATCTACGGCGCTGCCGGCGTTGACTTTGCCAAACCGGCCCTCAACCGCATCAAGCTGGCCGAAGCCCATGGCATGTCGAATTTCCCGGTATGTATTGCCAAGACACAGTTCTCCTTCTCGGCCGATGCCAAGCAATACGGCGCAGCAAGCGGTTTCCGCCTGCTCATCAAGGACGTGGTGCTCAACGCCGGCGCCGAGATGATCGTGGCCATCGCGGGAGACATCCTGCGTATGCCGGGCCTGCCCAAAGACCCGCAGGCGAACCACATCGACTACGTGGACGGAGAAATCATTGGACTGAGCTGACAGTACCGCCTATCCGCGCTTTGGGTTCGCGCCGCACGGACCCGGTAGCGACTGTCCGCCGTTTCGGCCGCTTTCACGCTTTCGTAAGAGCGGCCGAAACCTTTTTCATCGCCCCTGCCACCGACCACCGCGGCCGCAAGCAGCCGGCAGGAGCAAACACAACGATGCCGGCAACGTCCCCACGGCGGGAGAGTTGCCGGCATGTGATTTGTACCTCGTTATGAACGGGAGCCGATTATTTGATTTCGGCAGCCAGTTCAGCGCCAGCCTTGAACTTGATGACTTTCTTGGCAGCGATTTCGATCTTTTCCTTGGTTGCGGGGTTGATACCGGTGCGAGCGGGACGCTCGGTTACGGCAAAGGTGCCAAAGCCCAGGAGGGCAACTTTGTCACCGCCCTTCAGTGCGCCAGCGATGGCGTTGATGGTAGCTTCCAAGGCTTTCTTGGCGTCATCTTTCTTCAAGCCGGCTTCAGCAGCAATGGCATTTACGAGTTCGGATTTGTTCATAAAGCGATAATTTATAGGGGTTATTAGTGTGTTTTCCACTTAGAATTTATCGCAAATATAGGGTAACTTACCAACTCATCCAAAGAAAAAACGGATTTTTTTTACAAAAAGCCTGATTTTATAAGGATTTAGCGGCAGTGAGGGGTATTTTCCGGCCTTTTTCTCCCCTTATAGCCTTGTTTTCAAACCCCTTTCGGCCGATGGACGTCCCTGCCGCTCTCGCCGGCCGGCTGCGGATTTCTACGGCTATGCCTTTTGGAAACGGGCGGTGATGTCGATAAGTTTTTCCCCCTCCACACGAAACATCCGCTGATTGGTCGTGGCGGCACTCAATGGGCCGCGCGCGGCGATATAGGGGCCTAACTTCAGGTAGTCAAGGTGTACCAAATCCCGGGCGGCGGGTACCTGGGTACGTCCGCTGTACCATCCCGTGTGCAGCGTGGGGCCGAAATGTTCCTTCAGCAGTGCGGCCAGACGGAACACCCGGGCAGGGTCGGCGTCACCGCCCATAAATCCGACGCAGGTGATCTCGCCGCGGTAGTTTTCCACCAAGGCGGTGAGCCGTTCCCCGGTGAGTTCGTCGCCGGTATCCTGTTGCAGGTGCGGACTGTGGCAGCCCGGGCAGCCGTTGGGGCAGCCCGAGATATTGATGGCCAGGGTTACCTCGTCGGGAAACTCCTGGAAAACGATGTCATGGTTGACGTAGCGCATACCGATAGCTTTTCAGCGAACGGCCGCCGCGCGGGCAGTGTCTGTGCTCCCCACGCCGGCAGGCCGTTCCTTTTGTTTTCTGACAAATGTGTCCTTATACTTCCACCTGCGCATAGTAGCGGCGTGCGGCTTCCTTCTGCCGGTCGAGCGAGAAGTTGGACACGCGCTTCAGGTAGCCTATGATACGCGTCAGGTAGTCCACGTTGTGGCTGTGGCAGTGCGGGCATTCCTTCAGGTAGCGCTTGTCTATGTGTCCGCAGTCTTTGCACAGGGTGTTCGGGATATTGAATGTGAAGTAGTTGCATCCCTCCTTGGCGGCAATCTTGAGCAACTGGCGGTACTGGGGTGCCGAGAGGTGTTCCTCCAGGTTGGCGTGGAGTGCACTGCCGCCGGTCAGGTGTTCGATGTACTTCCTGCCATGCAGGCGGAACTTCTCTATAATATCGGTATTGGGGTCCTCGACGATGTAAAAATAGCTGTTGTAGCAGTCACGGGGTACGAAGTAGCCGTCCTCGCGGTCCCAGCGGGCATGCTTTACGCCCACATTCTCGGCCGGTATCATCTCGCAGTTGAAGAGCACGTCCTTGGAACGATACTGCTTGTTGTACTTCTCGATAAGTCCGAGCACGTTGCTCACAAACGTGGCGTACTCCTCGTTGTCGGATATGGTCATGCCGAGGCTTTCGGCGGCTTCCACGATACCGTTGACGCCGATGGTGAGGTACTGGCGCTTGATGTTGATGTAGCCGGCGTCGAAGAGGGGGAGCATTCCCTTCTTCAACAGGTCGTTCAGGTTCTCGTTGTAGGCCATCTGCACCTTGTGGACCAGGTCTACGATGCCTTCGAGGTATTCCACGTAGGGGCGTCCCTCGCGGGTAGCCTGCTGCACGCAACGGTTCACGTTGATGGTCAGCACTGACTTCGAGCCGGTGCTCACACCGCCGGCACCCAGCGTGTAGCTGAAGCCGTTGTCCTGAATTTCATTGCGCAGGCGGCAGCACGAAGCCAAGGAGTCGGCGTTGTCGCTCATATATGTGAAGAACGAATGGCCGGCTGCATACATCTCGGCGGTGAAGTCGCCATACTCCCGGTCGATCACGTCGCCGTCCTTGGTCAGCAGGGCCATGGTCTCGACGGGGAAGGTGAGCACGGCCTTGGTCCGCTCGGCGTTGAACCACCGCATAAAGCGCTTCTGCAGCCAGCTGACGGCCTCCCACTGCGGCTGCGAACCGTCGGGGAAGAAGAAGTTGCCAAAGATGCTCTCGAAATAATTCTTGTCGTAGTAGCTGATGTTCCAGAAGACGGACTGGAAGTTGCGCGCACCCGTGGGCTGGTTGATGGAGTAGACAATCTGCTCGAAGCAATCGGTGATAACCTTGTCGATAGTGCGGCGGCGCAGCGACAGGTCCACCACCTCGTCGGCGCGGAGGTAGAAATCGTCACCGTACTCCTTGGTCAGGAAGTGGCTCATGTACATGAGAAACTCGGGAGTGGCACAGGCGCCCGACAGCATCGAGCTGACCATAAACACCATGTTGACAAATCCGCCGCAGAAGCTTTTCAGGTTGGTCGGTGCCGTGGAGTTGCCACCGATTCCCTTGGTTCCCTCCAACAGCCAGGGGTACATCGTAATCGAGGCGCAGTAGTTGGCCAGCGAAGTCTCGTCGTTCTTGTATATATAATGGTGTTGCAGGAGGTACAGGTAGCGGTCGGCGGTCTCGCGGCCGTAGAGCTCCTTGATTTTGTCGCAGAGCAGGCGGCGGTTCAGGCGGATGAAGCCCTGCTTGGGCAGCTCGCCGATGAGTGTGGCGATGTTTTTGTTCTCCACATTGGCGTTGGCGTCATACTTCGAGCCGGTGGCGGGGTTGGCGGAGTCGCAGTAGTTGATCAGGAAGCGCAGCTTGTCGGCCGTCTCGCGGTCGTCGGTGTGCTGCTTGCGGTAGATCATGAAAGCCTTGGCGGCCTTGAAGTGGTGTTCGCTCATCAGGGCCACCTCCACTTGGTTCTGGATGTCCTCAACGCTCATACCGTTGCAGAAACGCAGGTGACCGATGACGCGCCCCAACCCCTCGGCGTTGACGGGGTCGTCCACCGAAGCGAATGCCTTGAGGATGGCTCCCTTTATCTTCTCGAGCGAGAATTTTTCGCGCGAGCCGTCGCGCTTGGTGATGTAGAATGAATCGTAGCTCATGGATGTAGTTTTATTTTTTAGTTATTTGATTTCCGGAGAAGTAGGCCACGCGCGGACATGATTCCCGTGGACGCAGACCGATACCCTTGGCACATCACAGTGCACCATAAAATTTCCATTTTGGAAAACCTTTCAGAATTTCCGCAAGCTGAAGTTTTCTTTTTTGTGTCAAAGAAGTTTCACGCATCCGTCACCTCGGCGTAGCTCCCGACGCCAAAGCAGACGTTCCAAAAGCGGCAGGTTTTCTGGCTTCCCCAGATTCCGAACACCTTCCCGCAAATAGCTTTATTGCAGTGGTTTTCAGTCGTTTCGGTACAACAAATGGGGTCACAGCAGCGGGTACTGTCGCCGAATTACACGGCGTTCCCTTTTCACCGGCACGCAGGTGCGGCACCGCTTTCCGACGACAAAGATACGGCAACCTTTTGATATCTGAAAGCAATCCGAAAAATATTTTTTTGCTTCCCCCGAAAAAATTTGCTTCACACTTTTGACACACTCTAAAAGCCAACCGATTATCCCGGTTTTCCCTTTTTCCGCAGTCCGAAGGCGGCCGCCGCGCACCCGCCGCGCACCTGCTTCATCGAAATGTTAACGCGGAAAAGGCGGATTTGGATTTCGCGGAAAAATGTTGTATCTTTGTACTACAGAGGTGGGACTCCCGCGCTAATCCGGGAGTTTCTCCTCTTTTTTTGCCCCTTTGCGGACACCCGCCACCCGTTTTCGGGCACAACTAAGTAGGACTTGGAAAGAACTACCCGGCACTTGGTTTTATCTACATGCCGGATGCGTAAAATTAGAAAGCACTTAGTCGGCACTCCACCCGTCTGCAAAACCTAACAAAAGTTATTTATGTTAAAGCACTTATGCACTTTTGTCAAAATTCCGCGCACGGGGCACCGCCTGCCGCGCCCCTCGTGTGGCCGGCGGACGCGGAAGCACGAAAGGACGGGCGGTTATCCCAAAAATATTTCGTATTTTTGCAACCACAATCAGGCATCATGCAAAAATTCCTCCACCTGCTCTGCATGGCACTGGCCGCCCTTTCGCTGCTGGTCATGCCCCTGCTGCCCCATCACCATCATGATGGCGTGGCCTGCCGCGTGGTGGAGTTCTGCCGGGCGGACCATATGCCGAACGATGCCCACACGCAGCACCACGAAACGGGGCATTCCCACGAAAGCGAGGGCTGCGCGGAGCATGTACAGTCGACTGCGGCACGTGCGCTGAGAGCGACCCAGATGCTGCCCGCCCCCGTCTGCCTGCCGGCGGACTTCACGCCGACCCTGGCCCGACAATTCACCGCGTCGGACGAGGACCTGCCGGCGGATGCCTATCGCAATGCCCTGCACCCCCGAGAGCGGGCGGCAAGTGGGGGATTGCGAGCCCCACCCCATTTCTTTTCTTGAGGACAAGCCCCGCACGTAGCCATGCCGGGCCTGTCCGTTAGGCCGTGTACCTCCGAGGGGGCACGGTTTCCACAGCAGGTGCGCCCTGTCTGCTCCCACGCAGCCGGCATGCCTTGCTTCCCATCTTTCTATCCACCACATCAAGAAAAGAAATGAGAACACAGTCTCTTATTACTTGGTGCATGGCCGCCCTACTCTGCGGTGCATGCGCCCATTCCAACGATACACACGACGGTCACGACCACGCCGACGACGCCCCCTGCGAGCAAAGCGAGGGGAAAGACACGGACCACGAAGGCGAGGACCATGGCGACGAAATCATCCTGAGCGCAGCACAGCTCAAGGAGGCCGGTGTGAAGGTCGAAACCGTACATCCGGCCGAATTTGCTGCCGTTGTGAAAGTGAGCGGCCAACTCCGTGCGGCCGCAGGCGACGAATGCACCATCGTGGCGCCTATGAGCGGCGTGATTTCCCTGACGGACCGCTCCGCCACCGAGGGCTGTCCCGTGCGAAGCGGGCAGACGGTGGCCTCGGTCTCGGCCCGCAACCTGCAGGACGGCGACCCGGCCGAACGCGCCCGCCTGGAACTGGCAGCGGCCGAGCGCGAATTTCGACGCGCCGAGAACCTCGTGGCCGACAAAATCATTTCCAGGCAGGCCTACGAAGAGGCACGCTCACGCTACGAGCTGGCCAAGGCTGCGGCACAGGGCACCGGTGCCTCCGGCGCCAAGGCCGGCATGAGCGCCACAAGCCCCATGAGCGGCTACATCAAGGCCCGCTACGTGAACGAGGGGGATTATGTCAACGTGGGTGACCCCGTGATGACCGTCACCCAGACCCGGCGCCTGCAACTGCGTGCCGAGGTGCCCGAAAGCCGGTGGCAGGCGGCACAGAACGCACGAAGCGCCAACTTCCGCACGGCCGGCAGCGACAGCGTACGCCGACTGAGCGACCTGAACGGCCGCCTGATATCGGCGGGACGCACGGGCGTCGGTGCCAACGGCACACTGCCCATTACCTTCGAGCTGGACAACGTGGGCAACCTGCCGGCAGGTGCCTTTGCCGAGGTCTACCTGCTCTGTAGCCCCCGCACGGGCGTCATCAGCCTGCCCGCCACGGCACTGACCGAGGAGCAGGGGGCGTACTTTGTCTATGTGGAAGTACCGGGCGAAGCGGGTAGTTTCCGCAAGCGCGAGGTACAGACGGGCCAAAGCGACGGCGTGCGCACGGAAATCACGGCCGGACTGCACGACGGCGAACGTGTGGCGGTGCGCGGAGCCTACCGACTGAAACTGGCGGGCACCAATGCCGCCATACCGCACGGACACGAACACTAAAGCAGGGAGGAGAACGAATATGCTGAACCGTATCATCCGCTTTTCCCTGCACCACCGCCTGCTCATCGTGATGGCGGCCGTACTGCTGGCCATTGCAGGCAGCATCAGCACGTCCCGGACGGAAGTGGACGTCTTCCCGGATCTCAACGCACCCACCGTGGCCATCATGACCGAGGCGGGAGGCATGGCCCCCGAGGAGGTGGAACGCCTCATCACCTACCCCATCGAAACCGCCGTCAACGGCGCAGCCGGTGTGCGCCGCGTACGCTCCTCGTCGACGACGGGATTTTCCATCGTATGGGTGGAATTTGATTGGGATACCGATATATATATAGCGCGCCAGACCGTGGCCGAGAAACTGGCAGCCGTGCGCGACGAACTACCGGCCGAAGCGGGCAATCCCACCATGGGACCGCAATCGTCCATCCTCGGAGAGGTGATGATTGTGGCGCTGACAGCCGACTCTACCTCGCTGCGCGACCTCCGCACAATGGCGGACTATGAAATCCGCCCGCGCCTGCTAAGCACCGGCGGCGTGGCACAAGTGTCCGTGCTGGGCGGCGACGTCAAGGAGTACCAGATACTGCTCAGCCCCGAACGCATGCGTCACTACGAAGTCAGCCTCGGGGAAGTCGCAGCCGCCGTCGAGGGATTCAACCGCAACACTTCGGGCGGCGTACTCTACGAATACGGCAACGAATACCTGATTCGTGCCATCCTGAGTACCGACCGTATCGACGACCTGCGCCAAGCGCTGGTGCGAACTACGCCCGACGGACCCGTCACCCTGGAATCGGTGGCCGAAATCAGGGTGGGCGACCGCCTGCCACGCACCGGAACGGCCGCAAAGGACGGCCGCGAAGCCGTCATACTGACCGTGACAAAACAGCCCCGCACAGGGACCATCGAACTGACCGAGGCGCTGGACCGCACCCTGGCAGAAGTGCAGACCACCCTGCCCCGCGACGTAAAAATCGAGACCGACGTCTACCGCCAGTCCCGCTTTATCGAAAACTCCATACGCAACGTGCGCAACGCCCTGATTGAGGGCGGCATCTTCGTGGTACTGGTGCTCTTCCTCTTCCTGATGAATTTCCGCACCACGCTGATTTCGGTCATCACCATCCCGCTCGCACTGCTGATTTCGCTCATCGCGCTCCACTGCATGGGACTTACCATCAACACGATGAGCCTGGGCGGCCTCTGCATAGCCATCGGTTCGCTGGTGGACGACGCTATTGTGGACGTCGAGAACGTCTTCCGCCGCCTGCGCGAGAACCGCGCGCTCCCACCCGGCAGGCAGCGCACCCGGCTGAGCGTCATCTACGACGCATCCCGAGAGGTGCGCATGCCCATTCTCAATTCGACACTGATAATCGTGGCGGGATTTCTGCCACTCTTCTTCCTGTCGGGCATGGAGGGCCGTATGCTCCGCCCGCTGGGCATCGCGTTCATCGTGGCTCTCTGCGCCTCGACATTAGTGGCCCTGACGCTCACACCGGTCCTGTGCAGCTATGTACTGGAACGGGGGAAGCGCAGAAAAAGCAAGCGACAGGAAAGCGCTGAAGGGGAAGAGACGACACCCGGCAGCAGCACCGCGCAGGAAGCCTGGGTGGCGCGAAAACTGAAAGCGGCCTACCGGCGCGCACTCGGGGCCTGCCTCCGCCATTACCGCCCGGTGCTCGCCGCAGCAGGGGTGGCCCTGCTCGTAGCGGTGGGACTGTTCTTCACGCTGGGCCGCAATTTCCTCCCGCCCTTCAACGAGGGCTCACTGACTATCGGTATCAGCACACTGCCGGGCATTTCGTTGCCCGAATCCGACAGTTTGGGACGACAAGCCGAACGAGCCTTGCTCGAAATTCCCGAGGTAAAGGCCGTGGGCAGGAAGACGGGACGCGCAGAACTGGATGAGCACGCACTGGGCGTGAACAATTCGGAACTGGAAGTGCCCTACGAACTCGGCGACCGCAGTCGCGAAGAACTGATGGCCGACGTGCGCGAACGCCTCGGCCGGATACCGGGCATCAGCGTCGAGGTGGGCGCACCCATCACCCACCGAATCGATGCCATGCTCTCGGGAACACGCGCTGCCATCGCCATCAAAGTCTTCGGACCGGACCTGAACCGCCTCTATGACTATGCAGGAGAAATCCGCGAGGCCATCGCAGACATCCCGGGCCTGACCGACATCAATGTGGAGCAGCAAGTGGAACGCCCGCAGCTGAAGATTGTGCCGCGCAGGGAGATGCTGGCGCGCTACGGCATTTCGCTGCCTGCCTTTGGCGAAGCCGTGAGCACGCTGCTGGCCGGACGGACCGTCTCGCAGGTCTACGAAGGCAACCAAACCTTTGACGTGGTGCTCAAAGTAGCCGACGGCAGCCGCCAAAGCATCGAGGATGTGCGCCACCTGCTCCTCGATACCGACAGCGGCAAGGTGGAATTGGGCAATGTGGCCGATGTGATTTCCTCGGTCGGACCCAACACCGTCAATCGCGAGAACGCGGCGCGCAAAGTGGTCGTCTCGGCCAACGTGGCAGGACGCGATCTGCACGGTGCCGTCCACGACATCCGCGAAAAGGTCAATCAGATCAACCTCCCCCAAGGTTATCACGTGGAATACGGCGGACAGTTTGAGAGCGAGCAGGCTGCTTCGCGCACACTCCTTATCGCATCGGTCTTTGCCGTACTCATTATCTTCCTGCTGCTCTACAATCAATTCCGAAGTGCCCGCCAGGCGGCTGTAGTCCTGCTCAACCTGCCACTGGCGCTGATTGGCGGCATCCTGGCAGTGCGAATGACGAGTGGTATCATCAGCATACCGGCGATTATCGGCTTCATCTCACTCTTCGGCATCGCCACACGCAACGGCCTGCTGCTCATCGCGCGCTACAACGACCTTATGGCGCGGGGCCTTTCGCCCGAAGAGAGCGTACTCCAAGGCTCGACCGACCGCCTCAACCCCATCCTGATGACTGCACTGACCTCGGCGCTGGCCCTGATTCCCATGGTGCTGGGCGCAGGTCTGCCCGGAAACGAAATACAAAGCCCGATGGCAGTGGTCATCTTGGGCGGACTTTTCACCTCCACCCTCCTGAACGGATTTGTCATCCCCATCATGTTCCTGAAAGCCGGCCTGCCGCGCAAGCAATAGGCATATAGGGGAAACCATGACAGACTTCGTTTCCCCTATATCCTTGCTAAAAAACACAGACCCAATGAGAAAAATATTTATCCTCCTTTCGGCTGCCCTCTGCGTGGGCAGCATGTCGGCCCAGGACGACTTTGCGCAAACCCTGCAAGCCATCGAACAAAACAATACGGCCCTCAAGGCCCTGCGAGCTGCCGCCGAGGCGGAAAAAGCCGAGAACCGCGCAGATCTGTCCTTGGATGATCCGGAATTAGAGTTCAACCAGTTGTGGGGCAGCCCCCAAGGCGTGAGCGACCGCCGCGACTTCAAGGCGATACAACCCCTGGATTGGGGCACCCTGCTGGGAAAGAAACGACGCGTGGCGGCCTGCCGGAACAACCTGGTGGACGAAAATCTGCGCGAAGCCCGCCGCGAGGTGCTACTGGAAGCCCGCCGCTGCCTGCTGGACCTGACCAACGCCAACGCGCAGCTTGCCCAGTTGGAGCACCGGCGCAAGCATTTGGAGACAGCGCTTGTCGCGGAGCAACGAAAGCTTGACGAGGGCGAAGGAACGCAGTTGGAGTACAATAAAGTAAGCCGGAACATGCTCCTGCTGCAAGCCCAAATCCAAACGGTAAGCGCGGAGCGCGACCTGCTCCTGACCCGCTTGACCGGACTGAACGGCGGCGAGCCGCTATCCTTTACTTGTGCGGAATTTCCCGCGCCGCTCGAGCTGCCGGAGAGCTTTTCCGACTGGTGGCAAAGCATCCGCGGCACACTGCCGGCCATTTCCGCCGCCGCAGGGGAAGTGGAGTTGAGCCGAAGTCAGTTGGCGCTGACCCGCGCAGGCAACTGGCCGTCACTGGCCGTAGGCTACATGCGCGAAAAGACGTTCGGCGAGCACCTGCAAGGCATTACCGTGGGCATTACCATCCCTCTGTGGAACACGAAAAGCCGGTTGCGCAGTGCCAAAGCAGCCATTACGGCGGCCGAAATCAGGCGCGAGGATGTCCAACTCAGGCAACAGACGGAAGCGGAGCAGCTTTTCCGGCGCGTACATGGCCTGCGACAGGTGGCCGAGACGTACCGCCGTGCGTTTACCGAGTCGAGCAATGCGGAATTGCTGGAGAAAGCGCTGGCCGGCGGCCAGATTTCCGTCCTCGAATTCGTGGATGAATTGAACGAATACTTTGATGCGGCCGACCAGCTGCGACAAGCCGAGTACGAATACCACAGTGCGGTGCTCGACCTGCCGCTCGGCTACGAATAAGTCCGACCCGGCGGCCGCCGGGTCGGACACAGCACCAACGCAACGCGGGAGCTTCCATCGAGAAGCTCCCGCGTTTTCAGTTATGTCGTTTCCGCTCGCTACGGCCGGCTGATCAGCACTTTCTTGCCGCCCTTGATGTAGACGCCGGGCGTACGTACGTTCTCCACGCGGCGGCCCTGCAGGTCGTAGGTAGCCTCCGGTGCATTCTTTCCGGCAGTCACGCCTGCTACACCCGTATAATCGGCCGACGGGATGGGGTGGAAGGGATTGTCCTCGGTGAACTTGTACATTCCGTTCGAGGCCCAGTCCAGGCTGAAGCGCACGAAGCGCAACACGTAGTTGGCGCTGTTGTAATAGCCGTCCTCTTCGTAGTAAACGCCGAGCGTTCCGTCGGGCAGTACCACGGCGGTGCTGTAGCCTGAAGACCAAGGACAGATCGTCTTGGGCGCGCCAAAAGTTTCGCCCTCGTCGGTCGAGAGGCAAATACTTACGTTTTCGCGGCTACTACTGTTGGGCAAAGTTTCCAGCGCAATGTCCCAGGCGTTTCCATCCAGCGTAGAGCACCACGTCATGTACTCGCCGTCACAGGCTGTGCCGCTGATACCGGAAGTGAAGCGGGTTTCGGGCGCATAGTGCCACGTCTGGCCGTCGTCGCTCGTCACGTTGTGGTAGTTATATCCGCTTGCACGCACGAATATCGACAGGTCGCCGTTGTTCCGCTCCAAGGTTTTCGGTTCGTCGGCGTTGGTCGTGCCGCTTGTGCCGCTGACGTACCAGGATGCACCGCCGTCCTTGCTCATGAAGAAGTGGAAATTGCGCACGTCGTTCGCATCGCGGTTCACGAAACTCGACACCAGTGTGCCGTCGCGCTTTTGCAGTGCCGCGCCCGAGCCGGAGAATCCGCCCTTCCACGTAGGATTGGGACTTCCCACTCCGTACAGGCTCTTCGTATGGTCGGTCGGGATGCTCCACGTCTCGCCGCCGTCTTCACTTGTGATGGTCTTCCAGAGCATCGGCTGGGCGGCCGTGGAGGCCCAAAAGCCCTTGCCGTACGTTCCGGCCGACGTCATGATGCCGATAATGTGTCCGTTGCGGCGATCGGTGACGATGGAGGCGTCGCCATGTCCGTAGTCGCCGCCCAGTTCGGGCGTTCCGGCCACGCGAACCGGCTGCGACCAGCTACGGCCGAGGTCATCGCTGTACTGTGCCACGACATAGACGTGGTTGGGCAGGTCGCCGTTGTGCTGCAGGCGGTCGTCAGTCAGCACCACCAGGCGGTCAACGACACTTCCGTCGGCCAGTTTTTTCTTGACTGTCGTGATGGCGGGAATGCGGTAGTAGCGCGAGCCGCAGTCATAGGGCATGAGGGCCGCTCCCTCGGAGAGGAAGATGGTGGCGGCGTAGTTGGGATTGCCGTTCGGCTCGTTGCGCAGGCTTCCGTCCACGGTGTAGCCGGTTATCGTGGCATCAACGGTATTTCCCTCGGTAGCATCGTCGGCTATGTCGAAGGCAATCCACAGGTAGTTCTCGCCGGGTTGCAGCGCAGCCGTACCCGTGATGGTGTAGGAGCCGTCGGCGGCCACGGTAGCAGCCTCGCCGAAGAGTTGTCCGTTCTCTTCGCGCCACGGCATCCGTCCCTCTTCGTCCACGAAGAGCTCGCGGTCGTTGGTAGCCACGTAAGCCTTGACGCCGACCACGTCTTTCAGGTCATCGGCCACGACTTTACCGCTGACGCTCTGCAACTCGGGCGCACCGGTCAGGCCACTGACGAGCAGCGTGGCGCGGACGATGGGCTGGTTGCGGTTGCCGATACCAGTGGTCACCTTGCCTTGTTTCACGGAGGTAGCACTCAGTGCGGCCTGGGCGTTGGTCATGTCGACGGCTTCGAACTTCCAGAGCGATGCGCCTCCCTCGGCGGCGGCCCAGCGCACGATGACGGCGCCGGCCTCCTGGGCATGGAGCTCCACAGCATTGTCCTTGATGGTGAAGTAGCCGAAGGCGTCATTTATAGTATAGGAGTAGTTGGGCGTCTCGCTTCGTCCGAACTGCGTAGAGGAGCCTGTGCCCGCACCGGCGGTACCGATGTAGTCGCCGTTGTAGCTTCGGATGGCCAGCTTGCCGTTCTGCTCCCAGAAGCTCCATACATAGTCGGGCGCAAAGGTTTTGCTGCCGAAACGCATACGGTCGATGGCGGCATCATAGTACATCACCTTACCGGCGCAGTAGGCTTTGGTCGAAGCGCTGGTGATGTAGTACCAATGCTCGTTGCCCTCGGTGCTGATTTCGGGGCGCTGCGGACCCGTGGAGGCGGACGTTTTCACCGTGACGTTGAAGTTGGTGAGCAGGACGCCCTTGCCGTTCGTACCCGTCAGGGTGAAGGTGACGGCAGATTCGCCGATGCCGCTGCGACTGCGGCTTTGGGCGGTCGTGGAGGTGATGCAGCTCGTGCCGTCCTCGTAGGCGAGGGTCAGGCCGGTATTGTGGTTGTTGTTGACCACGTTGAAGGAGTAGCTGTCGACCACATAGCCGGTCGGGGCAGTGAGTGTGTAGGTCGCCGAACCGGCCGAGCCGCTCATCAGCTGGATGTCGTCGTTCGCCCAGCTCATATTGTTGGCATTGCTGACGAAGGTGAGCTGCGGGGTGGCTGTGCTTTTCCAATCACGGTTGTAGGTGGCGTTCGCGGTGCCGTTGGAGTTGTACAGATCTCCTGTGGTCTTGCTGATGGTGTAGCTTATCGTTTCATCGGGCTGGGGTTCCTCGATGGGCGAGGGGGCCTCGTTGATATAGAACTGGCAACCCGCGTCGCTCCGGTCCTGTCCAAGGGTGCTCTCGGCGCTCCAGTTGTAAATCTTGTACTGTAAACCGGCCTGTGTCTGGTTCAGCTGCACCTCGCCACTGCTGATGATGTAGCAGCCCGGGGTGTTGGCGTAGCTCAGCGTCCATCCCTTGGCCGGCGCGGCGGTGGTGGTGGTGATTTGCGTGTTGTAGGTGGCCACGGGGTTCAGGTAGGTCTCGTACTTGCGGTTCACGATGTCGTAGGAGCCGTCGCCGCGATCTACGAACTTCCACATGGACTGCGCATACTCGGCCGTAGTATTGTCGCCCACCACGCCTGCGGCTGCGGCAGTGGCGGTCACGTAGTAGTCCGAAGCACGTACGGAGTGGAACTGGTACCACTGTTCCTCGCTATCGGTACTTGCCACGGGGCGGTTGAGGGCTGCGAGCAGGGCGGTCTGCATCTGCGAGCAGAGGGTTTCCACCTCAGCGGCTGTCAGGGCCTCGCCGGACGCCAGCCGGGCCGAAGCGGCATCGACCGCAGCCTGGAAGCTCTGCATCGCCTCGGCGCTGTATTCACCCATCTGCGTACCTACGGGCGCCACCATGCCCTGTGCCATGGCCTGGGTCAGCTGGTTGCGCAGCCCGGCCTGCTCCAGGAGTGCCTCGGCCTCGGTTTCTGTCGGTGCGATGAGCGTGCCGGGGAAGTCTTCGTTGACCTTAGCGGCAATGAGTCCGGCCATTTTCACATAGCCCAAGGCGTAGAGGTAATTGGTATTCTTGATGTAGCGCGTATCGGCCACGCCGTTGCTCAGGAAAGGCGTGTAGGTGTCAATGTAGCGCACCTGGTCGTCGGCCATTCCCTCCAGGTAGCCGTTGAGCACGGCCACGCGGTTCGTATTCGTCGTGGCATTGCTCACGGGATGCACGCCGAGCAGGTAAATCTTGGCCGTGGGGCAATTTGCCTTGAGCTTGTTGACCAGGGTCAGGTAGTCAGCCTTGACGGTGGCCATGTCGGTGGTGCCGTTCACCTCGGCGGTGCCGGTGTAGAGCAGGACAGCCGCGGGACAAGCCTTGCTGACGCCCGTTTCGGCAAAGGTGGCGTCCACGATGCCCGAGGTGACAGACACGCTGCCGCCGTAGCCCCAGCCGGTACCGCGGTTTTTCACCGCATGAGTGCCGAAGAGTTCGTTCCACTCGCCGCACTTCACCTCCTCGTCGCCGAAGAAGAGGATGTCGTCGGCCCGAACGGGCAACATGCTGGCGTAGGTGGCACGCATGCCGTGCGAGGTGCTCAGACCGCCGGCGTTCTGCTTCGTCTCGGTGTCGGCGGGATAAATGGTGCGTACGGTATATTCCTCACCCTCGGCCAGATAGGGGCAAATGGCTTCGCACCAGATGCGGTAGGAAGCCGCCGTGAGGTGCAGGTTGTCGTAGCTCCACACACCGCCGTCGGCCACGCTGCTCAGCGCGTCGTACAGGTCGATGTACTGCAGCCAGTCCTCGGCCGTCTCGTCGACGAAGGCTTTCACCAGCTCGTTGGTCCGGAGCCAGCGCTCGGCGGGACGGTTGCCGGTCTGGTTCTTCAGGATGCTGTAGAGGTAGACTTTCGTCTGCGGTGAGCGCATGTGTACGCGCTTCACGATGCTTTTCACGTAGTTCAACACCTGTTCGGGCTGGAAATTCAGGCCTCCGCTCGTGGCGATGTCGTTCGTGCCGATCATCATGAAGAACTTCTTGGGATGGTGGAGCAGGTAGCTTTCCAGGTTATCGCTCTGCTCGGTCGAGTAAGTGCCCGACACGCCGCGGTTGACGATGGGCAGGGGCTGCCCGTCGGCGGTTTCGAAAGCCTCGACCCATGGGTGCATGTCCGTGATGCTGTTTCCCACGAATACGATGCTGCCCTCGGCGGGCGGGAGGACCTGAAACAGGTCGAACCGGTGCTTGCGAAACGGTTCGTCGGCCCGCGCCGGCATGCAGAGCAGCAGTCCGGCGAGCAGCAGACTTAGAGTAAGGATTTTTTTCATGCTATTTGGATTTAAGATTGACGATTTTCGGGGCAGCCGCAGCGCAGCCGGGGCCGACGCCACGCCACCGGCTGCAATTTAGTCATAATCGGCGAGGCGCTTGCTACGGGAAGGGCATTTTCCCCGCTGCTTATGGTTTATTAACATAGTAACTACCTTTTCGTCCCCCTTGTGTTGGCGCGCGAAATGTTAAATCGGCAAATCGCGATTTGGATTTGGCTGAAAAATGTTGTATCTTTGTCGTAGCAACGTAGGAGGAAGCCTGCCACAAGGGGCTTTCTCCTTTCTTTTTGCCCCTTTTTGGGCCGAAACTAAGTGCCGGATAGTTTTTTCCAAGTGCTTTGTAGTTTTTTCTAAGTGCCGGATAGTTTCTTCCAAGTGCTTTGTAATTTTTTCCAAGTGCCCGACAGGCAAAACTACAAAGCCGGCAGTGTGTCAACAAAGGTTATATATGTTAAAGTCAACCGGCGACAGGGCTGGCAAAATTTGCCGCTTCTCCGCTCCCCCTGCCCCACCCGGCCGGGGACAGAGGGGACATACACTGCACGCAGGCCGACCGACCGCCCCAACGGCCGGGTGCTCCCCACGCCGCAGCCATCACAGGGTTCAAAAAACATAAATAATAAGAAAAAATGAGCAGCGAGGCCGCAACTTGAGATTTTTATCGTACTTTTGCAACTTGAGAAAATTGTGCAACTCGCTCCGTGGGCGGCCACAGCCCCCATTGGCGCGGGACTTGCCGCACCATTATATATATATAATATCGGTATATGAAACTTTTCACCCGGGCCCTGCTGTTGCTGCTGCCCATTATCGCGACCCATACAGCCTGTACGAGCGACACCGACTACGACACGGTGACCTCGGGCGACTGCATCATCACCGCCACCACGGTGGGCACACTCAACCGCTACCTGCTGACCAAAAGCAGCACGGGCGAGGACAGCACCTACCGCGTCACGGTGACGGGCTCACTCTACCCCATGACCATCGACCAGCTGAACGGACTCATCTTCAACCGCGACTCGCTGCCCTATGGTACCGATGGAAGCAAAATCGTATTCTCTACGTTCAACGCCGTGGGAGCCGTGCGCATCCGCTCGCTCATCACGGCCGAAGATACGATATTCTCGGCCGCGGACAGTACGGATTTCACCCTGCCCCGCCTGCTGACGGTTCACGCCAGCGACGGCCTGTCCACCCGCACCTACGAGATGCGTGTCAATATCCACCGCGAAGAGGGAGACAGCATGCGATGGAACAGCATCGCGACAGGATGCACGCTGCTGCAGGGCATGACCGAACTGCGTGCCCTGGCGGCAGACGGCGAACTGAAGGTATACGGCCGCTACGGAGACGACACCCAAGTGGTGAGCATCCCCTACGGCCGCACGACCGTGGAGGACGTAAGCCTGTGGGAGAGCCGGACCCTGAAGACCGTCCTGCTGCCTACCTCGATACAAACCGCCTTCGGCCACTACTTCGCACTGGACGAAGAGCATCATATCCTGACATCGGCCGACGGACTGACGTGGCATGAGACGGGTAGCGAGCTGAAACCCCTTGCACTAATCGCCGGCGGCGAAACGGGACTGGGCGCCATCGCCGACGGACACTTCCTCCATAGTACGGATGGCGTAAACTGGACCGTGCAGGAGGACGACGAACCGGACCAAGTGCCCACAGACAGCATCATGTCCGTATGTATTCCCGCACAGACCGACAACGGACAGGAAATCTTCGTCGCCGTGGGACGCCGCGACGGCCACTGCGTCGTGTGGCGGCGGACGGCCGACACGGACGGAGGCGACAGCTATCCCTGGGTACACATCCCGGCCGCGGAAACCAACGCCTACAACTGCCCGACACTGGACCAGCAGGCCCTGCTGCGCTATGACGGCGCCGCCTGTCTGACAGGATTGGACACAGACGGCACCCCCGCGCCTTTCTACAGCAGCCGTGACAACGGACGCACGTGGATTGACGGCGAACTGCGGCTGCCGTTCATCCCGCTGTCTGCACAGCACGAAATAACGGCCACTGCCGACGAATTCAACTTCGCCTGGTACATCGACAGCACCACGGGACGGGTGTGGCGCGGCCGGCACAACCGCCTGGGATGGGCTGAAAACCAATAAGCCACCCTCTGCCCCATGCCTATGAAGACCCTCAGACGACTGATCTCCCTGCTGCTGCTGACGCTCTGCGCCACCGGCCTGTCCGCACAGGACGAGGACACGGAGTACCGCATGGAACTGGGCGCCGGCGTGGGACTTTGCTTCGGCCTGAACGACGTCAACAGCAAATGGTACGGGCAATCCTCCGTGGGCGGCGGACTCGTGATGCGACGACTGCTCAATCCACGCATGGCCATCAAGGCCAATTTTGACGTGGGGAAATGGAGCGGCTCGACAAAAGGCGTAAACAATTTCTATCCCGCCAATCCCAACCAAACAGGCGAAGAACGACTGGACTACGCAATGAGCGGCGCCGTCTATGACCTGAGCGTACTCTACGAAATCAACTTCCTGCCCTACGGATACCTGCAAAACTACCAGGGATTCAAGCGTCTGACACCCTACCTACAGATGGGTTTCGGCCTGACCTATGGTAGTGTGGGCAAAGCCTTTACTGCAAATATCCCCCTGGGCGTCGGATTGAAATACAAAGCCGGAAGGCGGCTGAACCTGGGACTGGAATGGCGCATGCACCTCACTCCGTCCGACAAACTCGAAGGACTGGAGGCTCCGCTGGGCATCAAGTCCTCGGGATTTCGCAACAAGGACCACTATTCCTTTACCCTCTTCACCGTGACCTACGACCTGTCACCACGCTGCCCCACCTGCAACCGCGACTAAGGCACAAACTCACTCCCTGAAACATGATGGCACAACACGAAAGTACTCACGACGGCACAAAAGCCCCGAACGAAATCGAGGCCCTGCGCCAATTCGCCCAAGCGGCAGGCGTCGACCTGCAACGCATCCCCACCCACGTGGCCATTATCATGGACGGAAACGGACGATGGGCCAAGGCGCGGGGACTGGACCGCAGCATGGGACACCAGCAGGGCGTCGAGACCGTGCGCGAAATCACGACAACCGCATCCAGACTGGGCGTGAAATTCCTCACCCTCTACACCTTCTCCACCGAAAACTGGAACCGACCCGCCGCCGAGGTGGCAGCTCTCATGTCCCTTATCCTGACAGCCATGGAGGAGGAACTCTTCATGCGAAACAACGTGCGGCTGCGCGTCATCGGCCAGACAGACCGACTGCCGGCCGAGGTAAAAGCCGCTATCGACGGACTGGCCCAACGCACCGCAACAAATACGGGCATGACAATGGTCATCGCGCTGAGCTACTCCTCGAAATGGGAAATCACCGAGGCCGTACGCCACCTCGCACAACAAGCTGCCAACGGCACCATCCGCCCGGAAGAAATCACAGAAGACACCATCGACCAGGCGCTGACCACCTGCTTCATGCCCAACCCCGACCTGCTCATCCGTACAGGCGGCGAAGTGCGGCTCAGCAACTACCTGCTCTGGCAATGCGCCTACTCCGAACTCTACTTCTGCGACACCTTCTGGCCGGACTTCGATACGGCTGCGTTCTGCCAAGCACTGGCCGACTACCAAAACCGTGAACGCCGCTTCGGAAAAACCAGCGAACAGGTCACCAACGAGCAGGCCTGAACCACCAAAAAGCCAAGCGACACCCGCCACTACTCCTCAGAAAAGCTAAGCACAATGAAATATCAGCACAAACTCTTCCTCTGTTGCCTGACACTCCTATTCCTGCAAATCGCTGCGCCTACTAAAACTGCCGCACAAGTCACCGTACAGGAAAAACCTACCATCACCTACACCGCAGACCACCCCCGCTACATCCTTGGAGGCCTGGCCATCGATGGTATCAAGGGATTTGACGATGACTACCTGCTCAGCCTGTCGGGACTCAACGTAGGAGATACCTACGAAGTGCCGGGCAACGAAATGAGCGAAGCCATCCGACGCTACTGGGCACAGAAACTCTTCTCGAACGTACGCATCGAGGCCGACAGCATCGTGGGTAGCACCATCTACCTGCACATCTACCTGACGGCACAGCCCCGCATATCCAGCATAAGCTACAGCGGCGTGAAAAAAAGCGAGCGCGAGGACCTGGAAAAGTCGCTCGGACTGCAAAACGGTATGCAGATAACGCCCGACATGATAGACCGCGCAAAAATCATCACCAAAAGATATTTCGAAGCAAAGGGATTCAAAAACGCTGAAGTCGACATACTGCAACGCGAAGACGTCACAGGCGACAACCGCGTGCTCGTAGACATCAATATCCGCAAAAACGAAAAAATCAAGGTGCGCCACATCTACATCACCGGCGTGGAAGAAAAATCCGTCGGCAAGCTGAAGCGCTCCATGAAGAAGACACGCGAAAAAAACTGGCGAAACATCTTCAAAAGCAAGAAGTTCCTGCCCGAAAAGTATGAAGAGGACAAAGGATTTCTGGTCGAAAAGCTCAACAGCTGGGGCTATCGCGACGCACTGCTGCTGAGCGACAGCGTCCAAGCCGTAGATGATTCCCACGTGGACATTTACCTGAACGTCTACGAAGGACAAAAATACTACTTGCGCAACGTGGATTGGGTGGGAAATACGATTTACAACACCGACTTCCTGCAAAATCAGCTCAAAATGAAGCGCGGCGACGTCTACGACCAAACCCTGCTCGACAAACGACTCAATACAGACGAGGATGCCATCGGTAAACTCTACTACAACCGAGGCTATGTGTTCTACCAGCTCGATCCGGTGGAAATCAACGTAGAGGGCGACTCAATCGACCTTGAAATGCGCATCGAAGAACGCCAACAGGCAACATTCAACCACATCCGAATTTCAGGCAACGACCGCGTATATGAAAACGTCATACGACGAGAATTGCGCACCAAGCCGGGAGACCTGTTTAGCATGGACGCCATCGAACGTAGCGTGCGAGAACTGGCCAACATGAACCAGTTTGACCCAGAAGCCCTGCAGGCAGGATTAGGCAAAGCCATTGTGCCCGACGAGGAAAGCGGAACCGTGGACATCAACTACCCGCTACTGACAAAGGGCGGCGACCAAATCGAACTTTCCGCCGGTTGGGGACAAACCGGTATCGTGGGACGCATCGGCCTGAAGTTTACAAACTTCTCTATCCAGAACCTGTTTGGAAAAGGCTCCAAGCGAGCCGGATTTATCCCGCAGGGAGACGGTCAGACCCTGTCGATAAGCGGACAGACCAACGGTACGTACTATCAGAGCTACTCGCTGTCATTCCTTGACCCCTGGTTTGGCGGAAAGCGACCCAACCAATTCTCATTCTCCATCTACTATTCGAAACAGAGCGACATCAATTCGAACTACTACAATAGCTATAATAATATCTACAACTACATGTACGGCTACGGCACGAACAGTAGTTACTACAATTACGCCAACTATTACGACCCGGACAAATACGTGAAGATGGTCAGCGTATCTCTGGGCTTCGGAAAACGACTTCGCTGGCCGGATGACTACTTCTCGTTCATGGCCGAGCTGAGTTATACACGCTACATGCTCCGCTCGTGGCAGTACTTCCTGATTTCGGACGGCAATTGTAACAACATCAACCTCACACTCAGCCTGAACAGAAGCTCTACGGACCACCCGTTCTATCCGCGAAAGGGTTCGGAATTTTCTGCCTCGGTGACGCTCACGCCTCCCTACTCCCTGTGGGACGGCCGCGACTACAAAAATCTGGCTACAAACTACCAAAGTTCTACTTACGCCCGCGAATCGCAGGAGAAATACCGCTGGATCGAATACCACAAGTGGCGCGTGAAGTTCCGCTCGTTCACAGCGCTGAGCGGCGGCGTGAAGTGTCCCGTTTTGATGACGCGCGCAGAAATTGGCATCCTTGGAGCTTACAACCGCTACAAGAAATCTCCATTTGAAACCTACTATGTGGGCGGCGACGGCATGTCAGGCTATTCCTACGGCTACGCCACCGAAACCATCGGCTTGCGCGGTTACGACAACGGCTCACTGGCCGGAAATACCGGCGAGAACGCCTACGCCTACAGCCGCATGACGCTGGAATTGCGCTACCCGCTGATGCTCGAAAACTCCACCAGCATCTACGCCTTGGCCTTCCTGGAGGGCGGAAATGCCTGGACGGACGTGAAGAAGTTCAATCCGTTCAACATGAAGCGTTCGGCCGGCGTCGGCGTGCGTATCCTCTTGCCCATGGTCGGCCTGATGGGCGTCGACTGGGCCTACGGTTTCCAAAAGAATATCAACGGCGTGAAAGCAGGTGGCTCGCAGTTCCACTTCATCATCGGCCAGGAATTCTAAACCAAGCAATCCAAACAAAGAGCCGCTGCACCGCTACACCCGCCTCCCACGGCGTGAAGTCCACGGCCAATATTATGATTCGTACCCAATAAAAAATCAACGTTATGAGAAAGCTATTCCTTATCACCTGCCTTCTGGGCCTATTCGGCGTGAGCGCATCGGCGCAAAAGTTCGCCCTGATTGACATGGAGTACATCCTAAGCAACATCCCCGCCTACGAACGGGCAAACGAACAGCTCAACCAGCTGTCAAGGCGCTGGCAAAGCGAAGTGGAAGCCCTGGACGAGGAAGCCAAAACCCTCTATAAAAACTACCAAAACGAAGCTATGTTCCTCTCCGAAAGCCAAAAGAAAGAACGCGAGGACGCTATCGTAAACAAAGAAAAGGAAGCAGCCGACCTGAAAAAGAAGTATTTCGGACCCGAAGGCGAACTCTTCAAAAAACGCCAAAGCCTGATGGAACCTATACAGGACGAAATCTACAACGCCGTCAAGGGAATTGCACAGACCAAAGGCTTCCAGCTCATCCTGGACCGATCGTCCGACAACGGCATCATCTTTGCTTCGCCCGCCATAGACATTAGCAACGAGGTACTTACCAAATTGGGCTATTCCAAATAAATTTCCTACCTTTGCACCCGTTTCTGCTGCCACGCAGGAAGCACATAGGCCCCACCCACCGGCAGCCCATGCTGACGGGAAGCCCCACCGCCACAAGCAAATACAATTCACAAAATAACAAAAACACCAATGATTAAGAAAATTCTCTTGCTGCTCCTCTGCGCAGCGCCTCTGAGCATGATGGCTCAGAAATTCGGCCGATTTGACTACCAGGCTGTCGTACAGGCATTGCCCGACTACAAAACTGCCATGGACGAACTGCAGGCCATTGCCCAAAACTACGAGAACGACTTCGCCGATATGCAGCGCGAGTACCAGACTAAATTGGAGAAATTCAGGACTGAAGTCAACGACAAAACTCCTGAGAACATCCGCCAGCGCCGCGAACAGGAACTGGTCGATATGCAGCAAAAACTGCAGCAGGCCTACGAAGACAACTCCAAGGCTCTGCAAGACGAACAACAGCGCAAGATGCAGCCCATCCTGCTGAAAGTGCAGGAGGCCGTCAGCGCAGTGGCCAAGGAAGGCAACTACATCTACATCATCGACAAGACAGCCGCACAGGGCTCGGGCATCTTCATCAACGAAAGCCTGACGGACGATGTGACCAACCTGGTAATGAAGAAGCTCGGCATCTCGGCCACCACTACGACCGCCGGAAACTGAAAAAGAGAGGCTGTCATCCCATAATGGCAGGGGTGAGCCCCCCTCCCGATGCTACATGCCTATACCCCACAGCCCGACGCCGACGCCCCCATACGCCGGCGCCGGGCTTTTCATAACCCCGCCACAAACCAACGCCCATGAAAATCCTTCGCCGACTGCTTTTGCCCTGCGCCATCCTCCTGTGGTGCTGCGCCTGCCACGGCCCGCACATCGCGTCCAGCCCGAAAACCGATGAAATTCCCGCGGAAACACGCCCCGACACCCTTCAGGCGGCGCCACAGGCGGCCTCAGACACCCTTGTCAAGCCTGCACCCACCGACAGTACGGACCTCCGTACCACGCCGGGGCAGGACATTGCAAACGCCCTGCACGAACTGGTGAGCGATCCCCTCTTCGAGCGAACCCAACTGGGACTTTACGTCTACGACTTAACCGATGACCGGCCACTTTTCAGCCGAGGGCATCAACAGCGTCTGCGTCCGGCTTCGACCATGAAGCTGGTCACGGCGATTACGGCCCTGGATTGTTTGGGCACAGACTACCTGTTTGCCACCACCCTCTACGCCGAAAACAATGCGACGCAGGACTCTGTGCTGCGCGGCCACCTCTACGTACGCGCCGGCTTTGACCCTCTGTTTGACAAGGCAGACCTGCAAACCTTTGTAGACTCTCTGACGAAACAGGGCGTACGCAGTGTCCGCGGAGACCTGGTTCTCGACTTGCATTGCAAGGACCGGTTGCCCGCAGGCTGGGGTTGGTGCTGGGACGACGACAATCCGCCGCTCACGCCCTTGCTGATAGACGGACGCGACCGCTTTGCCGAAGAATTTACCGCCCTGCTGCGCCAAAACGGCATCGATTTTTCCGGCCAAATCCGGGAGGGGAGCGCAAGCAAATCGGCCCGCGAAATCTGCCGACGCACACACACTATGGACCAAATCCTGCTGCCGATGCTCAAAGAGAGCAATAATCTGATGGCAGAAAGCATGTTCTACCAAATCGCTGCCTACAAGAAAGCGACAGGTGCCGGACGACGGGAAGCGGCGGCCGTAGAGGGAAGCCTGCTGGGGCGGCTGGGGCTCGCGGCCACCGACTACCAAGTAGCAGATGGCAGCGGGCTGTCGCTCTACAACTACCTGACACCGGAATGCCTCGTCGCCCTGCTGCGCCATGCCTACCGGACGCCCGCCATCTACCGCCACCTGCTCCCGGCATTGCCTGTAGCCGCTACGGATGGCACCCTGCGCAAACGGATGCACGGCACCCCTGCCGCCGGAAACGTACGGGCAAAAACGGGTACCGTGGAGGGTGTGAGCACCTTGGCCGGCTACGCCACTACCGCCGAGGGACACCTGCTGGCCTTTGCTATCATGAATCAAGGACAGGCCCGAAACGCCACGGCGCGCCACTTTCAGGACCGTGTCTGCGAGGCGCTGACCCGCCCATACTGAAAAACAGCCGCCCCCGCATCGTCAGCGACACAGGGGGCGGCCGTAATTTCCATAAAATAGGCGTTGGCCATCCGCAGGGAGGGTCAACGCCAATTCTATGTCTGAGGGTTTACTTATCCTTTTCGGCTTCTCTCAGTTCGTATTGCTTCTTTTGATATGCCCACATAGCCTTTGCTGTTGCTTTCTGGGCAGCCAATTGAGCCTCAAAGGCATCATCTTCGCCATCCTCTAAGCCACGCTGCAACTCGGTAACCGACTCCTTGTATTCTTCTCCCAAATCTTTTAACTTTGTGCCATAATCCTCCATAGCACGGTCCAAGTCCTTTTCCGTCTCGGCATCCTCAAACTGGCTTGCATACTCCTCGCTGAGGCTAACCATCTCGTCAGCAGCTTCATAACCGGTACCTCCGCAGCTCACCAAGAGAGCCAATGTGGCGGCAAACATAAATATCTTTTTCATAACAGGATTTTCTTAAAGGGTTGTGATACAATAAATTTTTCTTACGGCTTATTTGTCCTTTTCTGCTTCTTTCAATTCGATTCTCTTCTTCTGAACGGCCCAGTCATAACGCTGTTCAGCTTCCGTTATAGCCCAATCCGTGTCGAACGCATCGTCCTTGAAGTCCTCTTTGTCACGCTCCAACTGCGTCTTGTCTTCCTTGAAATCCTTGCTGGCGTCGCTCAGCTTCGTGCTGCAATCCTCACAGAGACGAGACAATGATTTTTCATCCTCAGCATCAGCCACCTCGTCAGCATAATCCTCGTAGATACCAATCACCTCGTCAGCATAATCATTTCCTGTACCACCACACGCGGTCAAGAGGGATACGGTACAAGCCATCAAAAAATACTTTTTCATAACTGTATTAGGTTTATTAGGGGGTTCCGTCGTTCTAAATTCTAAACAGCACTTGAAAAAACGGAGTGGAACCCACGCCTCCGTCTCCCCTCGGCCATGTTTTATTTTGCAAGTTTAATAATTATTTTTGACAACACCCATCTTTTCCTAAAAAAAATAAGGAATGTCGATATAAAAGGGCTATTTGCTCCACCGAAAAAGAACTTTTCACCATCTGAAGAGCCATTTGTGTACAACTTTCCTGCATTCTATTTACCCCGCCGGCCCTCCGGTTTTTCACCCTTGGTCCTGGAGCGTGACGACACGGAATTTCGCACCTCCCCAGAGCCTCAACTTTAACATTTATAACTTCTCTTTACAATCCGCCGGCTGTTTCCGAGAAACGAAAAAGCACTTGCGAAAAACTATCCGGCACTTGGAAAAAACTACAAAGCACTTAGAAAAAACTACAAAGCACTTGGAAAAAATTATCCGGCAGGTAGTTGCCCCCTCTCCGGCCCTGTTTTTGGGTCAATACGGGCAAAAAGAAACCGAGGAAGCCCTGCATTTACAGGAAGTCCTCGGTTTGCCAATGCAAATATACAATATTTTTTCGCAAAAAGCAAATCACCCAAATTGCATTTTAACATTTCGCGCGATGCCGCCGACCTTGGTAAAATCAGCGCCGGAGGGCGGACGATGGCGGCTCGGTAAAACGCTTGTGGGGGCACAGATGCAGGACCGAGACGCCCGCGCCGCCTCGCCGGGCAGCCATCCGGGGGATACAGGTGCTCACCAAGCCTTATCCGACGCTGCCTTCGAGGGAGATACTGAGGAGTTTCTGCGCCTCGACGGCAAATTCCATCGGCAGTTTGTTGAGCACCTCGCGCGCATAGCCGTTGATGATAAGGTCAACGGCTGCCTCGGTGGGAATGCCGCGCTGGTTGCAATAGAAAAGCTGGTCCTCGGAAATTTTGCCGGTGGTGGCCTCGTGCTCTACGGTCGCATTGTTGTTGTGCACATCGATGTAGGGATAGGTATGCGCGCCACAGGTGTCGGAGAGGAGGAGGCTGTCACACGAAGAGTGGTTGCGCGCGCCCTCAGCCCGGCTTCCCACCTTCACCAATCCGCGATAAGAGTTTTGGCTGTGGCCGGCCGAAATGCCTTTCGACACGATGGTGGAGCGCGTACCCCGGCCGATGTGTATCATCTTCGTGCCGGTGTCTGCCTCTTGGTGGTTGTTGGTCACCGCCACGCTGTAAAACTCAGCCTGCGAGCCATCCCCCATCAGTACACACGAGGGATATTTCCACGTGATGGCACTTCCCGTCTCCACCTGGGTCCAGGAAAGCTTGGCGTTCTGTCCGCGAAGCTGCCCGCGCTTGGTCACCAGGTTGTACACACCACCGCGGCCCTCGCTGTCGCCGGGATACCAATTCTGAACGGTGGAGTACTTTACCTCGGCATTGGCTCCGACGATTATTTCCACGATGGCGGCGTGCAATTGGTTCTCGTCGCGCATCGGCGCAGTGCATCCCTCGAGGTAGGAGACGTAGGCTTCGTCCTCACACACGATGAGCGTGCGCTCAAACTGGCCCGTATTGCGCGCATTGATGCGGAAGTAGGTGGACAATTCCATGGGGCAGCGCACACCACGGGGCACATAGACGAACGAACCGTCGGAGAAGACGGCACTGTTGAGCGCGGCAAAGTAATTGTCGCGATAGGGCACCACGCTACCGAGGTATTTGCGCACCAGATCGGGGTTTTCGCGCACGGCTTCGCTGATGGAGCAGAATATAACGCCTTTCTCCTGCAATTTTTCCTTGAAGGTGGTCTTGACCGAGACGGAGTCCATCACAGCATCCACGGCCACGCCGGCCAGCGCCATGCGTTCCTCGAGCGGTATGCCGAGCTTGTCGAACGTCTTCATCAGTTCGGGATCGATTTCCTTCTTGTCGCTGCCCTTCGACTTGGCCGTAGGGTCGGCATAGTAGGAGATGGCCTGATAGTCAATCTCGGGCAGGTTGACGTGTGCCCAGTCCGGTTGTTGCAAAGTCTGCCAATAACGCAGGGCCTTCAGGCGAAATTCCAACAACCACTCGGGCTCTCCCTTCTTCTCAGAAATCAGGCGCACCACATCCTCATTGAGTCCGCGCTCGATGACTTCGGTGTGTACATCGGTGGTAAAGCCGTATTCGTAAGCCTTTGCCACGGCCTCGTGGGCGGCGCGGTTTTTCATGGCTGCAGTCGGGGTACGGGGGTCGGATGCCTGTTCTTTCATAGCGCCTCCTCCTTGTCGGATTTCTTTTCGCCACTAAGGTCTACCCACAGGGTGTCGGCCTGCTTGCTCACCCGCTCGGAAGCCCCTGTCTCGTGATCAATAAAGGGCAACAGGCTCACAGCCGGCTCGAAGAGGTTGCTCTCAGCGGTCTTGCTCTCGTCCAAAATGTCGAGTCGGGCCATCATGTTGAGCACACAACTGATGAGCAGCGCAAACTTGGCCACACTGAAGACCGTTCCCAGCAGGCAGTTGAACAAACCAAGCTGCAGGCCCTTGACAGCCCGCGTCAGGATGTTGGCCACCAGCCCCAAGGCTATCGGCAGAAGCACCCACAGGATGATAAACATGCCTACGTTGAGAATCATATTCGTCCGGCTGCCCGTGACAGCCAGCCAGTCATCACCCAAGGCGGCATAGACAATTCCGGCCAGGATTAAACCGGTCAGGATGCCGAGGGTGGAGAAAATTTCCTTGACAAAACCGTTTCTCCAGCCGTTGTAGACAGCCCAAACGAGGAGAACGCAAATAAAAAGGTCAATAAACATAATAGGATAACTTTTATAAAATCAACCACTTGGAAGTTGCTTTGCAACACCTGTCCGGCCGGAGCAGGCCTTGCCTACTTCATTGATAGAACAAAGGCGGGAAGACTTTACGCCACCCGCCCTGTTCTCTTGTACGTAGTATCTGCCCGTGGCCACAGGGCCTGCCCTTTTCACCAAGGCCGCCCCATCGCCGGGTATCATCGGAGCGGTTTACAGTTTCTGCTTCACCTCGATTTCCTGGAAGGTTTCGATGATGTCTCCCTCCTTGATGTCGTTGCAGTTCGTCAAACTGATACCGCACTCGAAGTTGGTAGTTACTTCCTTCACGTCGTCCTTGAAGCGCTTCAAGGCATTGATTTCTCCGGTGAAGATGACAATTCCATCGCGGATGAGGCGCGCCTTGTCCGAACGCTTCACCTTGCCGTCCAAGACGTATGCACCAGCCACAAAGCCGACCTTGGAAATGTGGTAAACCTGACGCACTTCGACGGTAGCCGTCTGTTCCTCCTTCAAGACAGGCTCGAGCATGCCCTCCATGGCCTCCTTGACCTCCTCGATGGCATCGTAGATGACCGAATATTGGCGAATTTCGACGCCTTCCTTCTCGGCCAGTTTGCGCGCCATCTGGCTGGGACGCACCTGGAAGCCGACGATGACGGCTTGCGAGGCGGCAGCCAGCGTCACATCGTTCTCGGAAATCTGGCCGACGCCCTTGTGGATGACGTTGACGGCGATAGTCTCCGTCGAGAGTTTGATAAAGGAGTCGGAAAGGGCTTCCACGGAACCGTCCACGTCGCCCTTGACGATGATGTTGAGCTCCTTGAACGAGCCGAGCTTGATACGGCGTCCCACCTCGTCGAGGGTGAGCATCTTGTGCGTACGCAAATCCTGCTCGCGCTGCAACTGTTCGCGCTTGTTGGCTATTTCGCGGGCCTCCTGCTCGGTTTCCATCACATTAAACTGGTCACCGGCCTGCGGTGCGCCGTTGAAGCCGAGCAAAGTGGCGGCCTGGGAGGGACCCACTTCCTGTACGCGCTGATTACGCTCGTTGAAGAGGGCCTTGACACGGCCGAAGTTTGTACCGGCCAAGACTACGTCGCCCTGGCGCAGCGTACCGTTCGACACCAATACGGTGGCCACGTAACCACGTCCCTTGTCGAGCGAACTTTCGATGACAGTGCCAATCGCTTTGCGGTTCGGGTTGGCCTTGAGTTCGAGCATGTCGGCCTCGAGGAGGACTTTCTCCAACAGGTCCGAGACGCCGATGCCTTTCTTGGCCGAGATGTCCTGACTCTGATACTTGCCGCCCCATTCCTCGACGAGGAAATTCATCGCAGCCAGGGATTCCTTGATCTTATCCGGGTTGGCGTGCGGTTTATCTATTTTGTTGATGGCAAATACGATGGGGACGTTTGCCGCCACGGCGTGGTTGATGGCTTCCTTCGTCTGGGGCATGATGTCATCGTCGGCAGCAATGATGATGATTGCGATGTCGGTGACCTGTGCACCGCGGGCACGCATGGCCGTAAAGGCTTCGTGACCCGGGGTATCGAGGAAAGTAATGTGTCGGCCGCTTTCCAGCGTGACGTTGTAGGCGCCGATGTGCTGCGTGATGCCGCCGGCTTCACCTGCGATGACGTTGGATTTACGTATATAGTCAAGGAGCGAAGTTTTACCGTGGTCCACGTGACCCATGACCGTCACAATCGGTGCGCGCGGCTGGAGATCTTCCTCGCTGTCCTCTTCTACGGCGATGGCCTCCTGTACGTCGGCACTGATAAACTCCGTCTTGAATCCGAACTCCTCGGCCACGAGGTCTATGGTCTCGGCGTCCATGCGCTGGTTGATGCTGACCATGATGCCGATGCTCATACAGGTGCCTATCACCTTGTTGACGGGCACGTCCATCATGGTTGCCAGCTCGTTGGCCGTCACAAATTCCGTCAACTTCAGGATTTTGCTTTCGGCTTTGGCTTCCAGTCGCAATTCTTCCTGCTGTGCACGGGCCTGCTCACGCTTTTCTTTGCGGTACTTGGCACCTTTCGAGCCCTTTTGCTTGTTGGTTAGTCTCGCCAAGGTTTCCTTTACCTGCTTTGCCACATCCTCGTCGCTCACTTCGGTCTTCACGATGGGCTGTGCCTTGCGATTGCGGTCCTTTCCGCGCTTTCCGGCGCCTTGTGCGGCAGTCGGTGCGCCGGGGCCTTGTCCGGGTTTGCGGCGCTCGCCACCTTGTTGATTTGCGGCAGCATTTACGTCGACTTTTTCCTTACCTATGCGGTTGCGTTTCTTCTTTTCGCCATTTGCCGCAGTCGGATGCTGCTGTCTGTTCTTTTCTTCGCGCTCTTTCCGGCGTTCCTCTTTGGATTTTTTCTTGGGCCGCGTGTTTTGATTGAGCGAGGAGAGGTCAATGGTGCCGAGGACTTTCGGTCCGGTCACCTCTACGGTGGTATGCAACTTGAAGATGCCGTCTTCCTCGGAGCCTATGGCTTTTGCACGTTCCTCGACGGAGGGTTTTTCCTTTGGGCCGGGAGCAACCTCAACGGCAGGCGTTTCCGCTACCGGCTTCTCGGGAGCAGCAGGCTGCTTCTGGGGTTCTTCCGGCGCCTTTTCCGGTTCGGCTGCGGGCTGCGAAGTCGGTTTTTCCTCGACCGCTACCTGCGGGCGCAGATTTTCCGGAACGCGTGTCTCAATCATTTCCGGGGCAGCAGTTTTCTTCCGCTCCTTTTCTTTTTCTTTTTGACGGTCTTGCAGCATTTTTTCAGCGGCGGTACGCAAATTTTTGTCGGCGCCAAATTCATGGCGCAGCAACTCGTATTGCTCTTCGGTGATTTTTTCGCTGGGCGACACGTTTATCTTATAGCCTTTCTTCTCGAGAAAATCGGCCAGGGTCTGCAGACCCACGTTAAATTCCTTGATTACTTTATTTAGTCTGATAATACTCATTCTGGGCGGTTGATTAATTTTTCGGATTTCGAACGTTTTGAGGATTAAGGGAGAGAGCATGGCGAGCTATGTAGCCGACAGGAGAAATCGGCAAGCCACCAAAAGGGTCTGAGGGGCGGATTGACAGAGGCAGGTCACTGTGACTACAGCTCGGCATGGAGTGGCAGTTCCCGTTATTCTTCCTCAAATTCTGCGCGAAGCACTCGCAGGACTTCATCCACGGTATCTTCTTCGAGGTCGGCCTTTTCGATGAGCATTTCACGGGGAGCGTTGAGCACGTCCTTGGCCGTTTCCAATCCGATGCCCTTGATAGCGTCGATGACCCACTGGTCGATTTCATCTGCGAACTCGTCCAGATAGATGTCATCCTCGGTAGCTTCATCCCCATCCACTTCGCGATAGACGTCAATGGTATATCCGGTCAGCATGGACGCCAGTTTGATATTCATACCGCCCTTACCGATGGCGAGCGATACTTCTTCGGGGCGCAGGTACACGTCGGCTTTCTTATCCTCCTCGTTCAGTTGGATGCTCGACACCTGTGCCGGACTCAGCGCACGCTGGATAAGCAGACGGGGATTGCTTGTATAATTGATTACATCGATGTTTTCGTTATTCAACTCGCGCACGACGCCGTGTATACGGGAACCCTTTACACCCACGCAGGCGCCGACGGGATCGATGCGGTCGTCATAGCTTTCTACAGCTATCTTGGCGCGTTCTCCGGGAATACGTGCGATGCTGCGAACCGTAATCAGGCCGTCGGTAATCTCGGGAATTTCCATTTCGAGCAGGCGACGGAGGAAATCGGGCGAGGTGCGGCTCAGGAAGATCTTGGGATTGCCGTTTGTATTGTCCACCCGGTCGATGATAGCACGGATGGTGTCGCCCTTATGGAAGAAGTCGCGGGGAATTTGCTGGGATTTCGGCAGCAGCAGCTCGTTCTTCTCGTCGTCCATGAGCAGGGTTTCGTTTTTCCAGGTCTGATATACCTCGGCGGCAATCAGTTCTCCGACGCGATCCTTGTACTTGTTGTAGAGTGCATCGTGCTCCAATTCCAGGATTTTGCTGGCCAAAGTCTGGCGCAGTGTGAGGATAGCGCGACGTCCGAACTTGGCAAAGTCGATTTCCTCGCTCACCTCTTCCCCTTCTTCGTAGTCAGGATCGATTTCGCGGGCTTCAGACAGCGATATCTGCCTGTTTTCCGATACCACCTCGCCATCGGCCACAACTTCTCGGTTGCGATAGATTTCAAAGTCGCCTTTGTCGGGGTTTACGATTACGTCGAAATTTTCGTCGGAGCCAAAGATTTTAGCGATAACGCTGCGGAAGCTTTCTTCGAGCACGCCCACCATGGTGGTTCGGTCGATGTTTTTCGTTTCCTTGAACTCTGAGAAAGTTTCGATGAGACTCATGGTCTCCGCTTTTTTCTTAGCCATAAATTTTAATAGGAGTGTTTATCCCGCCAGTCCACCGGGTCGCCATCATTCCGCACAAGGGAGCGCCCAGGGAGCACTTACTTGTCGCTTCTCGCCATTTCGGTTACGCCGATGCCTGTATCGGGTTGCTTTGTTATTGATTGATTATTCCGCCTCGGGGCAGGGGTTACCGCCCGAAAGCAGGAAACTCCCGCGGAGGCTCTTTGGCCTACGGGGAGCGTCTTGCTGTTACTTGAAATCTATGAGGTACTTGGTCCATTTGACCTCATCGTAGCGCAGGATTACATCGCGGTCCACCATTTTCGGCCGCTTGGCGCCCTCTTCTTTCACTTTTTCGCGAACCGTCACGACGAAGTAGTCAGGGGTAACCTCCTTCAGGAGTCCCGTGTACTTCCGGCCGTCCGCAGCAAGGGTTTCCACGCTCTCGCCCACATGAATTTCATATTGGCGCAGCACTTTGAAAGGCTGTCCGATACCGGCGCTGCCCACTTCCAACTCAAAATCTTCTTCATCCCGGTCCAGATGGGCCTCGATGAAGCGACTCAGTTCTACGCAGTCCTCAATCCAAACGCCTTCCTCGTGGTCTATTTCCACCACGATACGATTGTCGGGGCTAATGTTCACGTCGGTCAGGAAGTATTCCTTGCCCTCGAGCCATTCGTTCACCAAGTCGGTAACTAATTTCTTGTCTGTCATGCCAAATCTTTGGGTCACAGTCTATAAAATCTGCGCCCGGGTTTGTTTTGCGAGCTTGCCGGAAAGAGGTGTCGCCGAAAGGCAGGGACTTTACCTCATTTCTGGCAATTTATAGAACCCGCTTAAAAACAAGTGAGGAACTTTCGAAAGCCCCTCACTCATACCGCTGCAAAGATACATACTTTTTATAAATCCACCAAAGCTGCCGGATTTATTTTTTTCTTTATCTCGTACGCAGGATTTACTTGGCGATTTATTTTTGCGCTGGCACGGCCAAATTCTTCGTGGAGGCAGTGCCTTGCCGCGGCGATGCTGCGCGATGCTTCCGGCCGAAGTCCTGCCAATCCGGAGGACCTGTTTCGCCTTGACCACACCTTAATTGATATTACGCATACGCGCACGTGTACACGCGCGCCCGTATACGAATTTTTATCCCCGAAAAATACTGCAAACTATACACCGGAAGGAGCAAATCCCTGAGTGTCAATCGCCCACGTGTGTAGGGTTGCTCCGTCCAACTATACACCAACTATGCATCGGTGCCTTGGCACGGCGGGCAGTCCCATTGGGGCCACCGGCAGCCCCCTCAGCGTCGCACATCTCCCCGCGGCAGCTGTCATTCTGCCTCTTCCGTGTAATCGTCAAAGAGGAAGTCGTTGTAGGGGTACTTCTGCACGTGCAGTTGCCGCACACGTTTGTACAGCAGGTCTTTCAGGGCATCGATATTCTGCCTTTCGCGCGCCGATATGAAGATGCAGTCTTCGCCCATGCGGGCCATCCACGTGTTCATGAGCTGCTCCAGCGTGACGTTCTCCTTGGTGGGCGGCGTCAGGTCGTCGGGCGCCTTTTCCGTCCAGGTATATGCGTCCATCTTGTTGAGCACCATCAGCTCCGGCTTGTCTGCGCAGCCCAGGTCGTGGAGCGTCTTGTTCACCACCTCGATTTGTTCGGCGAAATCCGGATGCGAAACGTCCACCACGTGTACCAGCAGGTCTGCCTCGCGCACCTCGTCGAGGGTACTCTTGAAGGAGTCCACCAGGTCGGTGGGCAGTTTACGGATAAATCCGACGGTATCGGCCAGCAGGAAAGGCAGGTTGCCGATGATGACCTTGCGCACCGTCGTATCGAGGGTGGCAAAGAGTTTGTTTTCGGCAAAGACTTCGGCCTTGGCAAGCAGATTGATGAGGGTCGACTTGCCCACATTGGTGTATCCCACGAGGGCCACGCGGATGAGCCGCCCGCGATTTTTTCGCTGTGTCGTCTTTTGCCGGTCTATGTCCGCCAGGCGCTGTTTCAGCAGGGCCATGCGGTTCAGGATAATCCGTCGGTCCATTTCCAGCTGCGTCTCGCCCGGTCCGCGCAGTCCCACGCTTCCCTTTCCGCCACCGCCGCCCGAGCCGCCGCCTTGGCGTTCCAAGTGCGTCCACAGGCGCTGCAGTCGCGGCAGCATGTACCTGTACTGCGCCAGCTCCACCTGGGTTTTGGCGTTGGCCGTCTGCGCGCGCATCGCAAAGATGTCCAGAATCAGCGAAGTGCGGTCCAGGATCTTCACCTTCAGCTCGCGCTCGATATTGCGCAGCTGCTTGGCCGACAGTTCGTCGTCGAAGATGACCATGCCGACTTCGCGCTCGGCCTCCTCTTCGGCTTCGATGTAACTGCGTATCTCCTCCAGTTTACCCTTGCCCACATAGGTCACAGAGCTGGGTCCGTCCAGCCGCTGCGTGAAGCGCTTCACGGTCACTGCGCCCGCCGTCTCGGCCAGAAACTCCAGTTCGTCCAGGTATTCCGCCGTCTTGCGTTCGTCCTGCTGCTTGGTGATGAGGCCCACGAGCACGGCCGTTTCGGTCTTGGCTTCGGATTGTATGAATTCCTTCATGAATAGTAGAAAGTTGCTGCGTTATGAGAAATCGTGTATGCCGGAGCCCTGCTTCGCCGAACCAAGCGGCCGCTCCGAGGCTGCAAAAATACAAAAAATCCCGCGGATGGCTTTGCGAACTAAAAAATATATGTACCTTTGTTGACTATAAAAACGGCTCTAAGTCCTTTGTAGTGCCGTTTCGGTCTCGTCCGCGGGGCGCCAAGTCCCCTCACCGGCGCAGGACCGGAGCGCTGCGCGGAGCCGGAAACCTGCTTGATAACCCTAAACTCCTGATTTCATGTTAGACGTAAAAGAATGCCTCGCCGCGTGTGAGGAGAAAATGGAACTGAGCGTCATGCACCTCGAAGAAACCCTTTCCCACATCCGTGCCGGAAAGGCCAACGTCCACATCCTGGACGAGATACGTGTCAACTCCTACGGTTCCATGGTACCCATCAACAACGTAGCCGCCATCACCACGCCCGATGCGCGCACCATCGCCATCAAGCCGTGGGACAAGTCCATGTTTCGCGTCATCGAAAAGGCTATCATCGACAGCCCCGTAGGCATCATGCCCGAGAACAACGGCGAAATCATCCGACTGGGCATCCCGCCCCTCACCGAAGACCGCCGTCGCGACCTCACAAAGCAGTGCAACAAGGAAGCCGAGGAAACCAAGGTGGCCATCCGTAACGCCCGCCGCGACGGTATCGACAAACTGAAAAAGGGCATCAAGGACGGACTGCCCGAAGACGTGGAGAAAGACGCCGAAGCCGACCTGCAGAAAATCCACGACAAGATGGTGAAAAAGGTGGAAGAACTCCTGGCCGCCAAGAACAAGGAAATCATGACGGTGTAACCCCCTTGCACCGCAAAGCCGGAGCCATCGGCCAGTCGCCTGTGCCCCGACGGGCAGCCGCATCCGGCACTTTCTGTCAACAACAACCGTGGGAGGGAGGTCTTTCATACAATGAATAGGCCCCCTCCCGCTTGAATGTAACCGAGAAGATACATGACAAAAATTCACGGAACGGTGGTACGCAGCACCGGCAGCCACTACGAGGTGCGCACAGACGACGGGCAGCTGCTCCCCTGCCGCGTCAAGGGCAACTTCCGCCTGCGCGGCATCCGCTCCACCAATCCCGTAGCCGTGGGAGACGGGGTGACGGTGGTGCCCTCGGCCGCCGACGCCGCCTTCATCGTCGAAATCGACGAGCGGCGCAACTACATCATCCGCAAAGCCTCGAACCTGTCGAAGCAAAGCCATATCCTGGCCGCCAACGTGGACCGCGCATTGCTCCTTGTCACCGTGGCGCGGCCCGAAACCTCCACCACCTTTATCGACCGCTTCCTCGCCTCAGCCGAAGCCTATCGCGTACCCGTCCTGCTGGGGTTCAACAAGGCCGACGACCTTTCTCCCGACGAGCAGGCACGGGCCGCCGAACTCCAGGCCCTATACACCGGCATCGGCTACGAATGCTTCTCGCTCTCTGCCCGACTCGGCACGGGCATCGAAGCCCTGCGCACCTGCCTGCAAAGCGGCATCACGCTGCTGGCCGGCCATTCCGGCGTGGGCAAGTCCACCCTGCTCAACCTCTTGGTGCCCGGCGCACACGCACGCACCGCCGAAATCTCTGCCGTACACGGCACGGGCATGCACACGACCACCTTCAGCGAGCTCTATACCATGCCCGACGGCGGAAGCCTGATTGACATTCCGGGCATCAAGGGCTTCGGCACCTTCGACATGGACGAAGGCGAAGTGTCGCACTACTTCCGCGAAATCTTCCACACTGCTGCCGACTGCCGCTTCTCAAACTGCACCCACACCCGCGAACCGGGCTGTGCCGTGCTCGAAGCAGTGGAGCAGGGCCGCATCGCCCTGAGCCGCTACGCCTCCTACCTCTCCATGCTCGAGGACAAGGACGAAGGCAAGTATCGCGCCGCGTTCTGACCCCACGACGCCGCAGCAGCCGTCTGCCTCTCCGGGCCGGCCCTACGCACACAGGCCGCCTGCCCGCCCCTACCACTCATTTACAGCATCTGCCTCAAAAAAAACTCATCCCTATGCTTACCCTGATTATCATCCTCCTGATCCTGGCCTTGGTGCTCTTTGCGCTCGAAGTCTTCGTCGTACCCGGCATCGGCTTTGCCGGCATCTTTGCCTCCCTCTTCCTCGTGGTGGCCGACGTACTGATTTACAATGTCTACGGCAGTGGGCCTGCCAGCATCGCCCTGCTCGCATCCATTCTCATCGTAGCCCTCTTCATCTGGTGGTTTGCCCGCAGCCGCACGCTGGAACGCATGTCGCTCAAAAGCACCGTGACCGGCACAGCGGCCACCGCCGAACAGCTCTCCGTAAAGGTGGGCGACAGCGGCACAGCCGTCACCCGCCTGGCCCTGATAGGCAATGCCCGCATCGGCGGCAAACTGGTGGAAGTGAAATCCTCGGGCGAATTTCTCCCCGAAGGCACACCCGTGAAAGTCATTGCCGTCAGCGAGGCACAAATCACCGTGGAGAAACAGGCGTAAACTTTACCAAAGTAATTGAAAAAGCCAAAGCTGCATGCAGCAATGTAGGCCAGAATTATAGAAGGCCATTTTATTGACGTCAACAAAATGGTTAGCACAGGCTCAGGTGCTGAGCGTCAGATAGATGACGTTATGCTCACACGCTATGCCTGCTATCTTGTGGCACAGAATGGCGACCCGCGCAAGCCGCAGATAGCCTTTGCACAGACCTACTTTGCCGTTCAGACACGCCGAGCCGAGTTGGTGGAGCACAGCGCCTGTTGGAATGGGGACGCACTCCCAATGGCGGGAAAAGTGTTAAAACACAAAATTCCCGATTTGGATTTCCCGAAAATATTTCGTAACTTTGTCTTAGACCCATGGGGGAAAGCCGGACACCTGTTGGCTTTCCCCTTTTTAGTAAGCCGGCAGGAGGCAAAACTACCCGGCACTTGCGCAAAACTACAAAGGACTTAGAAAAAACTACAAAGCACTTAGGAAAAACTACAAGGCACTTAGTTTTTTCTGGGTGCTACTCGGGCATTTCGCCTGTCGCAGGCGGTGTGACAAAAAAGGCCATAAAACCGCTCCTTAACATTGTTTATATTAAAAGTTTGAGGCCATAGAAGACACCTATTTCCCAATTCCCCCCTACGAAAAAGAAGATTTGACAGAAAAACCTTGTCGGGTCAAGGGATTTTTTGCAATTTTGCATAGCTTTGCAGGGTCTGTGCCGTTTGGAAAATCGGTACGGGCTTGTGCTACATACTTATCCCCATACCTGACTCATGGACAAAGATTTTCAAACAACACCCTGTCTGCGAGGCCTCTGCGCCAAAGGATGCGGCCGCTCGGACCACCAACTCAATACATACGACTACCTGGCCGACATGCCGGGCAACGACCAATGGACCGACCTCGTCGAAGTGCAGTTCAAGAACACCCGAAAGGGCTACTTCCACAACGAGAACCACCTGCCCCTCGAAAAGGGCGACATGGTGGCCGTCGAGGCTTCGCCGGGCCATGATATCGGCGTCGTCACACTGACCGGACAGCTCGTGCCCCTGCAAATGAAAAAAGCCAACCTGAAACCGGGCACGGAAATACGCCGCATCTACCGAAAGGCAAGGCAGGCAGACCTGGATAAATACGAGGAAGCTAAAGCACGCGAGCAGGATACGATGATCCGCTCACGACAAATTGCCAAAAGTCTGGAACTCAATATGAAAATAGGCGACGTGGAGTACCAGGGAGATGGCAACAAGGCAATCTTTTACTACATCGCCGATGCACGCGTGGACTTTCGAAAACTCATCAAAGTACTGGCCGAGGAATTCCATGTGCGTATCGAGATGAAACAAATCGGCGCACGCCAGGAGGCCGGACGCATCGGCGGTATCGGGCCCTGCGGACGCGAACTCTGCTGCGCCACGTGGATGAAAAACTTCAACTCCGTATCGACCGCAGCCGCACGATTTCAGGACATTGCACCCAACCCGCAAAAACTGGCGGGCCAGTGCGCCAAACTGAAATGCTGCCTGAACTACGAAGCCGATACCTACGTCGAAGCCTTCAAGAAGTTGCCGCCACGCGACGTGCAGCTCGAAACGGCCGACGCTACCTACTTCTTCTTCAAGGCCGACATCCTGGCCCTACAGGTGACCTACAGCACAGACAAGCGCTTGGCCGCCAACCTGGTGACCATCCCCGCCGAACGCGCACACCAGGTCATCGAAATGAACAAGGCCGGCGAGAAACCCATCGCCCTCGACGAGGAAATGCACCAAGAGGTGAAGCGACCCGTCGACCTGGTGGAACAGGAAGACTTGACCCGATTTGACCGCACACGCCGGAAACGCGGCGGCAAAAAGCGTGGCGAGGCCCAGCGCGGCGGCGAACGGCGAAATGGTGCACCGGAACGCAGCGAACGTACGGACCGCAGCGAAGCCTCGCGCGGCGGCGAACGGCAAAACGGCGCACCGGAGCGCAGCGAACGTACGGACCGCAGCGAACGGCGCGGCGGCGAACGGAGAAACGGCGCACAGGGACGCGGCAATCGAAACAATGCCAACCAACATGAAGCAGGCGCGACGGAATAACCTGTGGCCCGCACTGCTGCTATGGGCACTGCTGCTCACGGCCTGCCGCGAAGCCACGGTGTACACCGACTACCGCGACCTGCCGGCCGAGGGATGGCGCGCTGCCGACACGCTGCAATTCTCCGTGGACAGCATCGCCGCACCGGGCACCTACGTGCTGCACCTCGGACTGCGCACCTCGTCAGCCCACCCCTACCCCTATCGCAGCATCACCCTGGCCATGCAGCGCACCGGCTCCGGACTGCCCGCCGCCGGACGCTGCGACACAATCACCATGGCACTGGCCACCCCCGGCGGCGACATCTCGGGCCGCGGCGTGTCGACCTACGAATACGTACAGCCCGCCGACACCTTCCACCTGCCCGCAGGCGGCCACTGCCACCTGCGCATCTACCACCTGATGCGACGCACCCCGCTGCCCGGCGTCATCAACGTGGGCGTAGAACTGGAACGTATGGAGTAGGCAGACGTCCTGACTCCCCCAAAAGCCCTTTCTCCTCTCCTGAAATCCCCCCAAAAATTCCCATCATGGAATCCTCCAAATACCCCCAAGCCCTGCCAGTCGGCACTGCACTCCTTTCGCCGGGCACAGCCGGCAATCCGCCGCGCCGCTACGTCATCCAAGGCGTACTGGGAGCCGGCGGTTTTGGCATCACCTACAAGGCCACGACCCGCATCACCTTTCAGAACCTGCCCGTCGACATCTCCGTAGCCATCAAGGAGCACTTCGTCAACCGTGACTGCCGACGCTCACACGACGGCAGCGTGACCAGCACCGACGGCTACCGCGATGAGGTGGAAGCCAGTCGCAAGGCGTTTCGCACGGAAGCCCGCCGCCTGAACGAAATCAGCGGCCGGTGTCCCTATATCATATCGGTCAACGAGGTCTTCGACGCAAACGAGACGACCTATTACGTCATGGAGTTTGTCGATGGGAAGACCCTGTCCGACTACGTTAGCCATCATGTAGCAAACACAGGCCGGCCGCTGTCCGAGGAAGAAGCCCTGGCGCTCTTCCGCCCACTGTCGGAGGCCGTAAGCTTCCTCCATGACAACCGCGTGCTCCATCAGGACATCAAGCCCGGCAACGTGATGCTCTGTCTGAACGAACACGGACGGCTGTATCCCAAACTGATTGACTTTGGTCTGTCGAAGCACTACGATGCGCAGGGACAGCCCACCTCTACCATCAACATGGCCGGCTACTCCGAGGGCTACGCACCGCTGGAACAGTACCGCGGCGTGAGCAGCTTTGCGCCGACCGTGGATGTCTACGCCCTTGGCGCTACCCTCTACTTCATGCTGACCGGCACACGCCCCCGCCCCGCCGGCGACATGCTGCCCGACGACATTCGCACGGCCCTGCTGGCCGCCGGCGTGTCTACTGTGACCTGCGAAGCCGTGGTACACGCCATGGAAGAGAGCCGCAATTACCGTACTCCCGACGTACGCACCTTTATGCAGGAGTTGGGAGGGACAGGAAGCCACACGGAAAGGCCGATATCGCCGACACCACGCAGCGACATCCGACAGGAGACACCATTCCAGACAAAAGTGGAAGAAATAAAGGATGAGACTGCGCCCAAAAAGAAGTCAAAGGGAAAGGCAAAAGCACTGATTATATTCTCAACTCTACTATTGCTGCTTGCAGGCGGCTTCGCTGCCCCCAGCTTGTTTGATGGCTGTTCAGATTCCGACAAACACTCCCAAGAAAGCTCGATGGCTTACCAAGACTCCATTGCAACAGCCGACTCGATAGCGGCAGCCATCGCTGAATACGAACAAATGCAGGCTGATTCAGCCCATAGAGCAGACTCCTTGGAAAGGGAGAGACTATCAAAACAAGAGAGCCCCCAACCAAAGCCTTATTATCCCAAGAAAAAAAACAACAAAGACAATCCCATTTTACCTAAAGAAAATAACGTTGGGTCTAAGATAAAATCAAACAAAGGTGAATCAGGCAAAACTCCGACAAGCATTCTGGAAACAACTACTAATAACGACAAAGAAAATAATGCAAAAGGAGGAAGAGGAGACGAAGAACTGTAATCTCTTCCCCCCATCAATTCCCCAAGAACCGAACTATGACCCAATACGCGCTCACATTGCCGCCCTGCCTGCGGGGTGAAATCCGGTTGCCGGCCTCGAAAAGTATTTCGGCGCGGGCCTTGGTGCTCGGTGCCCTATCGGGGACACGCGAAATACGGAATCTGTCGGACTGCGAGGACACCTGCGTGATGCGGCAAGCCCTGCAGCAACCACCACGGACGGAAGTGGACGTGCGGGCGGCGGGAACGGCGATGCGCTTCCTGACCGCGCTCTTCGCAACCCGCCCCGGCGAGCAACGCCTCCTGACCGGCACACAACGAATGCGCGAGCGGCCCATCGGCGTGCTTGTACAGGCGCTACGAAGTCTGGGGGCCGACATCGAATATGCCGGCAAAGAGGGATTCCCGCCCCTCAAGATTTGCGGAAAAAGGCTCGAGGGCGGTCTGGTCAGCCTGCCCGCCGACGTAAGTTCGCAGTACATCTCCGCCCTGCTTATGACGGGGCCCCTGTTGCGCGGCGGACTGACCCTGCACCTGATTGGCGAAATCGCCTCGCGCCCCTACATCGACATGACCTTGGCCCTGATGCGCCGCTTCGGAGCCTGCGCCGAATGGACCGGCGAGCGCTCGCTCGCCGTGGCCGAGGGCGGCTACGCACCCCTTGACGAATTTTGCGTAGAGCCTGACTGGAGCGCCGCGTCCTACTGGTACGAGCTCGTAGCCCTGTCACCCGACCCCGCCGCGACCATACGCTTGCCCCGGCTCAGCCTTGACTCCCTGCAGGGCGACCATGTAGTGGCCACTATGTTTGAGGCGCTGGGCGTCAGCACCGAGACGGAAGCCGATGGCATCGTGTTGCGGAAAAACGGAAAGGCGACGCTGGAAAGTACATGGGAGGCAGACTTTGCCGACTGCCCCGATTTGGCACAGACACTCGCCGTCACGTGCGCCCTGCTGGGCAAGCCCTTCCACTTCACGGGCCTGCAGAGCCTGCGCATCAAGGAAACCGACCGCATAGCTGCCCTGCAAAACGAACTGGCCAAGCTGGGGCTCCACGTGGAAGCCTCGGCCGCCACACTGACCTATACGCCGCAGCCCACAAAGGCGACCTGCGCGCCACCACCCACGATTGCCACCTACGCCGACCACCGCATGGCTTTGGCCTTCGCCCCCGCAGCCTGGCGCCACCCCGGCCTGCGGATCAGCGACCCCGGGGTAGTGGCAAAATCCTACCCTGCATTTTGGAGCGACTTGGCACACGTGGGCGCCAAGTGCTGTGACATTTAATCCTCTCTCACCATGACTGTCCTCTTGCTCTCACTGATCGTCCTCGGCGTGCTGGCCCTGCTGGCCGGACGGCTGACAAATCTGCGCCAAAGGCGACCTGCTGCCAACGGCGAAGCCGAGACGCCGTCCGAAGAGCCGAAGCCGCGCCCCGAAGGCTGCTGCGGACAACACGAAGTCTGCGAAAAGGAAAGCCTGCTGGCAGCCGTTTCAAAAGAAGTGGAGTATTACGAAGACGAAGAACTGGATGACTTTCGCGGCCGGGCCGCGGCAGCCTACACCCCCGCCGAGGCGGAAAAATTCCGCGAGGTTCTCTACACCATGCGTACGGACGAAGTGGCCGGCTGGGTGCGTTCGCTGACACTGCGCGGCATCAACCTGCCCGATGAGTTGCGGGACGAAGTGCTCCTCCTCGTCGGCGAGCGGCGCGGCATGTCGGTGTGAGGGCGGAAGTCCGTTGTAAAACAAAATATTCACGTCCGGAAGAATGTTGCTCGACTACCTGTTTTTCCAAAACGCCCTGCTGGGTGCGTTGCTGGCCTCGCTGCTTTGCGCCATGGTCGGCACGTACGTCGTGACACGCCGTTTGGTCATTGCCGGCGGCGGGGTAGCGCACGCTTCCTTGGGCGGCGTGGGACTTGGCGCCTACTTCGGTTTCTCTCCCCTGTTGGGGGCAGCCGGCTTCGCCCTGTTCAGCGGCTTCGCCATCGAGGCTCTGTCGCACCGCTCCGTACGTGAGGACTCCGCCATAGCCATGCTGTGGACACTGGGTATGAGCGTGGGCATTCTGGCGGCTTATCTGACGCCCGGATTTATGACCGACTTGCCCCTATATCTCTTTGGCGACATCCTGAGTATCACCCGCACAGACCTACTCCTGACCGGCGCGCTCACCCTGCTGACCGGCTTGATTTTTGCAAGCCTGCTGCCCGCCATAGTGGCGGTGGCCTACGACCGGGACTTTGCCCGGACGCAAGGATTGCCTGTGCGGTGGATCGAAATCGGCATGACGGCGCTCACGGCCCTAACCATCGTGGCCTGTCTGCGCTTGGTAGGCATCGTCATGGTCGTCTCGCTGCTGTCCGTGCCGCAAGCGACGGCGCAGCTCTTCGTGCGGACATTCCGCAGCATCATCTTCGTATCCTTTGTCGCTGCTTTGGCGGCCTGTCTGGGCGGTTTGTGGCTCTCGTATGTGCTGAACGTGCCCTGCGGGGCCGCCATTATTTTGCTCTCCATCGGCGGATATTTCCTCTGTCGGACAATAAAATCCCTTTGGACACGTTTTCTTTATCACTAAGTGCTTTCCGCTTATCACCAAGTGCCATTCCCGTGAAAATCAGAAGCCACATTCTCCTTCTCTTGGCTGCGTGCCTGCTACTACCTGCCTGTTCCACGAAAAAGAACACGGCGGGCAGCCGCTTCTGGCACTCTTTCAACGCCCGTTTCAATACCTACTTCAACGGAAGTACGTCCTACGACGACGGAATGCAGGCCAAGGAGCAGGGAAACAAGGACAACTACACCGAGATGTTGCCTTTCTTCATCGTAGAGAACGAGAAGTCGGCCCAACTCGGCGCTTCCAATTTTGAGACGACCATCACGAAGTGCGAGAAAGCCATTCACCTGCACTCCATCAAGCGGCGGCCCGTCGTATCGGCCAACAAGACGCGAACACCCAAGATGAAAGCCTACCTAAGTCGCAAGGAATTCAACCCGTTCCTGAAGAACGCGTGGCTGCTCATGGGCAAGGCGCAATACCAAAAGGGAGACTTCGCCGCTGCAGCCTCTACATTTTCCTACATCACCCGCCTCTACGCCGCCGAGCCCCTTGTAGCCGCCGAAGCCCGCATCTGGCAGGCGCGCAGCTACACCGCGCTGGAATGGTACTACGACGCCGAGGAATCCTTAGGCAAGGCCGGCCGCGACTCGCTGCCCACCCGTCTGCAGCGCGACCACAACGCAACCCGCGCCGACCTGTTGCTGTGTCAGGGCAAGTACGCCGAGGCCGCCCCCCTGCTGGCCGAAGCCGCCCGCCGCGAGCGCAAGAAGCTGCCCCGGGCCCGTCTGTACTTCCTGCTGGGCCAGGTGGAGCGCGAAATCGGCCATCAAAAGGCGGCCTACGACGCCCTGCGCAAATGTATCAAGCAGAATCCGCCCTACGAACTGGCCTTTAATGCCCGCATCCTGCAGACCGAGGTGATGGGAAACGGCCCGGAGAGCAAAAAGATGATTAGCCGGCTGAAGCGCATGGCACGATCGAGCAACAACAAGGACTACCTGGACCAGGTCTACTACGCCATGGGCAACATTTACCTGACCCAGGGCGACACTGCCGCCGCGATAGGTGCCTACGAAAAGGGACGCGAGAAAGCTACCCGCAGCGGCATCGAGAAGGGCGTGCTGCTGCTCCGCCTCGGCGGCCTCTACTGGGAGCGCGCCGCCTACGACAAGGCGCAGAAGTGCTATGCAGACGCACTGGGACTGATTGACAAGGAATACAAGGGCTACGAAGAAATCAGCCGCCGCTCGAAAGTGCTCGACGAACTCGTCCCCTACACCTCGGCCGTGCAGCTGCAGGACAGCTTGCTGCTCCTCTCCGTGATGAGCGAGGAGGAACGCAACGCCGCCATCGACCGCGTGATTGCCGAACTGCGCCGGCAGGAGGAAGAAGCACGCAAGGCAAAGGCCGACAGTGCTGCCGAGGCGCGACTGGCCCAAAACGGCGGCGGGCAGGGAAGCACCATGACCAACCGCCTGACCAATACCAACAACCGCAATACCAATTCGCGCGGCAATGATGCGACTTGGTATTTCTATGACCCGATGCAGGTGCAGCAAGGCAAGCAGGACTTCGCACGACATTGGGGACGGCGCAAAAACGAGGACGACTGGCGCCGCGCCAACAAGACTGTGCTGGCCGACCTCAGCAACGAGGGCTACGATTATGCCGCCGAGGATTCACTGAAGGCTTTGGAGGATTCACTGAGCCTCACCGACAGCCTGGCCGTGGCGCCCGAGGACAGCCTGACGGACGATCCGCACGAACGAGCCTACTATCTGAAGCAAATACCCTTTACCCCCGAAGCCAAGGAAGCCGCTCACGAAATCATACGTGACGGACTCTACAACGCAGGTCTTATCGAGAAGGACAAACTCGAGGATTTCCCGCTCGCGGCACGTACCCTTGTGCGCCTATGTACCGACTATCCGGACTGCGAACAGCGCGAGGACGCCCTGTACCAGCTTTTCCTGCTCTATTCCCGCACCGGCGACCGCACACAGGCGGACTACTACCGACGCCTCCTTGCCGCCGACTACCCCGAGGGCGCCATGACGCGCGTCATCACCGACCCGGACTACGAATACTCCGCGCGCTTCGCACTGGAACTGGAGGACTCGCTCTATCGGGCCACCTATACCGCTTACCGCGAGCGACGGCGCGATGAGGTTGAGACGAACTTCACCCGTTCGACCGACAAATATCCCAACGGAGCCAACCGGCCGAAATTTATCTTTGTCCACGCGCTCAACCGCTTGGGTTACGACGACCCGAAGGCGGTAGCCGACGAACTGCGCGCCTTGGTCAAGGACTATCCCAAGAGCGACGTGAGCGAGATGGCGGGAATGATCGTAAAGGGCTTGGAGAGCGGCCGCACGGTGGGCAGTGGCGTCTACGACATCGGTTCGCTGTGGACACGGCGCAGCTCGGCGGCGCGCGAAGTGGCGGACTCCACCGCCCAAGGCAAGGAATGGTCCGACGAACGTATCACTCCGTTCCTCTGTATCGTGGCTTACCCCACCGATTCCATCAATGACAATCAACTGCTCTACGAGGTGGCGCACTTCAACTTCACCGGATTTATGGTCCGCAACTTTGAAATGTCCATCCTGCGCGAGCCGGACATCACGCAGTTCCGCGTAGCCGGCTTCAACAGCTTCGACGAGGCACATACCTACGCCCAAAAGCTCTACAACGCCGCCTCCCTGCAGCCCTACCTGCGCCAGGCGCGCCTCGTGGTCATCTCCGAGGGCAACCTGGAACTGCTCGGCACCGTCTACAGCTACGACGATTACCGCGACTTCTACGACCGCACGTTTGCACCCCTGCAGATCAATCCCGACCTGCCGCTCGACGGACAGGAAGAACCCGTGGAGCAGCACTACGAGGACGAATACACCCCCGAAGAGCTGGACAACCTGAACAAGGGCGGAGGCGGCAGCAACGACGACGACGAGGGCGAATGGTACAGCGAATGACGCCGCGACCATACGCTCCATAATACTCAATACCTATCATGGCTAAGAAAATAATCAACCCCTTCCTGCACTTGGAGGGCTACAACTGCTTCGGCTGTGCGCCCCACAACCCCTTTGGCGTGAAGATGGAATTTACCGAAGAGGGCGAAGACATCGTCTCCGTGTGGCAGCCGCAGACGGAGTACCAGGGCTGGCTCAACACCCTGCACGGCGGCATACAGAGCGTGCTGCTCGATGAAATCTGTGCCTGGGTGGTGATGCGGAAGTTGCAGACCGCGGGCGTCACCTCGAAGATGGAGACACGCTTCCTGCGCCCCGTGGCCACCAACGGCGGCCCCATCACACTGCGGGCACGGCTGGGCGAGCAGCGGCGCAACATCGTGAACATCGAGGCCGAACTGCTCGACAGCGAAGGCCGGCTCTGCACCAAGGCCACCTGTACGTATTTCACCTTCCCGCCCGAAAAGGCCCGCACCGAGATGTTTTTCGAGGGCTGCCACGTCGAGGAATAGCCGCTCCCCAACTTTCCACCGCATCCACCAAGCAAAAAAGACCGATATGAACGTAATCAATTTGGAGAAGACCGACTCGATGGTCAACAACTATATGGCAGAGCTGCGCGACGCCCATGTGCAGCAGCGCCGCCTGCTGTTCCGCGAAAACCTGCGCCGCATAGCGCGCTGCATGGCCTACGACCTGAGCAAGACCCTGCACTACGCGCCGCGCGAAGTCCGGACACCGCTCGGCATCCGCGCCGTGCGCCAGCTCTCCGACCGTGTGGTGGTGGGCACCGTGCTCCGCGCCGGACTGGCCTTTCACGAAGGTTTTCTGGATGTCTTCGACAGTGCCGACGCCGGCTTTGTGGCAGCCTACCGCGAGGAGGGCAGCGCCGACCACATCAGCATCCACCTGGACTATCTGGCCGCGCCGCATCTCGAGGGCAGCACTTTCCTGCTCGTAGACCCGATGCTGGCCACCGGCGGCAGCCTCGTGGCGGCACACCAGGCGTTCCTGCGCGCCGGCCATCCCGCCAACCTGCATATCTGCTGCGCCATCGCCGCTCCCGAGGGCATCGCCCGCCTGCAGGAAGCCTTTCCGGGCGACGACGTGACGCTGTGGGTGGCTGCTGTCGACGACCACCTGAACGAGAACGCCTACATCGTGCCCGGGCTGGGCGATGCCGGCGACCTCTCGTTCGGCGAAAAACTGTCCTTCAAGCCCTGAGGCAGCACGCCCCTGCGGCACAGTCCCACCCCCGACCCTACAAGAAACCATCCCGGCGGACCCTCCCAAACGGTCCGCCCTTTTTTGTGGGCTTCTCTGCCCCATCCGGCCAGCCATCCGGCAACCCGCGCTCCATAGCGTGCCTCGTCATGTGGCCGGAAGGGCATATCATAGGACTTTGGGGCGGCATGGCGCTCCATGCCCACCTCGTCATAAAATCCCGCAGCCCAATTCCTAATTCCTAACTCCTAATTTCTAATTAAAAGGAAGCCAGAACTGCACAGAAGTGCATAAGCAGATTTAACGTAAACTTTCTTAAAGGGCCGTTTTGTGCCGGATTTTTCCTACCAAGCGCCAATCCGTTTTATCCAAGTGCCGACTAATTTCAAGCAACCGGGACGTAGATAAAACCAAGTGCTTGGTAGTTTCGACCAAGTCCTTTGTAATTTTGCCCGCAGGCAGGACCTAAAAAAGGAGGAAGCGGCACCTGGCGCACAGCTTCCTCCTTTGCTTGGCAAATATACTGCATTTTTCGATGAAATCCAAATCCGGTCTTTCCCGTTTTAACATTTCGGTCCGCCGGCCGCCGGGCCGGTCTGCGCACCCCGCCCGCAGGGACGTCCTTCGCGGAGGTACACAAAAAAAGTTGCCTCACATTTCACAACGGAAGGCAACCTCACAGAACTTATATAGAGATGAAAAAACTATTCTTCGTTCGTTTCGCGGGCAAAGATAAGGACAATTTCGGACAATCCAAAGGAAATCTCAAAAAAATTGCTTTTTGCCTTAAAAAAAGTTCTTTTTGTCCTATTTCTCGCCCCTTCGCGGCCGCGAAAAGCCGTTTTTGCGGGGTGCACCGGGCCGGCGGGAGCGGGCGGGGCGCGGCTCGGCAGGAGCAGGGGCTACGTGGCCGGACAGGAGGCGGACCTCCTCGGGCTGCAGGGCCACCCGTCCCTGCTTGTAGAGCGTGCCGAGGGCGCGCTTGAAGGTTTTCTTGCTCACGCCGAAGCGGTCGGCGATGGCCTCGGCGGGCGAGGCGTCGCCAAAGGGCAGACTGCCGCCCGCGGCCTCGAGTTCCTCGCACAGCACTTCGGCAAAGTCGCGAAAGCGGTCGGTGCCGAGGCTCTGGAGCGAGATGTCGAGCTTCCCGTCCGGCCGCACGTTGCTCACAAAGCCGCGCAGGCGCTCGCCGGGAGCGAGGCGGGCATACGTCTGGTTGTGGTAGACCAGGCCGGCGCAGGCATTGTCGACAATGACCTTGTAGCCCAGCTCCGTCGGCTGCTGCACCAGGATTTCCACCTCGCTGCCGCGCCGATATTCATCGGGACCGGCGGCGCGCAGGTAGCGCTCCACCTTGGCAGTGCCCACGATGCGCTGCGTGGCCTCGTCGACATAAATATAGACCAAGTAGCTGCGCCCCATCTCCATGCGGCGCTTCTGCTCGCGAAAGGGCACGAAGAGGTCCTTCATCAGGCCCCAGTCGAGAAATGCGCCGTACTCGTTGACCCAATTCACGCGGAGGCAGGCAAACTGTCCCACGCGGGCCAGCGGTGTCTCGGTCGTAGCGACCAGGCGCTCCTCCTGGTCCAGGTATACAAAGACGGTGACAAGGTCGCCGGGGCGCATCGTGTCCTCCACGTAGGACTTGGGCATCAGTATCTCGCCCACTTCGCCCCCGTCGAGGTAGGCGCCGTGGTCCGTGAAGCGCGTAATGGTCAGGTCATTCCAATTGCCGAGTTGCATAAGCTTGGTATTTTTCGGGGAAAGGGGGAGTGCGGAAAGGCAGGGAGCACTCCTATAAATATATACACACAGCGGGCGAAGGCAGCTACTCGCTGACGACGCCGTCCACGATATGGATGGTGCGGTCGGTGGTACGTGCGAGTTCCTCGTCGTGGGTCACGATGACGAAAGTCTGCCCCATCTTCTCGCGCAGCTCAAAGAAGAGGCTGTGGAGCTCCTGCTTGTTGCGGCTGTCCAGGCTTCCCGAGGGCTCGTCGGCCAGCACGACGTCGGGTTTGTTCATCAAGGCGCGTGCCACGGCCACCCGCTGCTGCTCGCCGCCCGAGAGCTGCGCCGGCTTGTGCCCGGCGCGGTCGGCCAGTCCCATGAAGCGGAGCAGTTCCTCGGCGCGGCGCTTCACCTCGCCGTTGCTGCGCCGGGCGATGTAGCCCGGGATCATCACGTTCTCGAGGGCGGTAAATTCCGGCAGCAACTGATGAAACTGAAAAATGAAGCCCAGGTGCTCGCAGCGGAAGCGCGAGAGCGCATTGCGGCTCAGGGCGAGGACATCGGTCCCGGCAATTTCCACCCGTCCGGCATCGGGGCGGTAGAGGGTGCCCATGATTTGCAGCAGCGTGGTCTTGCCGGCACCGCTGGGTCCGACAATGCTGACCACTTCCTCGCGGCCGATTGTCAGGTCGATGCCTTTGAGGACTTCCAGCGAGCCGAAAGATTTGCGGATGTTCTGAAGGGTAATCATATTCGTGCGTGCGATTTTGTCCCAACCGGCCACAGCAGGGGCCGGCGGCGGGAAAACGGCACAAAGATAAGGATTTTTTCTTACCTTTGTCGCAAATTTGGCGGTGCTTCGGCGATTTAAGGCCACTTACGGGCCTGCCGCGCACCATTTCGGCGCAGTCACGGCTGTCAAGACTGCCCCGGCCCTCCCCCATCCGCCGCACGAAAGCGGCAGCTGTCCGGACGCGGCCGCCCCACTCCCCCCACGTAAAAAAATCCGCCCTATGCTTCTGAAAAAAGAGGACCTGCGATGGTCCGCCCCCTTGAGAAACAGCCTGAAGTACCTGCTGATGGTCCACCTGACCGCCCTTGCGTTCCAGTCCGTGCTGCGCGGCCTGTTCTATGTAGCCGTGCGCGGCCAACTGACGGACGATGTGCGCGGCGACGTGGCCCTGACGGCCACGGCTTTCCTGCGCGGTCTGTGGTTTGACAACGTCATTTCCTGCTACCTGCTCCTGCCGGCCCTCGTGGTCGTGCTTGTGACAGCCTGCGTGGGCCGCGGCTGGCACCGGGTGGTCCGCCCGCTGGGCTGCTACTTCGGCGCGTTCTACACATTGGTATTTATGGCCACCGCCGCCAACATCCCTTACTTCGCCTACTTCACCAAAATCCTCAATTCCTCGATTTGGAACTGGGCCTCCTACGGCGGGACGACGCTGGGCATGATGTTCGGCGAGTCTTCCTACTACCTGTACATCGCTTACTTCTTCCTGTTCTCCGCGGCGTTCTGCCTGCTGCTGCGCCGCTACGGCAGGGCTTGGCGGAAGTCCGTGACGGGCGCTCCCGTCCGCCCGGCAGCGGGGCGCATCACCGACGTAGTCCTGACGCTCGCCCTCTGCGGCCTCTGCCTCTTCGGCATCCGCGGCCGCGTGGGCTACAACCCCATCAAGATCAGCGCAGCCTACTTCTGCGACAGCCCCATCCTGAACCAGTTGGGCGTCAACCCGATGTTCTGCCTCCTGCAAAGTACGCTCGACGACCTGCGCCCGGAAAACGCACGCCTGCACCTGATGGACGACGAGGCTGCCGTGCGCAACGCACAACGCCTGCTGGGACGACAGGGCCTGCCGCAGGTTTCGCCGATAGCCGACCGCATCACCCCCGAGGGGGCACCGACGGGGCGCAACGTGGTCCTGGTGCTGATGGAGTCGATGTCGGCCGACCTCACGGGCTGCCTGGGCGGCACCAAACTGACGCCTGCGATAGACAGCCTGGCCCGCGGCGGCCGCCTCTTCGCCAATTGCTATTCGGCGGGCAACCATACGAACCACGGGCTCTACGCCACACTCTACTCCTTCCCCTCCATCCTGAAACGAAACGCCATGAAGGGGTCGGCCATTCCTACCTACGACGGACTGCCCACGGTGCTGCGCGAAGCGGGCTACTCCACCCTCTTTTTCATGACGCACGAATCGCAGTACGACAATATGAATGCCTTCCTCCGAACCAACGGTTACGGAGAAATATATGCCCAGGAAAATTACCCGGCCGAGAAGGTGGCCAACCATTTCGGCGTGCAGGACGATTTCCTGTTCGACTATGCCCTGCCCGTCCTGCGCCGCCACGCCGCCACGGGCCGCCCGTTCTTCGCCACCCTGCTCACCATCAGCAACCACCCGCCCTACGTGCTGCCGGCGTCGTTTCGCCCGCGCTCGGCCGAGATGGAGCAGGCGATTGTGGAGTACGCCGACTGGGCCATCGGGCGGTTCATGCAGGCCGCCCGGCGCGAGAAGTGGTTTGAAAATACGATTTTCGTGTTCGTAGGTGACCACGGGAAAATGGTGGGTCAGGCCGACTGCGAACTGCCGGCTTCCTACAACCACGTGCCGCTGATTTTCTACGGCGCAGATACGCCGCGCGGACGCGACGAAGCTTGGGCGGGACAAGTAGACATCGCTCCGACCATCCTGGGTCTGCTCCGCCTGCCCTACGTGCGCCAGCATTTCGGCATAGACCTGCTTCGCGAGCAGCGCCCCTGCATCTTCTATTCCGCCGACAACACCGTGGCGGCCCGCGATGCCGAGCACCTGTACGTCTACAACCCCGATGCGGAGCGCGCCTTCTGCTACCCTGCGCGCCCACCGCGGCCCACCAAAGCCTGCGCGACTACTGCTTCTCCATGCTGCAGGCCACCGAAGTGCTGGTGGAGCAGGGCAAAACCCGCAACAGGGCGATCCCGAGAAGGAATTAGGAATTGGCCGTCAGGAATTAGGAATTGGCCATCAGGAATTAGGAATGAGAAATTAGGAATTAGGAATTGGCCATTCGGCAGGAGTGATAAAGCTTGCTCTAATTGCCGAGCCGCCACCCGTAATATGCAATTTCCCATCCGGCACTAATGCTAAATAATTGCCCGACCTCTGCGTAGGTTCAGTCCCAAATTCCGCCGAATGGCCAATTCCTAATTCCTAATTTCCAAAAAGGGTTTCCGCGTCGGACCGCAGGCGCGGCACGCGCGTTCCGCGCCTGCGACACGACCGTTCCGCGCCCGCGACACGCGCGTGCCACAGGCGCGGTTCGATGCACAAGCCGGATTTACGAATGGCGGAATGCCTTTTGCGAACGGCGGAATGCCTTTTGCGAACGGCGGAATGCCTTTTGCGAATGACGGAATGCCTTTTATATATGGAGGAGTCCCTTTTACAGACGCGGAAATGCCGGCAATTCACCGCCCAATGCCTTTCCGAAACACCGGGAAAGGACTTAA
>SFCP01000097.1 GCA_004558535.1 Bacteroidales bacterium | reverse complement strand
CTCGGCGATATATGGTATCGCGAAAATCTCGCAGACTTTCATCTCGCAGGAACTTATTGCCGAGATTTCCATAGTCGGTGGTGTACTGATCGCCGCTTCGGGTCTCGGCGTGTTGCATATCAAGGACTGCAAGACGATTAATTTGCTGCCGGCCTTGGTGATGCCGATGCTTTTCTTCTGAGTTAGGAATTAGGAATTAGCGTGCAAGGCGAGAGCAATAAAGCTTGCTTTAATTGCCGAGCCGCAGCCGCTAATATGTAATTACGGTGCAAGGCGAGAGTAATAGAGCTTGCTCTAATTACCGAGCCGCCCGTAATATGAAATTAAACCATTCGGCGATGGTCCTAATCGGAAGCCCAAATCCGAATGGTAGAAGTGCACGAGTAGATTTAACGTAAACTTTATTAAACGACCGTTTTGGTCCTATTTTTGTCACACCGGGTCTGAGGTGGCGCGACGCTTCCCGCCGGTCGGAAAAACTACAAAGCCGCCGGTTTCACCTATCTACTGTGTAGTTTTTTCCAAGTCCTATGTAGTTTTTTCCAAGTCCTATGTAGTTTGATTGTACGCGGTCTGCTCCGTTCCTTACGGTAAAGTTACAAAATTTTTCGGCCAAGTCCAAATCGGCCCTTTCCCGTTTTAACATTTGCGATTTCCTGCCCCGGCCGGTTCATCCGGTGGGACTTCCCCGCCGCCACAGGCGCGGCAGCGGGGAAGTGAGGGGTCAGAACGTCACCGTGCCGAGGTTGCGGTCTACCAGCAGGCCTTCCTGTGCTTTCAGGTTGAACTTGCCGGCGCGTTTAGCCTTGAACTTGATGACGAAGAGCTCGTGGCTGCCATCGTCCAGCAGGGCGTTGTTGCCGCGGTTGACGAAGGTGGGATAGAGCACCTTGTCGCCGTTGGTGTGCAGACGGTCGTAGGTGAGGTTCACCATGTCCTTCATGCCCACCGGTTCGACGCCGGCATATTCCAGCTCGCGGGTGTCGTAGGGCAGGGCGAAGCCGAGCGCGTTGACAGCGTGCAGGTCCTTTCCGCTGACGGTGATGCGTACTTCGTCGCCGGCCTTGTAGGAGGCTTTGTCGGCCTTGAGCAGCAGCGCGCCGCTGACGTGGTCGTTTGACGGCTGCACGCCACCGTCCAGTTCGGTGGTCACGATGCTGATGTCGTAGGCATCGATGCGTCCGTTGGCGTTGATGTCGCCTATGCTGATGTAATCGTAGTCTGCGTCGCCGCGGCGCACGCCGGTGTAGTTCATGTAGCTCGTCAGGTCGTTGTCGTCCAGTCGTTTGTCGCGGTTGATGTCGCCCTGGATGATGCTTTCGGAGTCGGCCACCTTGAATACATACATTTCGCTACCCGAGCCGAAGTTTCCTACGGCTTCGGTGACGGAAATCTTGACGTAGCGTGCTGCGGGTGTGCCTGCAAAGGCAAACTGCTTCAGGCTGCCGTCGCGTTTCCAGGTGAAGGGCTGCGGCTCGCTCCAGTTCTGCTTGTCAGTGCTGTAGGAAACGGTACCGCTCAGCAGGGTTCCGTTGCCGGCATCCTCGCGCGGGATGTAGTCGAAGCGTTCCAGCTGGCTCACGGCGCGCAGGTCGAGCACCATGTCAAAGGGAACGGCTTCGCCCTTGCCCCATTTCGTGTGCCAACTGCTCTTTTCGTCGAAATCGAAGAGCTTCTGGACCGTCTGGCCGGGCTGGTCCTCGCAGGTGACGGTAGCCTTGATGTTTTGGATGGCAAATTCGAGCGGATTGGCTTTGGTTTTGACGCTCGCTTCGGCCCAATCGGAGGCGCCGGTGCGGTTGACGGCGCGCACGCGGAACGTGTAGTCGGTTTCAGGCGTGAGTCCGTCGAAATTCAGGGCGTTCTGCTTGATCGTGGAGTAGAGCATGCCGCCAAATTCCACTTCGTAGTAGTCGGCGTCGGCCAATTGTTCCCACGTGGGACAGACTTCGTAGGCACCCACCTTGTCGTCGGGGAAGCTTACGCGGGGAGCGGCGAGTGCGCCCTCGTGGCGGAGCAGATGGTCGCTCGTATCAAAGGTGAAGCCCTCCACCGTGATTTCCATCTCGGAAGCCGTCACGTCGCACGCGGCCAGGCGTACGATGAGCTGCGGGTTCTTCCGGATGCTCTTGCGGGCGAAGTCGCTGCCCGGGGTGGCGAAGCGGTTCAGCTCGGGCGCTTCGTCGTAGAAGCAGGCAGCACTTGCGTCCTCGAGGGCCGTGCGGCTGTCGACGAAGGGAAGCGTCCGTTTCTTCTTGCCTTGGCGCAGCACCACTTTCTTGGGCTTGGCGCTGATGTTGATACGCAGTTCGGTGGACTTTTCGGGCACAAATCCCTCAAATCCTCCCGTTGTGGCACCGATGTTCACGGTCAGGCGTTGACCGTTCTGCTCCACGTCGATGGGCGTCTTGGTGCAGCGTCCCACCAGGTACTCCTGCGTGGTGCCGTCGTCGTCGTATTCTTCAAACGAAGTCTTGCCAGGCGCGGCGTAGATCTCGTATGCGCGGAAGTCCCGGCGTATCTGCGAGGGATTGTTGTTGGGATTGGTCATCGGAATGACGGAGCCGGCTTTCACGAATACGGGCAGTTTCCACAGGGGTGCGTCATAGTTGTTGATGATGCGTCCGCCCTCGTAGACGTCGCCGTTCCAGTAGTCCACCCACAGGCCTTCGGGCAGGTAGATGCCGTCGCGGATGTCGTTGCCCTCGGCGTCAGCCTGCGTTTCCTGGTAGATAGGTGCCACGAGGAACGAGGGGCCGAAGAGGAACTGGTATTGCGTCTTGGTGCCGAGCGTGTAGTCGTTCGGGTAGTCCAGGAACATGGCGCGTATCATGGGTTTGCCGTCCACTGCGTCGCGGGCGATGGTGTAGGCATAGGGCATGAGTTCGCTTTTCAGCTTCAGGTACCAGCGGTTGATGCTTGTAGCCGGTTCTCCCAAGGCTTCAGGATATTTTGGATTAGTGCCCCATCCGTCCATGTTGAGCTCCATGGGCGTGAAGGTCTTCCATTGAAATTCGCGCACGTTCACCGGTACGTTCTTTCCGCCGAATATTCCGTCGACGTCGCTGGTGATGTTGGGCTGTCCGCTCAGTCCCGAGCCGATGAAGGTCGGGATGTGGTAGCGGATGTACTCCCAGTCGCCGCCGGTCTGGTCTCCGCTCCAGATACCTGCGTAGCGCTGCGTGCCGGCCCAGCCGTCGACCGAGATGATAAAGGGACGGGCGTTGCTGCCGTAGTAGGGCATGATTTCGCCTATGTCGGTCACGCCGTTAAGTCCGAAGCTGTAGCCCGCGCCGACCCAGGCCACGTCCGTCTTGAGCACACGGACGCCCGCGTCGCGTACTTCCTTGACAATGTCGCGCTGCAGGAGGGCTTCCACTCCCTCTTTGGGATGCAGGTCGCTCTGTGTCCACAGACCTATCTCGACACCTTTCGAGCGTGCGTAGTCGCCAAAGCTTTTCAGGTTGGCGATGTTGCCGTCCAGGGTGCCGGTTTGTCCGTAGCCGGCGCCGTAGCCGTCGTTCGGCAGGAACCATCCGAGCGGCATATCGTTGTTGAAGTAGCGATCGATGGCGGCCCGGGCGGAGAATTGGTAGTGATTGTTTTCCCCGTTGAGGCTTTCGCGTGCGCCGCCGTTATCCTTTTGGCTCTCGTTGTAGCGTTGGCCGTCCTCGTAGAGCATGAAGCCGTTTTCGGCCGGCGTCCAGTAGTCGCGGTTGTAGGCGTTGAGGTGTCCTTCGTAGAAGCCGAATTTAGGCAACAGCACGGGGTGTCCCGTCAGCTGGTAGAAGTCGCCGAGCAGGTCGGTCGGCGTTTCGTTTACCATGAAGAATACGTCGAGGTAGTCCTCGTTGTGGCTGAGTATGACGCGTCCGTTTTCCGTTGCGCCGAAGTCGTAGCGTCCCGGGCGGAATGTATGCCAAAGCAGGCCGTAGCCGGCGGTCGACCAATAGAACGGAGTGGGCGATGATACGCCTCCGTCGACCCAGTTGTTGGTATTTTCGATGGCGATAACCTGTCCGCGGTGCGAGAAGCGTCCGTTCTGCACGCCGCCGCCGTAGAAGTATTCATTCCTGTTCATGGCCAGTGTCATTGTCACCTTGCCATTTTCGTAGGCCAAGGGCTGTACCCATTCGGCCACGACCTTTCCGGTTTCGCGGTTCTCCACTTTCATCAGTCCCGTCTGGCGGTCCAGTGTCACGCCGATGCGTCCGGTCTGTATGTCAACGCTTGTTTCGGTAGTATTGAGTTCCAGTCCGCCCACGGCGCGTCGTGCATTGTTCACCAGGATGTGGGCTTCGGGGCTGGCTTTCGGCTCACGCAGGATGCCTCCTTGGTTGTCCTGAAACAGTCGGAAGATGTTGCTGCCGTAGAAGTCGAATGTAAGGCATTCGCCGTTGGCGAAGAGCACTTCCACTGTCGTAGGGTTGATTTTCCGGGCCTCGATGATTTGCACCGGGTGCGCCTTGATCACCAGCGGTTGCTGCGACAGGGGCACGGCAGCCCTTGCCGGTTCGGCCGTTCCGAGCAGCAGCGCCGGTAGCAGGGCGGCGCATCCTGCGCGGAGGAATGCTGTTTCTTTTTTCATGCTTATAGAGTATTGGATGTTGCTTGCTAAGGTTCAGAAGAGCGTTTTTCGGTGGGCGTATCTTCTGTGTAGTTTTTTACATCGTGCTGTCAGTCTTCGCTGCGGCGGAAGAAGCTGAAGTTCACGCTGCCGTAGCTGCGGTGTTCCAGGAAGTCGGGCCGTCCGGAGAAGTCATTCGTCTTGCCATGCTCCAGTATGAGCAGTCCGCCGGGTCGCAGGGTTTCGCTGCGCAGGATGCGTTCGGGCAGTTCGGGCAGTTCGGGCAGCGCGTAGGGAGGGTCGGCAAAGACGAGGTCGAATCCCTCGCGGCAACGTTCCACGTAGCGCAGTGCGTCGCCCATCAGGGGGCGTGCGGCGGCGTCGCCGAGTGCGCGCAATACCTGGCTGATAAAGGCGAAGTGCCGGCGGTCGCGCTCCACGCAGGTCACCAGCGGGCAGCCGCGCGAGAGCAGTTCCAGCGTGATGCTGCCTGTGCCGGCAAACAAGTCCAGCGCGCGTGTTTCCTCGAAATCTACGTAGGCGCGCAGTACGTTGAAGAGGTTTTCCTTGGCAAAGTCCGTTGTCGGGCGGGCCTTGAAAGTGTGTGGCACTTCGAAGTGCCTTCCTTTATATTTACCGGTGATAACTCGCATAGGGGGGGTAGGGTGAGGCAGACGGGTCGGCAGTGCCCGTCCCGTGTCACTTAGTTTTCGATAAGCAGGGTCATGAGGTCGTAGGGCACGCCGGGCGTCATTGCCACGAGGTGCCGGTTGTATTCGGCCGAGGGGTTGATGCCCGCCACGTTGGCCGCGTATTTCCGCAGTTCGGTGATGGCGGCTTCGCGCAGGGGTCCGTTGCCCGCCACGTAGAAGGGGGCTTCGCTCACGTCGATGCCGTGCAGCCGTGCCACGTTGAGCGTGAAGTAGGCCACGTCGGTATCCGCCTGTACGTCGAAGCTGTTGCAGAGCATCAGGCGTTCGTCCTCGAACACCGCGATGTCGGCTTTCCCCTCGTGCAGGTGTACGAAGGTGCGCTTGCCCGGCCGTGTCGCCCCCTTGGCCGCAAAGTGACGCAGCAGGGCCGTCTGGGCCGACAGGAAGTGAGCATCGGGGAAGGCTTCGAGCAGTTTCTGGCAGAGCACCTCGTCGAGGGCAAAGAGCAGCATGGCACCGGCGCGGGGCACGGGGTCGTAGAACACGCGCCGCCGGCGTTCGCTCGGGAAGCAGAAGTCGTAGAGGCGTGCTGCGTCCTCCTCCTGGAAGTCTGCCAGAGGCACCAGCGTCACCGGTCCCACCACGACAATCTGCGGTTCGGAGATGGCACCCTGCAGGAGGGGCTCCGTGTCGCAGGCTTCGCGCAGGTTCATGGCAAAGGACACCTGCGGACGCAGGCGGAACGAGGAAAAATGAAATTCCGGCTCGCGGCGCAGTTCGTAGCGGGCGGTTTCCAGAGCGTATTCGGATAGTCGTATATAGAGAGGCATAGGTCGTGAGAAGTGTCTGAGGGGTTGCGTGGTCAGGTCCTGCTTTTCGGGGTCCGTGCGGAGCGTCCGAACCAGGCGCGCACCAAGGCGGCCACGCCGGCGGCCGTGAGGACGCCCAGCGTGTTGGCTACAAAGTCGTACCAGTCGCCGCTGCGGCAGTCGGTGGCGTACTCCTGCAGCAGTTCCAGCAGTCCGCTCATCGCTATCGGCAGGAGCATGGTCCACGGGATGGTCCGCCAGCACGGGGAGGCAGGATGTGCGCGCAGGTATTCCCACCATAGCAGCAGGCTCAGTCCGCCGTACATCAGGATGTGTGCCACCTTGTCGATGCCTATGACGTGGCTCAGTGGCGTCTCGGGTACGGGGTACAGGCTTAGCACGCACACAGTGGCTACACACAGCAGTGTGAGGGGATAGTGCCGCAGGAAGGGGAGTACTTTCATACCGGTAGGGGATGAGGCAGTTTACCAAAACTTATTGTGCTCGGGCGCGTAGGTGAAGCCGGCGGCGGCCAGTTTCTCCTCCAGGGCTTGGCGGTCGATCTGCAGGTCGTCGCACAGGGCATCCAGTGAGGGGTAGGCGTCGCGCAACTTCATGTTTATCGTGCCCAGAAGCATAAAGGGGTCTTGTGGCAGGTCCATAGTTGTCGGGTAGAGAGTGACCGGCCGCATGCATTCGGTAGTTATGCTGCCGCCGGAGGGTTGACAGCGCAAATTTACTAATTTATCCTTACACGCGGTTGTGCCGCCCGCGATTTTCTACCTTGCGCATGGCTTCGCGAAATGTTAAAACGAAAATTCGCGATTTGCTTTTCGCGAAAAAATGTTGTATCTTTGCATAGCAAGAATGGAGAAAGTCGCCTGCGTGGGGACTTTCTCCATGTTTTTATGCCCCTGGAGGGCATTTTTGTCGTGATTTCGGGGCCCACTAAGTGCCTTGTAGTTTTTTCTAAGTGCCGAGTAATTTTTTTTAGGAAGCATTTGCGAAAAATTACCCGGCGATTGTAAACAAAAGTTATTTATGTTAAAAGTGAAGCGCCGCAGGTCATATGCCGATTTCAATTGGTTTCGGATGAGCGGAGCCGGACAGTAGAAATGCCTCCCACTTCCCCGAATTGTTCCCTTGGATCGTCGCGTTTGGTCCTCGAAAAGTTGCGGTTAGCCCTCGGATAGTAGCGACTGGTCCTTGATTTTTAGCTTTTTATATTGAGAGAGTCGCCTTTAGCCCTTGGCTTGTGAAGTATTCCCTTGACCAAGAATGGAGCGCGGGTAGTTGCAATCCGCGCCTCCACTGGTTTTGTCTTTTTTTCGGGGAGCGGGTCGAGAAAATCCGTGTCCTATGCTACCTGTTTCAAAGCATCGGGATTTTTAGAAAGGAGCAAGGGAAAATTAGCAGGCTGTCCGTAGTTCCTATTCCCGGTTGGGCCATTTCCCGGCAGGGGTAAAAAGTAATTTCGCGTCACGTTGATTACAGCGTAGGCGCGAAATTTTTGTCGTAAGTTCTGAAAAGTCGAGTTTGCAAAACCGGGGGGGGTAAATTATAAAGAATGCAAATATTTCAAAGAAAGCGCGAGGAAAATAGCTATTGGTTCGCAAAATGTTTACAACTTCGCTAAAAATTTTTCCATAGATGACTGCAATCTTTCGGCAGTAAATTGTATCCAACGCTCACACATAAATCTAAATTATAATGGTTATGAGAAAAATTACTTGTTTAATGGCGGTGCTGTTGACCTCGCTTTGGTCGGCGGTATCGGCACAGGATTATTCGGTTAATTATACCGGAACCAAGAGTCGTCGTCAGATGACGAGTGTAACATTGATAAGTCCGAGTAAAGGCAGTCAGTCGGTTTCTTTGCCGGGAACCAATTTGTATGATGACAAGACCAGTACCACGTTTACTGACGGCACAATTCGGCTATACCGCAGGCTGGATGCATGGTTACGTTTACATAGACTGGGATAGCGACGGCTTTACTGCCTCTATCGACTCTGACGGCTACACCCCCATCGGGGATTTGATGACTTATTCGTTCTACGCCGGAAGTGAAACAGGAAACAGTGATGCAACTGGAAAGAATAGCGTGGGTACGGTCTTGACCGGAGGAGCCAGAAGCGTTTGTAACCCACCGGCTTTTACTTGCCCGGACCGACCGGGAACTTATCGGATGCGCTTTAAGTTAGACTGGAGTAGCATCAATCCTGCCGGTAGCACAAATTTAAGTACAAGTGGTGGAATGGGAACCTTGGAAGAGAATGCCGGTCAGATAGTTGACGTAACTTTGGTCGTAGAGGCAGCTTCAAGTTTAGCCGATGTGACCTATATATATACGCTTGACGGGACCGAGATTACCAGAAAAACGCAGAGTGCGACCATAGGCGGTTTGATGCCTGCTTATATTACGCCTCCTTCGTATGTCAACGTGTCAACTGACCTCCCGACATCTGTTCCCGAAGGAGGTGGTACTTATACAATTGCAACGACTACCAATGCTGCAAGTCCTTTCAAGTTCTCCAAGACTTTGGATGCCGCAAAGTGGGTGTCGATGAAGGTGCTTTATACCAAGGATCCGAGCGAGGGCGCTGTGGGATATGAGGCCGCCAACTGGATTACCAATGCCAACCCTTACGTAGGTATTACGCTGGACGGAGCTACGGCTGAAAACTACGCCAACTATATGTGGGCCTTTGTGGGCGACTGGTATAACGGCTACAAGGTTTATTCCTATGCCAATAAGGCACAGATGTGGGGGTACGGTAAGAATGGTTTTATTACTGCAGATGCAGGAGCAAACCGTGCCATACAGCTGTATGGTGAGTCCGAGGCAGAAAATCTCCGTACCTGGAATGTGATAAAATGGCAGGGCACGACCGGCGCTGACAACTATTCGGAGGAAACCTATTCGCTGGTGCTGGTAAACGCCGAGCATCCCAATTTCTATGCCGGTGAGCACCTGCTTAGGGGACAGAACAAGCTGGGAACTTGGCAGACTTCGGACAAGGGTAATATCGAACCGCACAACCGTATCGCCTTTGCCGATCCCAAGCCTGTGTACCTGCCTTATGCCCAAACCATTTATGCAGATGCCGGCAAGCTGGGTTATCCCAAGACATCCTCTTCTGCTGCCGAGGGACTGAGCACGGCCCTTGCTTCTGACGCTCCTTTCGAAGAATTGTTGGGCCATGTGCAGAACTTCAAGGAGAGTCCCGATGTAGTCCTGCCCACCGACGGAAAAGCTTATACCATCAAGGCACACTTTACCGGTAGCGACAAGTACGTAGCCCTTGGCGCAGACAAACTGGCTACCAGTGAAATCGAGGGGGCTACCTTTATTTGCCACGAGGTAAGAACCGGCGTATTTACGTTCGTCAATAATAACGGAACGTTCTTCAATAAAATTGGCAACTTGGTAGCTTATAGTAACTTGACAGACTTTACGCTGTCGCACCACATTGCAGATGATTTGGACCTCGTCTACGGAACATTCTCCTTTAGGGACAGTGATTATAAGAACTTGACCTTGAATGGTACTACTTTCCAGCAAGGACATGAGGGTATCTCCGAAAGCAGTACGACCGCCTTTATCCTCGAAGAAGCCACCTACGCCAACGAACCGACGATGACCGTGGCAACAGGTGTGGATAAGAACAAGAAGATTGCCACATTTAGCGCACCCTTCGCCTTTACCCTGCCCGCCGGCATCGATGCCTATATCGTGAAGCAGACGCCCACGGGCGAAACGGCTACGCTGGAACTGCTGGCCAATGCCGGAGAAGTAGTGGCAGCCAATACGGGTGTCATCCTGCTCGGCGAGACCGAAGCCTCCAAGGTGCTGATGGTACCCGCCACGACCACGGGTGCAGCGGATGCCGCCTCCCTGTTGGGCCATAGCGCTGGCGCTCCCGTAGATGTCGTAACGGCCGGAACGAACTACATCCTGGCCAAGAACAGCGAGGGCAACATCGTATTCTCCAAAGCTCTGGAGGGCGCTGACAGCAACAAGAGCCTGGGTATGAACAAGGCTTACCTGCAGCTCGGCGGTTCGGGTGTCAACCAGTTCAAGCTGGACTTCAGCGGCACTACTACGGCTATCGAGGGTATCTCCTCCGAAGCCGACGCAGTCAACGCTATCGCTGCTCCCGCGCACCGCGGCATCTACATCCGCAATGGCAAGAAATTTATGGTTAAATAAGCTAACGAAAGGATAGTCATGAAAAAGAATTATATAGCACCCGCATCAAACCACATCCTGTTGGATCCGGAAAACGCCCTTTTGACGGGTTCCAACAATCCCCAAGTAGGCATGGATGAAACCGGTGTGTCCGTCGACGGCGCCCTCACAAAAAAGAAAGGCCCGTGGGATAGCTCCCTGTGGAGCGGTGTGGACGAAGAATAAGTATACATTTTGTAAATTTTCCTTATAACAAAGCCGAGGGGAGGGTGTTCGTGAGAATGCGCTCCCCTTATTTTATGGTCTTCGGGACGGACGGGCTTGCTGCAAGGCGGGGGGCGCTGTCCCCAAGATAGGGTAGGGGTGTGCGATGCGCCTGCCAAAATCAGGAAAAGTCAGGGTGCATGGTTGGTGTATAGTTGGGCGGTGCAACTATACACCGCAGACGGATTGACAGTGAGAGGTTTGTGGGGCCTGGTGTATAGTTTGCAGCGTTTTTCGGGAGATAAAATACGTATATATAAGGCGGTCACTTCGGCGGCAGCAGTGTTTGGGAAGCAGTCCCGCCCCGGTTGTTGCTGCGGGGGCTGCATGGTGAAAACTATCCGGCATTGTCAGTACAATCTGTAGCCGGAGAAGGCATTTCTACGTCAGCCTGTCTGTATTTGAGGAAACGCTGCGCAATGCCTTTTGCCGGGAGTTGGCGATTATAAAACAATCAGCAGAAATTCGCCCCAACTCGTTTTTTTTAAAAAAAGTGGAGAAAAAATCGAGGATTTGTTTGTCGGTTCAAAAATAGTAACTACCTTTGCACCCGTATTCGAGAGGGCATCTTGATTACAAAGACAGTTTGGGGTATGGTGTAATTGGCAACACTACAGATTCTGGTCCTGTCTTTCCTGGTTCGAGTCCGGGTACCCCAACTACTTCCGCAATGACAAGTTCCGCACAGGAAAAAGTTGTTGCGGAATTTTTTTTTGTACTTTTGTGCGCAGTGGCGGCATGTCTGCCCCTTTCCCCAATTTTTATAGCTTATGTGTACTTTTTCCCAATGTATCCGGCGCGTGGCTCTTTTCGTTCTGTGGATTGCCGGTTTCGCCCAGCTGTGGGCCGATGGGCAGCGACGGGTGGAACCGCCCTGCTATGTGCCGGCCGACAGTGTGGTCCTGTGGAGCGACGGAAGCGACTTTCGTTGCCGAGCGCTGGCCGTAGACCCTCGCCTGCAGGCACGGCCCTTTGTCAAACTGACGGGGCGTGCGCGGAAGGCCCGTTTGCAACAGTGGCGGCACGAGGTGCTGCCTGCGCTGAACGTAATCGGTGGAGTGGGGGAGGACCTGGACCGCGAACAGGGCATAGCCGGCAGCAACGTCCTGCGCTTGGCAGCAGAACTGTTTCCCGGTGAGCCCGACGCACGGTGGTTTGACGTGGCCGAACGGACGCTTTGCAACGCCCTGTCGGGCAGGTGTCTGTCCGGAACTTTGGACACCGATCAGCATGTGGCGGCACAGGCTATGGTGGATGCTACCGGCTGTATGCTGGCGGCTGATGCCGAGGGCGTATATGTCAATCTGTTCGCCAATAGTACTACCCACGTAGCCGTGGCAGGCTGGGACTTCTATCTGGACCAGCTCACGGCCATGCCCTGCGACGGTCGTGTGCGCCTGCGTCTGACCGGTTTCCGTGTGAAGAAGCCGCAGCTGACCCTACGTGTCCGCATTCCCGATTGGGCGCGCGGAGGCACCTCCTCGCTCCTGCCTTTCGATTTTGCCCCGTCCGCCCCGTCCGCAATCACCATCTATGTAAACGGCCGCGCAGAGGAGGTGCCGGTGGAAAAAGGCTATGCCATCGTGTGCCGCCGCTGGAACAAGGGCGACGAGGTGTGGTTTGACCTACCCATGCAACCCCGCCTGTTGCGACGAAGAGGCGACGACGGACAACTGCGGCGCGGACAGGTGGCCCTGCAGCGCGGCCCGCTCGTTTATAGTACCTCTGCGGTGCAGCTTGGCTACTTCTCTGCCACCGCGCCCTTGACGGAGGCCGAAATGCCCAACCGCTATGGTAGTCCCATCCTTGAGGGAAACCTCTACGACGACCATGGCGTGCCCGCCGATGCCACGGCGCCGGCCCTGCCCCGCGCTTGGGAGCCCTGGGGCGACCGGCCGCAGGAAATCTGGATGCGGGAGATACATTGAGCCACCGCGCCCCGTGACGCCCTGCATAGCGGTAAATCACCCCTTGTGCGGCGACAGCAGGGCTTTCTTGCGCGGCTTCGGCGAACGAATAAGACCTAAGTCGCTTTAGTTTGCAAATTTTTCGTAACTTCGCGCCCGAAATTAAAAACATCACCTATACAATGACAGCCAACGAAATACGCGAATCTTTCAAGAGATTTTTCGAGGAGCAGGGCCACTTGGTAGTTCCCTCGGCTCCGATGGTCATCAAGGACGACCCCACCCTGATGTTTACCAATGCCGGTATGAACCAGTTTAAGGACATCATCCTGGGCAATACCGAACCCAAGAGCCGCCGCCAGTGCGACTCGCAGAAATGCCTGCGCGTGTCGGGCAAACACAACGACCTGGAGGAGGTGGGCCGCGACACGTACCACCACACCATGTTTGAGATGCTCGGCAACTGGAGCTTCGGTGATTATTTCAAAAAGGAAGCCATCACCTGGGCCTACCGCTACCTGGTAGACGTGTTGCACATAGATCCCAAGGACCTCTACGTGACCGTGTTTGAAGGCTCAAAAGAAGAAGGGCTGGAGCGTGACGACGAGGCTGCTGCCTACTGGGAAGCCTTCTTCCCCAAGGACCATATCATCAATGGCAACAAGCACGATAACTTTTGGGAGATGGGCGACACGGGGCCCTGCGGTCCTTGCTCCGAAATCCATATCGATGGACGCAGCGAGGAGGAAAAAGCAGCCGTGAGCGGTGCCGAACTGGTGAACAAGGACAACCCGCAGGTGATTGAGATTTGGAATCTCGTTTTCATGCAATACAATCGCAAGGCCGACGGTTCGCTGGAACCGCTCCCCCACAAGGTCATCGATACCGGCATGGGATTTGAGCGCCTGGTCCGTGTGATGCAGGGCAAGAACTCGAACTACGATACTGACGTGTTCCAGCCCATCATCCGCCGCATCGGCGAACTGAGCGGATTCGAGTATGGCAAGGAGGAAAAGACGGACGTGGCCATGCGCGTCATTGCAGACCACCTGCGCGCCATTGCATTTTCGATTGCTGACGGACAGCTGCCCTCGAACGCCAAGGCCGGCTACGTCATCCGCCGCATCCTGCGCCGCGCCGTGCGTTATGCCTATACTTTCCTGGGACAGCGCGAAGCTTTCATGTACAAGCTCCTGCCTACACTGGTCAGCGAAATGGGTGACGCCTATCCCGAACTGAAGGGACAGCAGCAGCTCATCGGCCGCGTGATGCAAGAGGAAGAAGAATCCTTCCTGCGCACACTGGCCACGGGTATCAACCTGCTGGAAAGCGTCATGGACGAGACCAAAGCCGCCGGCAGCACAACGGTAGACGGACAGAAAGCATTCACGCTCTTTGATACCTACGGATTTCCCTTTGACCTGACCCAACTCATTTGCGCTGAGAACGGACTGAGCGTAGACGAGGCCGCCTTCAACGCCGAGATGCAGAAGCAAAAGGAGCGCGCACGCAACGCCGCCGCCGTGGAAACGGACGACTGGGTGGTGCTCGCCGAGGGCGAAACGCAGTTCGTGGGCTGGGATGAGACGGAACACGATTGCCGCATCCTGCGTTACCGCCGCGTGCAGCAGAAGAAGCAAACCTATTACGAGCTGGTACTCGACGTTACTCCTTTCTACGCCGAAATGGGTGGTCAGATGGGAGACAGCGGTGTGCTTGAAGCCGAAGATATGCGGGTGGAAATCTTTGATACAAAGCGCGAAAACAACCTGCCCATCCACCTTACCAAACAGTTGCCTGCCGATCCCGCGGCCCACTTCCATGCCCGTGTGAACTTGGAGGCCCGCCGCGCCAGTGAAGCCAATCATACGGCCACCCACCTGCTGGATCAGGCGCTGCGCGAAGTGCTCGGTACTCATGTGGAGCAGAAAGGCTCGCTCGTGACGCCCGAATCTCTGCGCTTTGACTTCAGCCACTTCCAAAAGGTGACGCGCGAGGAGTTGCGTCAGGTGGAGCGCATCGTCAATGCCCGCATCCGCGAGGATATTCCCCTGCAGGACCATCGCGACGTGCCCTTGGCAGAAGCCAAGAAGCTGGGCGCCATTGCCCTGTTTGGCGAGAAGTATGGTGACCGCGTCCGCGTGGTACAGTTTGGAGACAGCGTAGAATTCTGTGGCGGCTGTCATGCACACAGCACCGGCCGTCTGGGCCTCATCCGCATCCTGAGCGAAAGCAGCGTGGCCGCCGGCGTGCGCCGCATCGAGGCTATCACGGGCCGTGCCGCCGAAGAGAGTATCTATGCTGAGGAGGATTTGATCGAGGGCGTCAAGGCTTTCTTCAACAATGCCAAGGACCTGACCTCCGTCATCCGCAAGACCATCGAAGAGAACGACGGCCTCAAGAAGCAGGTGGACGACTTCGTGAAGGAGCGTGTGGCCGGCCTGCGCGAGAAACTCGTGGCTAACGCCAAGGAAGTCAGTGGCGTGAAGGTGCTCAAGACTGTGGTGCCGATGCCCATCCGCCCCGAAGCCGTAAAAGACCTGGCTTTCCAGCTCAGCGGCATGCTTCCCGAAAATATGCTCTGCGCCATCGGCAGCCAGTTTGAGGAGAAACCCCTGCTGACTGTCATGATCAGCAAGAACCTGGTAGAGGACCGCAACCTCAATGCAGGTGTCATGGTACGCGAAGCCGCCAAACTGATCAAGGGAGGTGGTGGCGGTGCCGCCCACTTCGCCACTGCCGGCGGCAAAGATGCTTCCGGACTGGACGCAGCCGTCGAAAAGGTAATTGAGCTGGCCGGACTTTGATCGGTTTCCGCAACAAAAGCTATACTTTCAAGATAGAAGAGCAATCTTTTTTATCAGCAATAAAAAACATCCGCAGTGCCTGCGTACAGGTGCTGCGGATGTTTTTTTTCGCCGGTAGGTGTCAGCGGCTCATGCCGGCTGGGCCGGTGCAATGTCCTCGGCTTCGATGGTGGATAGTTCGCGGTTGGTGACATTGTCCAAGTGAATCAGGCGGTCCGCCTGCCGCTGCAGGGTTTGCTCGAAGACGTTGCGCACTTCGCGAGCATTGCCGAAGTGCTCGTCCTTGTGCTGTGCCATGTCGGCAAACAGGGCTTGGAGGCGGCTTTCAGCATCAGCCGTGAGCGTGTAGCCGTAGCGCGTGGTGTTGAATTAGTGAAATAATAAGGTTGGTCACAATAAGAATGCTTCCAATCATCGTGCTTTTGATATAGAAAGCTACAAATAGCACAGTTATTACCATGATTAGGCAGCCAGTTGTATTCATGGGCCTTGCCTGTTCCTTTTGGGGATGGGCTTGGTTATACTCTGCTTCCAAGCTACTTTCTTTGCAGCACAGCAGCAGCTCGCGCTCATTTTCCGTAAGCACTGCCATGTATTCAGGCTTACAGTTCAGAATATCTTCTTGTTCCCATTCGCGGGAAAGGGGCTGTAGGTGAAGATAACTCAAAAGTTCTTCTTTATCTGCTATTCGTTGCCTACCGTCAAGTTAGAAGTGCAACAAAACCTCCGCCCTCCTTCGTCCTTGGAGCGTAGCGGAAAGGGCGAAGGAGGGCGGAGGACATCGTGTATAG
>SFCP01000096.1 GCA_004558535.1 Bacteroidales bacterium | reverse complement strand
GTGGGTGGAGGCGCACAAGCAGTAGATCGCGACAACACCGCAGGAGGGAGGTCCTCTCCCTACCTATTAATATTAAGGACACGAGGCAGCTGTTTTCCACTGCCCCGTGTCCTTTTTCCACTCTCCCGCGTCCTTTTTCTGCTGCCCCGCGTCCTTTTTCCACTCTCCCGCGTCCTTTTTCTGCTGCCCCGTGTCCATTTTCAACTTCTCCGCGTTCTTTCTCCACTACCCCGCGTCCTTATAATATTATATAGGAGTGGGGCGTGACGGCCGGCCCGATGGTCGGCAGCGCAGACGGCCCCGGTATCCGCACGGAGGCGAGGATTTTTTTAGAAAAGGTGGAGCGAAGCTGTAAGGAATTGGAAAAGAGCAGAAAAGGGGTCCGAAGAACAGGTCTGCAGAGCCGCCTGTTGCCGCGTAAGTGCATAGGTGAGTCAACGCGCAGCCGTACCTTTGCAACAGACAGGCAGCGCTCCGATACAGTGAGCCGGCCTACAGAGAGAAATCCAATTCATGTTTCACCCATTAAAAGAGAGAAAAAACTATGCAGACGATGGGAAAAATTCAGAGTGAAGCTGCCCAGACCGGCAGCAAGAAAGGCAATGTGTTGAACATCATCATTCAGGTGCTGATAGCCGCCCTGACCGCCCTGAGCGGTGTCTTTGCAGGCTGTTCCCTGGCTGTGTGAACACCCAGAGCACGCATCCGACAGCCGACCGTAGCCAAATGCGACCGAACCAGCCCGTCCCGCCGACCGAAGTCGGGTGGGGCGGACTTTTTTTAGCAGGTAGGAGAAACTATCCGGCACATAGGCATGGCCGGAACAGCCTCCATCGCCGCGAAAAAAATAATTGAGAGGCAATAAAAATAAAATTGTAATCTCTGAGTGTCAAATTAAAAGAAATCGTACCTTTGCACTTAGAAAAACTTGCCCGGGTACATTTATGGAGACATTTTACAGAACTCACGCATTCTTGGTAGAGCATTTTAATGCCCCCGTGCGGCGCGCCCTGATGGACACCATCGACTGGAGCTACCGCATGATTGCCATTCGCGGCCCGCGTGGCGTGGGCCGTACGTCATTTCTCCTGCAATTTGCCAAGGAACATTTCGATGTTCGCCAACGTAAATGCCTCTACATCAACACGAATAATTTCTACTTCCAGGGGAGAGGCATCGTAGAGTTCGCCGGGGAATTTGTGGCGCAGGGTGGTTTGGTCCTGCTTATTGACCAAGCTTTCAAACTGCCCGACTGGCGGCGACAACTCTGCGAGTGCTATCACCGCTATCCCTGCCTGCGCATCGTCTATACGACTACGCCAGTCGAGGAAACCGATGTGACCGATACCGAACTGGCATCGCTGAGCCGCTGCTACGTACTCCATGGATTTTCCTTCAGAGAGTATATCAACCTGCAGACGGACAATAAGTTCCCCACCTACTCCCTGCAGGAAATACTGCGCGAACCGGAAACCATCATGCGCAACATCCTGCCCAAAGTGAGGCCCTGGCACTACTTCAAGGAGTACCTGCACCACGGGTACTACCCTTTCTACCTGGAAAACCACAACTTCACCGAAGCGCTCCTCAAGGCGATGAACATGATGGTCGAGGTGGATATCCTCTTCAAGAAACAAGTGGAGTTGAAATACCTGTCGCGCATCAAGAAACTGCTTTATCTGTTGGCCATCAGCGAAAACAGTGCACCCAATGTGAGCCGGTTGGCCGAAGAAATCGGCACTTCGCGCGCCACAGTGATGAACTACCTGAAATACCTCGAGGAGGCGCGGCTGGTCAACATGGTCTACCGCGAGGGCGAAACGTTCCCCAAAAAGCCCGCCGCCGTGATGCTGCACGATACCAACCTGATGTATGCTGTCTATTCGCCCAATATGAGCGACCAGACCATCATGGAAACTTTCTTCGTCAATACCCTGTGGCGACACCATACGGTCAACCGACTGCGCCGCGAGGGCGGATTTCGCATCGACGGCCGCACAGATGTCTGTGTATGCGAACGAAACCGCCGCGTCAAGCTGCCGCCGGGCACCATCAAGGTGAAGTATAACGCCGAAGTGGGCGGCGAAAACGAAATACCCCTCTGGCTGTTCGGCTTCCTCTATTAGAGCGCCGACAGTCCCCGACACCGAAACAAAACATTGGGCGACGCGCACCGGCAGCAGGTCGTGGCCGCAAACCCAATCCGCAATAGAAACAACTAATTCTCAAAATAATCGTATACGATATGAGCAAGAAATTTATTACTTGTGATGGCAATCAGGCCGCCGCGCACATAGCCTATATGTTCTCGGAGGTAGCTGCCATTTATCCCATCACCCCGTCTTCGCCCATGGCTGAGCACGTGGACGAATGGTCGGCCCAGGGCCGCAAGAACCTCTTTGGCGACACGGTGAAAGTACAGGAAATGCAAAGCGAAGGCGGTGCCGCCGGTGCCGTGCACGGATCGTTGCAGGCAGGTGCGCTGACCACCACTTTCACGGCTTCCCAGGGCTTGCTGCTGATGATTCCCAATATGTACAAGATTGCCGGAGAATTGCTCCCCTGCGTCTTCCATGTCAGCGCCCGTACCTTGGCTACCCACTCCCTGTGTATCTTTGGTGACCACAGCGACGTGATGGCTTGCCGCCAGACTGGTTTCGCCATGCTCTGCGAGGGTAGCGTGCAGGAAGTAATGGACCTGTCGGCCGTGGCTCACTTGGCCGCGCTCGAAAGCCGCGTTCCGTTTATCAACTTCTTTGACGGCTTCCGCACAAGTCATGAGTACCAGAAAATAGAAGTGGTGGACCAGGAAGATATCCGTCCGCTCGTACCCATGGACAAGGTGAGCGAATTCCGTGCACGTGCCTTGACGCCCGAACATCCCGAGGCGCGCGGTATGGCCGAGAATCCTGAGACATTCTTTGCTCATCGCGAGGTCTGCAACAGCTACTATGACGCCGTACCCGGCATCGTGGAGAAATATATGGAGGCTGTCAGCAAAATAACCGGCCGCGAGTACAAACTGTTCAGCTACTATGGTGCCGAAGATGCCGAGCGCGTCATCATCTGCATGGGTTCCGTGACCGAAGCTGCCCGCGAGGCCATCGATTACATGAACAAGAAGGGCGAAAAGGTAGGTATGGTCAGCGTGCACCTCTATCGCCCGTTCAGCGTGAAGCACCTGCTCGCCGCTGTGCCCAAGACCTGCAAGAAGATTGCCGTCCTGGATCGCACCAAGGAGCCCGGCGCCAACGGCGAACCGCTCTACCTCGACGTGAAGGACGCTTTCTACAACGAAAAGGAGCGCCCCGTCATCGTCGGTGGCCGCTACGGACTCGGTTCCTGCGACACGACGCCGACCATGATTATCAGCGTCTACGAAAACCTTGCCCTGCCGCAGCCTAAGGACCACTTCACCGTCGGCATCGTGGACGACGTGACTTTCCAGTCCCTGCCCCTCGAAAAGGAAATGGCACTTGGTGGCGAGGGAATCTTCGAGGCTAAATTCTACGGACTTGGCGCTGACGGTACCGTGGGAGCCAACAAAAACTCTGTCAAGATTATTGGCGACAATACCGATAAATATTGTCAGGCTTACTTCAGTTATGACTCCAAGAAGTCGGGTGGTTTCACCTGCTCGCACCTTCGTTTCGGCGATACGCCCATCCGTTCTACCTATCAGATTAAGACGCCCAACTTCGTGGCTTGCCACGTACAGGCTTACCTGCATATGTATGACGTTCTGCGTGGTCTGCGCGACAACGGAACTTTCCTGCTCAACACCATTTGGGAGGGGGAAGAGTTGGCCAAGAATCTGCCGAACAATGTCAAGCGTTATTTCGCCGAACACAACATCACGGTCTACTACATCAACGCTACGAAGATCGCACAGGAAATTGGCCTCGGCAATCGTACGAATACCATCCTGCAGTCTGCTTTCTTCCGCATCACAGAAGTAATTCCCGTAGATTTGGCCGTAGAGCAGATGAAAAAGTTCATCGTGAAGAGCTACGGAAAGAAGGGAGAGGATGTCGTCAACAAGAACTACCAGGCCGTAGACCGCGGTGGCGAGTACAAGACCCTTGCTGTGGATCCCGCGTGGGCCACTTTGCCCGAAGATGAAAAGGTGCAGCGCGATGAGCCGGCCTTCATCTCCGAACTGGTACGCCCCATCAATGCACAAAACGGCGACCTGTTGCCCGTAAGTGCTTACAAAGTGAGCGTAGACGGCACTTGGCAGCAAGGAACTGCTGCCTACGAAAAACGCGGTGTGGCTGCGTTCGTGCCCACTTGGAACAGCGAAAATTGTATCCAGTGTAACAAGTGTTCGTTCGTCTGCCCCCACGCTGCTATCCGCCCGTTCGTTCTCGACGAAGAGGAAATCAAGGGCTTCAGCGCACCGACCATCGAAATGAAGGCGCCCGCTACGCTCAAGGGCATGCACTTCCGTATGCAGGTAGACGTAATGGACTGCCTCGGCTGCGGCAACTGTGCTGACGTCTGCCCGGGTATGCGTGGCAACAAGGCACTGACGATGGTTCCCCTCGAAGGCGAGCTGCCCGAAGACGCCAATTGGGACTACTGCGTCAAGAAAGTGACCAGCAAACAGGACAAGGTGGACATCAAACTCAATCCCAAAAATTCCCAGTTTGCCACTCCGCTCTTCGAATTCAGCGGCGCTTGCTCCGGTTGCGGCGAGACACCTTATGTCAAGCTTGTCAGCCAGCTCTTTGGTGACCGTCAGATGATAGCCAACGCTACCGGCTGCTCCTCGATCTACTCCGGCTCTATCCCCTCCACGCCTTATACGACCAACGAAAAGGGACAGGGTCCCGCCTGGGCCAACTCTCTGTTCGAGGACTTCTGCGAATTTGGCATGGGTATGGTACTTGCTAACAAGAAGATGCGCGCCCGCATCCAGAGCCTGCTCGAGGAAATGATCCAGAGCGACAAAGTGAGCGAGGAATACAAGGAAGCTGCTCGCGAATGGATTGCCGGACAAAACGATGCCGATGCCAGCCGCGCTGCTGCCCTCAAGCTGGAACCGCTGATCAAGGATAGTGCTGCCAAGGGTTGCCCCGTATGCCAGCAGTTGGCCGAACTGAGCCACTTCCTGACCAAGCGCAGCCAGTGGATTATCGGTGGAGACGGTGCCAGCTACGACATCGGTTACGGCGGATTGGACCACGTGCTGGCTAGCGGCGAGGACGTCAACATCCTCGTGCTCGACACCGAAGTTTACTCCAACACCGGCGGCCAGGCCTCCAAGGCAACGCCTATCGGCGCCATTGCACAATTTGCTGCCAGCGGCAAGCGCGTGACGAAGAAGGACCTCGGTCTGATGCAGGCCACTTATGGTTACGTCTATGTGGCTCAGGTAGCCATGGGAGCCGACCAGGCACAGTGCCTCAAGGCTATCAAGGAAGCCGAAGCTTGGCATGGTCCTTCGCTCATCATTGCTTATGCTCCCTGTATCAACCATGGTCTGAAGATCAAGGGAGGTATGGGCCGCAGCCAAGCCGAAGAGGGCCGCGCTGTCGAGTGTGGTTACTGGCACCTGTGGCGTTACAACCCCGCTCTGGCCGACGAGGGCAAGAATCCCTTTACCCTTGACAGCAAAGAGCCGGATTGGAGCAAGTTCCAGGATTATCTGGCCGGCGAAGTGCGCTTCCTCTCGCTCAAGAAAGCTTTCCCCGAGGAAGCAGACGAGCTTTTCGCAGCCACAGAAGCCGCAGCCAAGAAGCGTTATCAGAGCTACGTCCGCAAAACCAAGGAAGATTGGAGCTTGTAATGCTGCATAAATAAAATTATCGGGCACAGTCCTTGCATCAAACGGGGACTGTGCCCTTTTTTGTACTACTTTTGCGGAAACAAATGCTTTGTAGTTTCCGCTGCGAACGAGAAAAAAAGTTTTATGTCCGACACAGTTCCCTTGACCGAGGGCATTAAATACGCCGGGTCGAAGCTGCGCCTGCTGCCGCAAATTTTGGCGATGGTCCGCGAGCTGCCCGATGTGCACCGCGTGCTGGATGGTTTCACCGGCACCACACGCGTGGCTCAGGCTCTCTATCAGACGGGCCGCTACGCCGTGACTGCCAATGACGTCTCGGCATGGAGCGAAGTCTTTGCCCGATGTTATCTGCGGGCACAGGGAGAGCGGCGCTACTACGAGGAACTGCTGCGCCACCTCAACGCCCTGCCGGGGCGCGACGGTTGGTTCACGCAGCACTACGGCGGCGAAGCGGGCGACCGCAAGCGACCCTTTCTGAGCAAGAACACCCGCCGGCTCGACGCCATCCGCGAGGAAATCGACCGCCTCGGACTTGGTGCAGACGACCGTGCCGTCCTGCTCACCTCTCTCGTGCTGGCGCTCGACGCCGTCGACAGCACGCTGGGGCATCAGGCCTCCTACTTGTCGCGGTGGTCTGCCCGTTCGCAGCGCGACCTGACCCTGCGCCTGCCGCGCCTGTGCTATCAGCCCGACTATCCCGAAGCCGAAGTCCTGCGGGGCGATGTGTTTGACGCAGCCGCCTGCCGGTCGTTCGATTTGGCCTATTTTGATCCGCCCTATGGTTCTAACAACGAAAAGATGCCGCCTTCGCGCGTCCGATATGCTGCCTACTATCATTTGTGGACCACTGTCGTCCTGAACGACCGCCCCCAAATTTTCGGCAAAGCCGGCCGGCGCGAGGATACCCGCGACAGCGTCGCCGCTTCTGTGTTCGAGGAATTTCGCACGAACGCGGAGGGCAAGCACCTGGCTATGTGTGCTTTGGAGAAACTGGTCCGATGCACGCAGGCGCACTACATCCTGCTCGCTCTCCTATAGCTCCGGCGGACGCGCCACCCGGGCCGAACTGCTCGACCTCCTCACGGCCAACGGCCGCCTGCGCCGGGCCTGCGAGCTCGACTTCCGCCATCACGTCATGGCCTCTATGACTTCCACGCGCCAGTGGCTCAATGCGGACGAGGGACACAAGGAATACCTCTTCCTGTTGGAGAAGTAGCGGCGGCATCACAGGGCAGCGCCCGCTGTGCCTCCTCTCTGGCTCTCCCTCCCCTGCGGCCGCCCAAAGCCCAAAAACTGCGTTTTCGGCTTTGTTCTTCTCTCGCCTTAACTTTGCCTGCGGCCAAGTTAGGATGCGGCTCGGCCGCCCAAAGCCCAAAAACTACGTTTTCGGCTTTGTTCTTCTCTCGCCTTAACTTTGCCTGCGGCCAAGTTAGGATGCGGCTCGGCCGCCCAAAGCCCAAAAACTGCGTTTTCGGCTTTGTTCTTCTCTCGCCTTTCGCTAACTTTGTCCCGAAATTAAAAAAAGTGAAAGATGAAGCACCAACTCCTTATTTATAATACGCTCACGCGCACGAAGGAAC